>DAOTVR010000001.1:0-8332 GCA_034436315.1 Anaerolineae bacterium
CGGCTGGTAAACCAACCCCTTGACGGTCTCAAAGAGCGCCGCATCTAGGACGTGCATCGCGGCAGGGATTGGGGCCTTGCCGATCTCCTCTGCCATGCGCTTTTGCATGGCAATGACCTCTTGGAAAGCCTGATGGCCGCGCTGGATGGCCTCTAGCATCAAGTCCTCGGGAACCTCTTGAGCGCCGGCCTCAATCATCAGCACCGACTCGGACGTCCCCGCCACGGTCAGGTCCAGAGCGCTTTGCGCCATCTGACTGACGGTGGGATTGACCACAAACTGGCCGTCAATATACCCCATGCGCACCGCGCCCACCGGCCCATTAAAGGGGATGCCGCTGATGGCAAGCGCCGCCGAGGCACCGATGACCGAGATGATATCTAGATGGTGCTCACCATCAAAGGAGAGGCCGGTGATGATGATCTGCACGTCGTTGCGGTAGCCCTCTGGGAAAAGGGGCCGCAAAGGGCGGTCCACCAAGCGGGCCAGTAAGACCGCCTCGTCCGACGGGCGCCCCTCGCGCTTAAAGAAGCCGCCGGGGATCTTGCCCGAGGCGTAACGCCGCTCCTCAAAATCCACCGTCAGAGGGAAGAAATCTACTCCCTCACGAGGCTGCTTAGAGGCCGTGGCCGTCACCAGGACCATAGAATCTCCCAAGCGCACGGTCACTGCGCCATCAGCCTGTTGAGCGAGTTTCCCCGTCTCCACCAGGATCTCTTCGCTACCTAAGGTAGCCCTATACTGTTTAATCATTTTTTCCATCCTTTCTCCCAAATCTTAATTCGGGAGGCCAGGACGGATTGCTCAGGGACTGGGGAATAGGTCTCACATCTGGTGAGGCATATGCCCCAATTCCTGCTCAAACCGTCCTGCACCTCCCACAAAGCAAGTCCAACTTGCCAAAGGACGCCCAGATCACCGGGCATCTATAAAAGAAACGAGTAGATGGTAAAACTCGGCTCCATCTACTCAGCCATGCACCCAGGCAAGTTGTTCTCCCCGACCAAAGAAACTGCTAACGACGAAGGCCAAGCCGCTCGATGATTTCCTTGTACTTTTTTTCATCCTTCGCGCTGAGATAGTTCAAGTGACGCCGACGCTGACCGACCAGCCTCAACAATCCCCGACGAGAGTGTTCGTCCTTCTTATGGACTTTGAGATGCTCGGTAAGGCGATTGATGCGTGTAGTCAGCAGGGCTATCTGCACCTCAGGCGATCCGGTATCCGTCTCGTGACGATGATACGCGTTAAAAACGGCCTCCTTTTCGCTTTTGGACAACGCCATAAGCCGATCTTTCCTTCCTATAGACAATGCTCAGGTTAACTCCACAAGAAATTATAGCATAAAGGCGCCGATTTGACAAAAACTCAGGGCGCTCCAAAGACATCCCGAATGGCCTCCAAGTAGCCCATGCCATGCAGGGTATCCGGTTCTAGGTAACTCCCCTCAGTCCATTCGTTCCAAGCATTGACCGTGAGGATTTTAGGATCGGTTCGTCCCTTGTCTAGAAAGGCTCGCGCCTCCAGCAGCGAGCGGCGAAACGCCTCAGGGGTATTGCCGCTCAGTATGGGGGTAAAAGGATAGCCCACGTTATCAAAGATATCCGACTGCACGGTGCGCGGGCTGGAATCCCAGCCCATCGTGACGTTGGGATAATAAGGCAGCTTATACTGGGAGGTGAAACGCTCCCAATCCTCCGCCGCCTGCTTGGCCACCAGGCCATAAGGCGTCTCGGGGAAGCTCGTTAGCGGGATGTGATGCACCCAAACATAGGAAGTGATGCTATCAAAGCCCAGCCTGGCCAATAACTCGTTCACATCCGTGATGGCTTCCTCGCCGGGGAGCACTTGTTTGCCCCAGACCACGGCATTGAGATGCAACTCCCCTAACCCCGCGGCGCGGGTCCTGGCGCGGAAATCGTCCAAAGCCCGGTGGGTCTCAGCTACGCCACCCAATCCCTGAATCAAAGTCCTTAGCTCATAGATGGAAAAGTAGAGGCCCCCTTTAACTCGCCAGTAACTGGGATGGGGGAAGTATGTCTTGATAATGTGCGTGGTGGCCGCGTCAAAGGCCCTTCGCGAGACGGCC
Organism: Anaerolineae bacterium; assembly: GCA_034436315.1. Lineage (GTDB taxonomy): Bacteria > Chloroflexota > Anaerolineae > UBA1429 > UBA1429 > DAOTVR01. The sequence continues at coordinate 2,090 of DAOTVR010000001.1, forward strand.
CCCCGCACCAAAGTCTGATAGGGCGAGCTGCGCTTGGCGGGATGGATGTCTATCCAGTCGTGATTGGCCCACATGAGAGCAAATTTGAGCCGCTCGTTGTTTCTGGCCGCCAGGTATCCTTGCTCCAAACAACGGTTGAGGAAAGGGCCATCCTCGTACCAGTACCAGTCATAAATAAAGGCTGTGATGCCATGATCAGCCGCTACGGCGATCTTGTGCTCCATCACTTCAGGGCGAGATTCGTCCAGATAGCCCCATAGGGGCACCTTGGGCTGTTGATGGCCCGCAAAGCGCGGCGTAGCTCGCTTGACCAGCTCCCATTCCGTCCATCCGGCGCCATGCCAGGCGTCGTTGCGCGGATCAGGGTGATATTGTGGGAAGTAATAGACCGCGATGTGATAGTCCGAACCATAACTCATGATAACCGGCATGCCCCCTCTAAAGGATCTCGCGAACGCGCGCGAAAAACTTCTACTCCAACTTGCTGAACTCCCCCGAGAGCAGGGCCATCTTGGCCTCCATATAATAGCGAAAGTTATCCCAGGAGACGTCCGGTGGGACGGTGTGATCCACCGTAGGGATGAAGCCGCCTTCCTCGATGAGAGGGATCATCTCCCGCAGGTGGGCGCGAATGGCCTCGGGGCCGAGGGTCAATACGCGCTTATCCACCCCGCCCCATAGCCTGAGCGACTTGCCGAAGCGCCTGCGCACCTCCAGAGGATTCACATCGGCGGCGCGCTCCAGAGGCCAGAGGGTATCCACCCCCGCATCCAATAGCAGCGGCACCAGGGGCAAGGGATTGCCATCGGTATCCACGGCGAAATACTTACAACCGTAAGAGCGGAAAAAGTCCACCATGCGCCGGAGGTGTGGGAAGATAAAGGTGCGATAGGTCTGTGGGCTGAGCAGGGGGCCAGCCTTCATGGACATATCCTCGTTGAGCACAAAATACTCAATCTGCGTGCCCGCCTGGCGCAGCTTCTCCAGGACCGGGCGGCTGGTCTCAATGATCAGTTCGGCGTACATGGCCATGATCTCGTGCATCATCTCAGGATAGTCGTACCAGGCGTAGGAGAGGGCCTCGGTACCCAATAGTTCGCGAGCGCGCCAGTAAAAGCCGTTCGCGTCACAGTTGCGGCCCAAAACCAAGGGGTAGTCGCGCTTGGCCCATTCGGCGATGCGCTGATCTAGATCCGGCGGATAACGCTCCGGCAGAGCGGGCACCAGCCGCCGCTTGATATCGGGAAGATCCTCCGGGGTGCGGACGGGGAACTCCAAGTATGTGTCCATGCACATCCGCCCGCCATCCACCGTGCCCTCCTTGAGCGCCCTGGTGACGATGCCCTTCTCATTGCGCACGACCTCGTACTCGGGCGTCTCCTCCAGCACTTGGCGCTCGTAAGGGGGGATGAAGCCGTAATTCATGGGAATATAGTCGCGCCGATCCAAATTCAGTGCCGGCTCACCGTAGAACCAATCCCAGGTAAAGTCGCGCACTGCATCAGGGGCCTCCGCGCGCCAGCGCTCGCGTGTCTGCGGCCAGACGCCCAGTTCGTGGTTCGGCCGGCGATCGCTCGAACGGTAATTCATGCAGTCGTCGAATCGCTCCAGGTCTGTAACCATGCTTCTCCCTTTCCGTCGTCAAAATCCCTCGTCTGGATTTGTTTATGGCCCTCACCTCATCCCCGGCCCTTCTCCTCTCCCAAAACTCTTGAGAGAGGAGAAGGGAGCAAAAGAGCACACCGTACTCCCTCGCCCGGAATCGGGAGAGGGTAGGGTGAGGGCGACTCTATTGATAATACCCGTACGTCTCAATCGTCTCCCACATAGCCAGGACGTTCTCCAGCTTACAAGCGGGGTGGATCTCGGTGGAAGACCCCAGCCAGAGGCGCCCCTGAGCGCCGGCCTCGGCGATGGTCCGCCGCACCGTCCGGCGCACCTCGTCCACCGAGCCAAAGGGCAGAAGCTGGCTGGCGTCAATGCCTCCCATGAGGATCCAATCGGGGTAGCCGCGGCGCACGTCTCCGGCATACATATGCGAAAGCGGCTCTAGGGGGTTCAGACCGTCGATCCCCGCGGCCTTGAAATCGTCCAACACCTGCCACAGGTTGCCGTCAGAATGGTAGATCACCTTAACGCCGTGAGCGTGCCAGGCATCCACCAATTTCTTCAGGCGGGGGAAGAACTCTTTGCGCAAGAAGGCGGGGGAGTAAAAGGTCTGATTCTTGTCGGCGATATCCGAAAAGACCAGCGCCACCGGCGAAAGCTCCGCATCGGCAGTTTCGTGCACCCGCTGGATCTCTGCCCAGTTAAGGGCCTCTAGCCAGTCGGAGACGAGCTGGGGGTTCTCGGCGTAGGCGTAGACGAAAAGGTCCAGCCCTGCGCGCACGTGGGCTGTATCCAGCCCCACAGGGCTTTCAAAGGGGAAGAGCACGGTGTTTTCTCCCACCTTCTCTTGCAGGGCGAGGAACTGCTCTCGTGGGGAGCGCGTAGCCGTCCCCCAGACGTTGCTCTTGCCACCGAAAGTGAACATGTCGCCGGGCTGACGATTATAAAGCTCTTCCATATTGCGCGGGATATAAGCCAACAGACCGCGCACGTCCTTGAAGGGCCGCTCTATGAGCCAAGTCGTCCACCACTCCTGCTTATAGACAAAGCCGTCCTCGTGGCGGATGATCCGCTCCTCCACCGGCGGGGCGATGCCCCGGGTGATATCCAGCCGTTCGCCGATGGTGCGGCAGAGCAAGTCCAGGCCGTTCTCCAGGGTGACCTTTTCGCCCGTCACGTACTCGATCAAAGGGATATGTTGGATGAGGTCAAAGATGGGCACCCGGTCGGGGAGCTCACCCCGCAGCGTCGCCTCAATGCGCTGGCGCGCCGTCATCGTATCGCGAGGGAGTTTACGCATAGACAACCTCACCAAAAGCTCATAAAGGAAGCAACAGACATATTCCCATTTTACACAAAGGGAGGCCGGGAATAAGAGCCGATACAACTAAGCCACAGCCAAGCTATCGGTCTTGACTCCGACGATCATGGAGACAATCTCTTCGCGCGTAGTCTCGACAGTGCGACGTGTGCCCACCATCTCACCGTGAAACATCACAGATATCCGGTCCGCGATTTGAAATATTTGAGTGAGATTATGGCTGATGACAACGACAGTCTTGCCACGCGAACGCAAAGTATCAATCAAGCGCAATACTTCGGCCGTCTGTTCAACGCCCAAAGCGGCGGTGGGCTCATCCATAATAATAATCTCGCCACCGCGCAAGAGCGCTCGCCCTACAGCCACTGCCTGTCGTTGCCCGCCCGACAAGCGGGAGACAAGCTGACGAACGCTGGGGAGATGCAAGTGAATCTCCTCATGCAGGATGCGCTCGGCCTCTCGTTGCATGCGTTTATGGTCAAGGAACAAGCCAAAGGGTCCATGGGTGAGCTCATTGCCTAAAAACATGTTCATGACCACGTCGCGGGTTTCCACCAGAGCCAAATCCTGATAGATCGTAGCAATGCCGTATCTAAAAGCGTCCTGGGGAGTATTGATGTCGGCAAGCTGACCTTTGACATAAATTTCGCCCTCGTCCCGCACCAGTGCACCAGCGATCAGCTTAATCAAAGTGGATTTACCGGCGCCGTTGTCGCCTACCAAAGCGGTAACCTCGCCAGGATAAATCTTCCAATTGACTTTGTTCACTGCTTGCACAGCACCGAAGGCCTTTGACACGCCGCGGCATTCAAGAATGGGCACCGAGCTTGACTCTTTCATAATCGCTCACTCCAAGCTAGTGAAATCTCTCAATCATGCCCTCAACTTGGCAAACCACTCGCGCGCTGCGCTCATCAGAATAGCGATCAGAAACACCAAGCCATAGGTCATTCTGATTGTGCCAGTCGACGCATTCATCAAGTACAAACCATTGTAGAGAACGCTGGTAAAGGCAATGGCCACCAGCATGTTCTCCAGCCTGCCCCTTCCACCGAAGAGCGAAATTCCGCCTAAAACTACCGGCCCTAGGTCGGCATACAAGCCGCCAGAAGAACCAAATAACAACGTGATGCCGGAACGCGCCGTCTGGATCATAGCAGCCAAAGCCACGCAGACCGCGGACCATACCAAAGTAATCCGGATAACCCAATCAACTCGCACCCCGTTCAAACGCGCCGCAATGGGGTTCGCTCCAGCTGCATAGATGTGTGCCCCCAGTTTCGTGTGGTTGAGCACCACCCAAGCAAAGCCGAAAAAAGCGAACATCAGCCACACCGAGAAGGGAATATTCAGGATGCGGAACTTGAAAAACAGGTTCTCCAAGTCAGGGCGCCGGATGTTGATCTGATAATTGTTGCACAAGAACATCGCCGTAGCCACATAGGAGCCATTGACCGCAATGGTGGCGACCAAGCCCGGAATCTTCAGGTTCACAACCAGAAGGCTGGTCAGCAGCCCAAGGATGGCGCTCGCGAGTACTACAGCGACGAGTGTCGGAAGGGCTCCCCAACCCAGCTGCATGAACAATACCCCCATCATAATGGAGGCGACGGCTGAGACGCCTTGAGTGGAGAAATCAATGTTACCTGCTAACATGGTGACGGCCAGGCCCCAGGTGAGAAAGCCGCCTACCGTAGCACTGATTAGGATATTGACTAGATTTTCAAAAGTGAAGAAATTGAGATGGCGAGCAATAATGGAGTAGATAACTACCAAAACGATCGTCGCCATCAGCAAGGAATTGCTCAGAAGCACCTCAAGCATACGCAAGAGAGGCGAACTTATCCACCAGGCCGCTTTTCTGGCCTTAGGCACACTCTCTATCGCCGAGGATGGGGACACCTCGCACCTCCTTCTCATCAACGGGTAGACAGATAGCGGCGAAAGCTATCTAACAAAAGTGCCAAGATGATCGCTATGCCGTCTACAGCTACCCGAAACTGCGCTGGGAAGCCAACTACGCCCATCCCAACAGTCAACACCGAAAAGAATAACAGGCCCACCAACGTGAACTCTACTCGCCCAATCCCGCCAAACAGGCCGATACCAGCGAATAGCGCCCCCACCAAGGTCACCGAAATGCCCGCCCCGGAAGCGGTGGTAGCCGGAGAAAGGTACGGTCCGGCGTTCATAATCCGCGCATTGTAGATGATATTGGCTAGCGCCGTCGACGTCGCCAAGAGCGTAAACATGAACACGATTAAGCGATCGATATTAATCCCTGAGCGCCGGGCTGCTTCGGGATTGGCACCTACGGCGTACAAATGGGCACCCAAGCGGGTGTGGTTGAGCAGGATATAGACAAAAACATATGATACAAGCATGAGATAGACGGTCAACGGCACGCCCAACGGCTTCACCGTCCAGAGCTGACGTAACACGGGGGCTACCACTTTAACCTGCATCGCCTGGCCGAACCGATCTGCTAAGAGATAGGCTACACCCACAGCCACGCCACTACCAACCAGCGTGGCGACAATGGGAGGAATTTTTAAGCGAATGACCACCCAACTGTTCAAGATCCCGACAGAGATCGCCAAGCCCATAGCAGCTATCAACGCCAACCACCACGACCAGCCATACCCTGTTATCAATGCAGCAAATAGGGTCCCCGCTAAAGCGCCTACAGCCGTCGTACTCCAATCCAAAATGCCAGAGATCAGCGCGGCGGTATAAAAGGGCATGATGATGCCCACCACTGAGGCGTTTTGAAGGATAATGGCCAGCACTGCGGGGGAATAGAACTTTTCTTTACCGATCAGGCAAAACACTAACAACTCGATCACAAGGGCGACGAAAATCCCATTATTGAGAAAGAACCAGGCCGTCTTGTAACCAGCCCCGTGTCGAGCGCTAGATTGACCAGAATCGCGCAACCTGATACCCGAAACCGCAGACATGGACTGTCTCCTTTTGCACAGAACAAGAGCATTCTCTTGGCATCAACACGGAGACATGGGGACGGCGTGTCTGCTATGCGATGAACGCCGCCCCCATCTACACAAGAGAACAACTTAGGGCTTGGCCCCATACAATTCTTGATAACGGGTCTCAATGGTATCCTGAGTAGTCACCCTGCGCGGCACATAAGGCACCACGGGCACGCCCTCCAGGAGGGCGATGGCGGTCTCGGTCCAACCCCACCCTTCGCAGTAAGGCTGGAACTCGACGTAACCGTAGTAGTTTTCGGGCTTGGTGATTAACAGATCAGCATAGGGCTTGTCGCCACCTAAAGTGACCAGCATGACGTCTTT
>DAOTVR010000002.1:0-13201 GCA_034436315.1 Anaerolineae bacterium
TTAAAGACCACGTCCTTTGACAAGAGGCGGTGGGTGCCGATGATGATATCCACCTTACCCGAGCGCAGATCGGCCAGGATCCGCTCCTGTTCTTCGGGCGTGCGAAAGCGCGAGAGCATCTCCACACTCACCGGGAAAGCCCGCAGGCGCCGGCGGAAGGTATAAAAGTGCTGCTGGGCCAAAACCGTCGTGGGTACCAACAAGGCCACCTGCTTGCCATCCATCACCGCCTTGAAAGCTGCCCGCAAGGCCACCTCCGTCTTGCCGTAGCCCACATCCCCACAGATCAGGCGGTCCATGGGCTTGGGCTTCTCCATATCGGCCTTGACCGCCTCCAGGGCCTTGATCTGGTCTTCCGTCTCCTCGTAAGGGAAAGAGGCCTCTAACTCGCGCTGCCAGGGCGTATCGGGGCTAAAGGCATGGCCGGGACTGATCTCCCGGACCGCATAAAGCTCCAACAGCTCGGCGGCGATGTCGCGCACGGCTTTCTGCGCCCGGCTGACGATCGTATGCCATTCATTGCTCCCCAGGCGGTGGAGATAGGGTTCGCGTTCATCGGCCCCCAAATACCGGCTGACCCGATCGGCTTGGTGAATTGGAACATAGAGCCGATCCCCGGCGGCATACTCTATCTCCAAATACTCGCGCTGCAAGTTGTTGATGGTCTTTTTCACCATCCCCTGATAGCGCCCGATGCCATACTCCACATGGACGACGTAATCGCCCTTTTGCAGGTCAGCAAAGAAGCTCTCCGGCGAGATGGCGCGGCGCTGCGCTGGCCTGCGCTTCCGGATACGCGACCAGCCAAAGACCTCCGAATCGGCCAGGACGACCAGCCGGCCGGGGCCAAAGGCCCAGCCCTCGGCGATAATCCCGTCCACGATATGAACACTGCCGAGTTTCGGGGGTTCGGGGATCTCCTTCGTGGGGGTGCTATAGATATTGCGCTCTCTGAGGAGGTCAGAGAGGCGCTCGGCTTGGCGGGTGATCAACACCACGCGCTGCCCCTTGGCACGCAACTCCGCGACATCCTCCAAGACATCCTGAAGCTGGCCGCCGTATCTGGGAGCGGGGAGGAAGCCGTTCTCACCGAAGAAGGGCAGCGTCTCGGCCATGCCGTGGCCAAGGCTAATGGCTCGTTGGCTTGCCAAGCGGGATTTCAGCTCCTCCCAGGTGAAATAGGGCACAGCCCAATTCGCGGGCAATTGCCCCTCGGCGAGCATCTCCGCGCGCAAGCTCAGAGCCTGGTTCTCCAAGCTCGTCGCAGCGGCCTCCAACATGAGCGTTTCATCCAGCAACACCAGGGCGTTCTGAGGCAGGAACTCCAAGAGCGTCCCCGGCCGAGGATAAAGATAGGGTAGATAATACTCCATGCCCCTGAAGCGCTCACCTCTGACGAGCTTCTCGCGCTCCTCCTGGATGCGTTGCCGGGTGGCATGATCGCAAGAGCTCAGGTCCAGGGCCATCAGAGCCTCCGCAGCGGCCTTGCCCCACTCGGGCAAGGCTTCGCTGGCGGGCACTAGCGTGACTTCGGGAACGTGCTCCGCGGAGCGCTGCGTAGAGGGATCAAAAAGGCGGATACTATCCACCTCGTCGCCGAAAAAGTCCACCCGCACCGGCGCAGAGGAGTTGGGTGGAAAGATGTCAATGATGCTCCCGCGGTGGCTAAAGGTCCCCGGCTCCTCCACTACGGTAGCCGCCTCATATCCCAAGCGCACGCAATGGGCCAAGAGCTGGAAGGGTGGCAAGCTATCCCCCACGCGCAGGGTGATCATCGCCCGCCGAAAGGCCGTCGGGGTGACGCTCTTGACCATCAACGCCCAGACGGAACTCACGATCAACGTGCCTCGCCCAGCATCCGCCACGCGGCTTTCGCGCAGGCTCGTCAACATGGCCAGGACATCGACCCGCGCGTGAATGGTCTCCTGGTCCCAAGGCAAGGGATCATAGAAAATGGCGTCGGGGGCGTGAAAGTACAACACCCGCTGTGCATCCCCCGACCAAGCGCGCACTTGGTCTGCCAAGTGACGCGCGTTCTCCGGCTTGCCGGAGATGACGAGCACCGGCCCAGGCCAATCGCCTTGAAGGGCGGCAAGCAGGTAGGGACGGGCCGCCTCCAGAAGCTCCAGCGAGAGGGCCGGAAAGCCCTCCTGTTGCACCACGCCTTCACGGATGCGCCGAGCCTGCTGAAGAAGGCGCTGATAATCGGGGTTATCCCGCAACAAAGCCAACAACCCTTCAAGGTTCAAAGTCCACATCCTTTTCTCTACCGAGGACGGATCCCGAGGCCCTCACCCCACCGAGCCCCCAGCGCCTTACCGTCATCGGCCACCGTTGTTATTGTACTGGCTCATCGCCCTCTCTATGCCCTCTTGCAAGAAGGCGAGGATCGCGCGTTCGGCCATTTCATAGGCTGCGGCGATGGCCGGCTCCTGATCCCGTCCAAAGTCGCTCAACACATAGTCCACGGGATCGCCATGCTCCGGCCTGCCGATGCCGATCCGCAACCGGGCAAAGTCGCGTGTGCCCAACTCGGCGATGAGGGAGTTGATGCCCTTATGCCCGCCACTGGACCCATCGGGACGCAAGCGAATCTTGCCCAGAGGCAGGTCAAGGTCGTCATGGATGACGAGGATGCGTTCCGGAGGGATCTTGTACCAACGGCTGAGAGGTCCCACGGCTTTGCCGCTCTCATTCATGAACGTGAGCGGCTTGGCCAAGAGGACACGTCGTCCACCGATCTGCCCCTCGGCCAGAACGGCCCGGAAGCGCTGCCGACGGAACTCCAGGCCGTGGACCCGAGCCAGGCGATCAATACACTGAAAGCCCACATTATGGCGATTCCCGGCATATTCTTTGCCCGGGTTGCCCAACCCCACAATCAGATAAAGGGGCCCGGCGGTCGACCCGTGATGGATCCAGCCGGCAAGCTTGTGCAATGCCTCAGCCATGAAAAGCCCGCCCATCTTTTTCAGACAACACACCTGGGGGCTAATCCTAGCGACTAGCCCCTCCGGAAAAGCGCAAAATATGCCCTAAAAGCTCCTATAACAGCCGCCGCAATCCGAATACGATGCCCAAGAGCACAAAGACGATGCCCATCGCTGCGGCGCCAAAGCAAAAGGCTTGCCCCCAGCTTTTGGGATCAATGGGCAAGGGTTCGCTGCGCACGGGCCGGCTCAGGGTGGGGGTGGCCGTGGCCCCGGAAAGCGCCGCCGTGGGAGCGATGATGCGCAACGTGGCCGTTGCGCGAGGCGTGGCCACAGGCGATTGCGTGGGGGAAACGGCCACCAGGGGCGTCTCTGTCGGCGCCACCGTCGCCGTCGGACGCGTGTTCACGATCGCCACTTGGCGGACAAAGAACTCCTCGTAGTTGCCATCGCGCTTGACGGCTTGAAGCCGCAAACTGTACACGCCGTCGGGGAGCTTGGTCGTATCCCACACCTCAAGCCGACCGTTGAGCACGGGCTGCTCATGAAGCGTGCCGATCAGCGCCCATTGCGCGGGATTAGGCCCCACGCCGAACTCTACTTTATAGAACTGAAAGTTGGGCACCGAGGCGGAGCCTTTGATCTCCACCACTCCCCGCAACTCTGCCCCCATCTCGGGGGAGGTGATCTGCACCTGTAGTTGCTGGCTTACGGGTTCAGCTCGGACGGCGACCAATCCCCAGCCGAGCAAGACCATCACCCCTAGGATCGTCCTGAGGGCCAATTTGCGCATGAACACTCCTTATCCTCCGGACAAGGATCCGAAGTGAGAATGAATAGATAACGCTCAAGTTTACCACAAAAGGCCGCGAGCCGCAAAGCCCCTTACTTAATCTATGAGCTTGGCGATCTCCTCAACGATCTCAAAGACGGCCCGAGGACGCCCCATCTCCTTGGCCTTCCGAGCCATGTTCGCCAACGTAGCCCGCTCCGGCCCAAGCCAACGGCTGATGATCGCGGCGATCTCCTGAGGATCCTCACAGTACACCCCAACCCCATGATCCACCACGTAGGGCACATTGCCCTCCTCTTGGCCTTTGACATAGCCGCTCAGCAGGATGGGCAACCCCAGAGCCAGGGCTTCGGCGATGGTGCTAGGGCCCGCCTTGGTGATGATACAGTCGCTTGCAGCCATCCAAGCGGGCATGTTATCCACGAACCCCCGCACCACCGTGGGGATCGGCCAGTCATGGTCCTCCAGTTCCTCTTGGAGCTTCCGGTTTCGGCCACAGATCACCCCCAACTGCCCCGCCAAATTCCCGCGGTCTGCGCTATCGGCCGCCAGCCGCGCGGCAACGGCTCGGGCGATCTCTGCGACCGGCCCCATCCCCTCGCCTCCTCCGGTGATGAGCACCAAGGGAACATCCGGTCGCAAGCCCAGCTGCGGCCGTAATACCTCTTTGGGAGGCGGATCATGGGCGAAGATGGGGCGGATCGGCAGGCCACACAGGCGCAATTGCTCTGGCCGCATGCCGTAGCGCAGGGCAAAGTCATAGGCCTCCTGCGTGGGCACGAAACACAGATCCACGGCCTTGTTCAACCAGGCAGGATGATATGTGGTCAGGTCGGTGATGACGGTGACGAAGGGGATCTTGCGCCCGAGGCGCTCCATCAGCTTCAGCGGCACCTGGTGCAGCAAGGGATGTACACAGATCATCAAATCCGGATCATAGTGGGTGATCACCTCAAGGACCGGCTTGCCGGCCAACTTGGAGATGGCCTCCATAAGCGGGTTGATGACCTCGGGCCTTTCGGCGCTCTTCTGATAAAGGAACTGCCAAAGCCACGGCGTATCGTCGGCCAAAAAGCGGTAACTCTTGGCCATACGATTCAACGGCCAGGGAGCGTACTCTATCCACAAGTCAATGATATCCACCCGGAATCGCTCCCCGAAGCGCTCCGCAAAGGCGCTCTGTAGAGCCTCGGCGCTGGTTCGGTGTCCCCCGCCGGTGTCGCTCATCAGGATCAGGATTCTCTTGGCCCTAGAGGACTTGTCCTCAAAGCGCGCGAGCTCTGAGCCGATGCCCGGAACGGATGAGACCGGCTCGGTGCGATCCAGCTCGGCGACCGCCGCCCGTCGCCACGACTTGACATGAAGAGTCTTCGGGGATCCCTTGCCGGGAAACAGCAACCGACGTGACCTGTGCATCATTCCCCCCTTCTACTTGCACGAGGGCAAGACGTCCCCTCAAGCCAACGCGATCGCTCGCCCCATGACTATTATAACACATTCGGTGTTCTTCAGAAGCTTACCCTGGCGAAAAAGACCCGTTTCGTCAGCTCGGAGGCCACGACATAGAGCAGGGTAATGCCGATGACCATCAGCATCACGGGCGCCGGCAAGGGGACAAAGCCCAGGATGCCGTTCAGCGACGGCACATAGGGCAAGAGGACGGCCACGATGGTGACCAGGAGCGTGGAGATCCATAGGTACTTGCCCGGCTTGCTCCTGAAAAGGGGCCGGCGAGTTCGTACCACCAAGGCGACCAAGAGTTCCGTTAGGAGCGACTCCACAAACCAGCCCGTGCGAAACGCGCTTTCCGAAGCCCGAACGACATATAATAACAGGCCAAAAGTGGCATAATCAAACACCGAGCTCACCGCGCCGAAGACGAACATAAAGTTACGAATGAACTTGACATCCCAACGATGGGGTCTCTCCACCAGCTCACGATCGACGCTATCGGTGGCGATGGCCATGGCCGGGAAGTCGGAGAGAAAGTTGTTCACCAAGATCTGCTTGGCTAGCAAAGGCAAGAAGGGCAAAAAGAGCGAGGCCCCGGCCATGCTGAACATGTTGCCAAAGTTGGCGCTGGTGGTGGTAAAGACGTACTTGAGGGTGTTGGCGAAGGTCGTGCGCCCCTGGAGGATGCCGTCGTGCAACACCCCCAGGTCCTGTTCCAACAGCACAAAGTCAGCGGCCTCTTTGGCTACATCCACCGCCTTGTCCACCGAGATGCCCACATCCGCCGCCTGAAGCGCCGGCGCGTCGTTGATCCCATCGCCCATGTAACCCACGACATGGCCCGTCTTCTTTAGGGCCAGGATGATGCGCTCCTTCTGGTTGGGATCTACCTCCACGAAGAGATTGGTTTGCTCCGCCTTGTTCCAGAGGGCCTCATCGCGCAGGTCATCCAAGTCGGCGCCGGTGAGCACGCCGGTCACTTTCAAACCCACGGTCTCGGCGATGTGCGTGGCCACCAGGCGGTTGTCGCCGGTGATGATCTTGAGCTGCACGCCGTGCGCGGCCAGGTCGGCGATGACCCTCTGCACGCCCGGCTTGGGAGGATCAAAGAAGAGCAGGAAGCCGAGGAAGGTCATCTCTTGTTCGTCATTCCGCTGATAGACCTGCTGCGGGGGGACCTCTTTGGTAGCCAAGCCCAAGACACGGTAGCCTTTACCGCTCCACTGCGTGTAGCGCTCCTTGATCTCGGCGCGGTATGCCTCGCTCAAGGGTACGACGGCATCTCCCTCGCGGACCAGCGTGCATCCTGCCAAGATGCTCTCCAGTGCCCCTTTGGCGATGAGCGTGTGCCGCCCATCCTTACGCACCACGATGCTCAAACGTCGGCGCACGAAATCGTAAGGGATCTCGTCCACCTTCTCGTAGCCGGCGATGTCGGGGTGGGCGGCGGCGGTGATCGCCTCGTCCAGCGGGTTGACCAACCCCGTCTGATAGTGGGCGTTCAGATAGGCGGCGAGAAGGGCCTCCTCCGAGGGTTGGCCGTGCAAATCCAAGGCCCCATCCAGGCGCACGACGCCCTCGGTCAGGGTGCCGGTCTTGTCGGTGCACAGCACGTCCATGCTGCCAAAGTTCTCAATGGAGGCCAATCGGCGCACGATGACCCCATGCTTGGCCATGGCCTGTGCCCCCTTGGAGAGGTTGATGGTGATGATCGCCGGCAATAACTCTGGGGCCATCCCTACCGCCAAGGCAACGGCAAAGAGCAGCGAATCCAGCACGGGCTTGGCGAAGAACACGTTCACCGCAAAGACGGCCAGGATCAGCACCAACATCACCTGGGTGAGCATATAGCCAAAGCGGCGGATGCCCTGCTCGAACTCGGTCTCTGGCGGGCGCAACTCCAGCCGCTTGGCGATCTGTCCGTAGGCGGTGTCGGCCCCGGTCTGCACGATCAGGACGCGAGCGGTGCCGCTGCGCACGTTGGTGCCCATGAAGACGCAATTGCTGCGCTCGGCCAAGGTGGCCCGCCCCGGGACTTGGCCGGGCCTTTTCTCCACCGGAAAGGTCTCGCCCGTCAACACCGCCTGGTTGACGAAAAAGTCCTTGGCCTCCAAAACGAGCCCATCGGCCGGCACCAGGCTGCCTGCCGAGAGGAGCACGACATCGCCTGGGACGATCTCCTCCGTGGGCAGGGTGGTGGGCTGGCCATCGCGTAGGACGGTGACCTTGAGCCGCACCCGTTCGCGGAGCTTTTCCACCGCGTTGCTGGCAGCGTATTCTTGGACAAAGCTCAACACAGCGCTGCCGAGCAAAACGACCATAACGATCGTCGCGTCCACCCACTCTTGGACGAGGGCCGAGATCACCGCGGCGAAGAGCAAAATGAGCACGAGCGGGCTTTTGAATTGTCCCAGGAAAAGCCCCAACGCCGAGACCCTCTTGCGCGCCCCCAGGGCATTAGGCCCAAACCGCTCTAAACGGCGCTCGGCCTCCTCGGTGCTCAAGCCCTCGGTCGTACAGCCCAGTTGAGCGCACAGGGCCTCCAGAGGCTGGCTCCAGTACGGGTTGATTCTCAAGGCGTTCTGATTCATCGCGCCGGGCCCTCCATTGCGCTATTTAGCCGCCCGCAGCCGAGCCCCCAAAGCCGGCTCACGTCGCTGAAAAAGGGGGTCTCGTCCCCGTTCAAGCCTGCAGACATCTGAATGAGCTCGGGCACGGTGACGAAGCGGTACCCCCGCGCCTGCAAGGCCTCAATGATCCTCGGCAAGGCGAGCATGGCGTTGTCCGTAGAAAGCTCCGACTCGCCCTCCCCTTCCTCAGCGAGGAGGATGATGGCCCCAGGCCGCACCCGGTTAAGGACGCGTTCGGCAATCGTCTCGGGCGAGAGCCCCAACCCATCCTCTAAAGCCACGCTCCAAGTCACCACGGTATAACCTTGGCGACATGCCAGGTCAACCAGCCAAGGGCTCCGCCAGCCATGTGGAGGGCGAAAGATCGTGGGTGTGACGCCGGTCGCAGCCCGAATAGCCTCCGTAGCCTCGTCCAACTCTCGCTCGATTCTCGCGGGCCTTTCGGCGGCCATCAGCAAAGGATGGCTATACGTGTGATTGCCGATCGCATGTCCCTCGGCGACGATGCGTCGCGCCAGCTCAGGCCGCTGCTGCACGTCCTCGCCGACCACAAAAAAGGTGGCCTTGACGCCATAGCGGGCCAGGATGTCCAACAACTCCATCGTGCGTCGGTTAGGCCCATCATCAAAGGTCAAAGCGACCACGGCCTGTTCCACCTGCCCCCGATCAAACACGGGGCCAAAAGCCTGGGCGCCCGGGCTCACCGCGGCAAAGGTAAATAGGCCGAGGGCGATCATCAAGACGGCGACCCCGGAGAGCCATCCCCTGGCGGGGCGCCGACCCGGAGGAAGACGAATGTCCGGCATAGCCCGAAGGAGCGGCCGCCCCAAAAGGGCCAGCCATACGTAATTGAGAGCGTAACGCAGACAGAGAAACGCCCGGTAGCTGCGCGCAGAGGTCTTGACGAACAGTTCGCGATCCAGCACCACCTGCCCCACACGGCGCAGCCGGAACCCTATCGCCGCATCCCAACCCAAGACGATCTCCGGATCAAGGCCCCCGATCGCCTCATAGGCCCAACGTCGCACCGCCAGGTTCGAGCCGTTGAGATGCCAGTTGAAGAGGTTAAAGAACGGAATCAGCAAACGCAGCCACCAGGAAGCATCGTGAAAGATGTAAAGCCCCCCTGCGGCGACCACGTCAGGTCCGGAGTTCAGCGCGGCGACCAACCGCGAGAGCCAATCTCGTGGCACGCACGTATCGCCGTCCGTGCAGGCGACGATCTCCCCGCGCGTAGCCGCAAAGCCCGTCCGCAGGGCATTGACCACCCCCTTGCGCGGCTCGCTGACCACCCGTACCCCCATCGCGCGGGCGATCTCCGGGCTGCGATCGGTGCAAGCGTTATCTACGACGACGATCTCGTAGGGGCCATCATAGTCCTGCTGCTTGAGGGCTTCCAGACAAGCGGGAAGCAGGTATTCCTCATTGTAAACCGGCACAATGACGGAGACGAAAGGCTTCAAAGACATGAACCGGATTTCCCTCCAAAGGTCTCTTTGGACGGCCAAATAGGGCTCAAGGGCAATGCGCCCAGAAACTCGCTGACCTCTCGCAAAAAGGCCTCCGGACATTCCTCCTGGGGCACATGGCCACAATCGGGCAGGATCGCCAACTTTGCCTGCGGAAGCTCCTGGGCCAAGCGCACGCTCTGGGCCGTGGGCACGACGCGATCATCGTCCCCGCTGATCACCAGAACCGGTACCTGGAGTTCCTTGAGTCGCTCCTCCAGCTTTAGGGGGCGGCTGGCCAACACTGTCTCCCAAAGGGCCCGATCCCAATCCTGAGCCTGCAGGGGCCTCAAATACCCGGCCTTGATCTCAGGGGTGATCTTACCGGGATCATGCCAAGCCAGCTCCAGGAGGGCCTCGCCTCGGCTGCGAATGGAGCGCACTAAAAGCGGACCCAAACGATCCATCTGCGGCGTGCCCGCGAGCGCGCGAATCCACGCCGGCGCCCCACCGCCGACATAGACGGCGGCATCCACCAACACCAGGGCCCGGACGCGCTGCGGATGGCGCAAGGCAGTGAGGATGGCCACAGTGCCGCCAGCGGAGTTGCCCACCAGCACCGCCTCCTGTATCCCCAGCTTGTCCAGCAGGGCCACGGTCAGGTCGGCCTGCGCCTCCTGGCTGTACGGGTTGGGGCCGCTCCACTGCCCGCGCATCGGGCGGGAGGTCAAGCCGAAGCCCGGCCGATCAAAGGCGATCACCGTGGCCCTCTCGGCCAAAGGCGCCATCACCTCGCGCCAGGAGAACACGCTGGCCCCAAATCCGTGTAGCAACACCAGGGCCGGCTTCCCTTGGCCGGCGATTTTGTAATGCACGCGCAGGCCGTTGACCTCTAGGAAGCGGCTATCCATATCGGCAAGCTGCTCAGGCGGCAGCGTACCTTTCAGAGGGGGAATAGGGATGAGAAACGGCCCGACCAAGAGAAGGGTCAGCAAGGCCCCCAAGACGATCCAAACGACACGCCCAAAGGTCCTCACCACACGCCTCCGATAGCCTTGGCCGCTCTTATCATCTGAGCATCGTACGCAGGCTGGCGATCAGCGAAGGCAACACCTGCAAGACAAACCCCACCACGACGTGACAAGCGATGGAAGCCGCAAGGCCGTAATGCTCGCGCACATAGCTATAGACGATGCCCAACACCCCCAGGGCTACAAAGACGATGAATGTAGCCAAGAGAGGCGCGTAGGGAAGAAAGTAGAGCAAAGCCGTCAGCGCATAGAGGGCGATGCTCACCGAAGAACCCCTTTGGTCTTGCACGATCCCCCGGAAAAAGTACTCCTCAAGCGGTGCGGAGATAAAGCACACCTGATAGAACAGGAGGACGATATCACGCGTATTATAAAGCCTCTCGGAGAAGGCTCGCAATGGGTCTGAAAGGAAGGCCAGCAGCGGCACGGAGATCACCAGCCCTAACAGCGCCCCGCGCCCCACGCTGGGCAGGGAAAACCCTATCTCCACCGTGTGCTTGCTGCGATAGAGCAAGCTGAGGATGACCAGCGTCACCCAAAGCAGGGCGAAGCGCGGCGCTTGCCGCAGCAGGACGGTGCCCAGGGCGATGCCCGCAAAGATCAGAAAGAGGAGATAAGGCTCCGAGATGGGAAACCGCGCCCCCGTCCGCTTGTTCATCACAGCCGGCTCATCACCTTTCGGGCAACCATGAGGGCCACATCGATATCCTCCCGGGTGATGCCGTAATGGGTCACGGCCCGAAAGTGTCTGGCGTCAATGACCCCGATCTTCACCCCCTCGGCGGCCAAGGCCCTGACCACGTCTTTCGCGCTCACGCGAGTGTCAGTCAAGCCAAAGATGATGATATTGGTCTGCACGGTGCTCAGATCCACCTCAAAGCCGGGTATCTCGGCCAACCCCTCGGCCAGGATGCGCGCGTTCTCGTGATCCTCGGCCAAGCGCTCCACCATCTGTTCCAAAGCGACGATGGCCGCCGCGGCGATGACCCCAGCCTGGCGCATCCCTCCCCCCACGATCTTGCGGTTGCGCCGTGCAGCCTTGATGAACTCCGCCGACCCGCAGATCGCCGAGCCGACCGGAGCAGATAGCCCCTTAGAGAAGCAGAACTGCACCGAGTCGGCCTGGGCGGCGATCTCTTTCGCCTCAATGCCCAAAGCCACGGCGGCATTAAAGATGCGCGCCCCGTCCAGATGCACGGCCAGGCCGTGCCGTAGGGCTATCTCGCGGATCGTGGCCATCTGCGCCGGCGTGAGCACCGCCCCTCCGCAGCGGTTGTGGGTGTTCTCCAGGCAGATCAGGCGCGTGCGCGGAAAGTGCACGTTATCCTCGCGGATGGCCGCCTCCACATCCGCCGGGTCAAGCATCCCGTTGGGCAAGTTGGGCACGGTGCGCACGGCGATGCCCCCGAGCACCGAAGCGCCCTGAGCCTCATAGAGGAAAGAGTGGGCCTTATCCCCCATGATCACCTCATCGCCCCGGCCACAGTGAGTCAATAGAGAGACCAAGTTGCCCATCGTGCCGCTCACGACGAACAAGGCCGCCTCCTTGCCCATGCGTTCGGCGGCCATCGCCTCCAGGCGATTCACGGTGGGGTCTTCGCCATAGACGTCGTCGCCCACCTCGGCGCGGTACATAGCCTCGCGCATGGCTGGCGTCGGCAAGGTCACGGTATCGCTACGCAGATCGACGATACGCACAGGACTTCCTCCTCAGTACATCTTGACCACTTCACGGTAGCTGCGCGGCTGACGCGCCTGCAGCAATTGCGTTTCCTCCTGATAACGGCGCGCCTGATCCAGGTCAATGGTCGCCAGGACAATCCCCGGCTCGCTCTCCGTCAGGCGAGCATGAACCGCGCCCCTGGGGCCGACGATCATGCTCTCGCCGAAGAAGGAGTACGTCGGCTCCTCGCCCACCCGATTACAGGCGGCCAAGAAAACGGCGTTCTCGTAGGCGCGGGCGAAGCAATAACTGCGCCATTCGTTCTCCTGGGGGCTTTCCCAACTGCCACAAACGCAGATGAGCTCGGCGCCCTCCAAGGCCAGGCAGCGCGCGGCCTCGGGAAAGGCCAAATCCCAACCCACCAAAAGCCCCACGACACCAAAGCGCGTCTCCGCGGTCACGAACTTGAAGCCCGGACGAAAGGCGAGCCTCTGCTCGCCCCTGAGGTGCACCTTCTGATAATCCGCCAAGACCTCCCCCTCGGGATCAATCAACACCGCCGCGCTGTAGATCACGCTCTCCACCTTCTGCTTTTCGGCCAGGCCGAAGACGATATGCACGCCATATTCGGCGGCGCGCTTGCCCAAGACGTTCACCGCGTGTCCGGGAACGCGCTCGGCCAGATCCGCAAAACGCACTCCACACTCATATCCGGTGGTACATAGCTCGGGGAAGACGATGATGTCCACCTTTTGTTGCAGGCAGACGTCCTCCACCATCTTGCACATCGTGCTCAGGTTCTGCTCGATTTGATTCAGAACGGGGCTCATTTGAGCGACAGCGATGGTCACTTCGCGCATCCGGTTTCTCCTCAATCTCCGCGTCTGTGGCGGCAAGTCTCGGGATCAAGTCCACGTTGGGCTATGATAACAGGAACGCGCCCCTTTGCCAAGTGCCCTAGCGCTGAGCGCGCAACATTTGCAGGACGGCGGCAAGGTCTTCGGGGAGCTCGGCGGTGAACTCCAGGTGAGCGCCTGTGGTGGGGTGGGTGAGGGCCAACTTCCAGGCATGGAGGAATTGTCGCGGCGAGGCGATCGCCCCGCGACGATAACCGTACACACGGTCGCCGACGACCGGGTGATGGATGGCGCGGAAATGCACCCGCAACTGATGGGTGCGCCCCGTGAGGGGCCGGGCCTCAACCAACGTACAACCGGGGAACACCTCGCGGACGCAATATTCGGTGCGCGCATA
>DAOTVR010000003.1:0-2954 GCA_034436315.1 Anaerolineae bacterium
CCTCGCTGGATTTCGTCACCGCGCGCACCGAGTTCTACGAGCGCCCCACCGTACTCCCCCAGGTGGAGCGTAGCTCCATCAAACAGGACCTTTACCGGCGCGATTTCACCATCAACACCATGGCCATCTGTTTAGACCGCGACCGGTATGGGGAGCTACTGGACTATTACGGCGGCGAGCGTGACCTGAAAGAAGGGCTGATCCGCGTGCTCCATAACCTCAGCTTTGTGGAGGATCCCACGCGCATCCTGCGCGCCGTGCGCTTTGAGCAGCGCCTGGGATTCACTATTGAGGAGCGTACCGCCCAATTGATCGACGATGCCCTGGACTTGCTGGATCACGTTACGGGCGAGCGGTTGCGCCATGAGCTCTATCTCTTGCTCAACGAAGATGAGCCGGAACGCAGCCTGGAGCGTTTGGAACACATGGGCGTGCTCTCGCACGTTCATCCTAACTTGCGTTATACGCGGGATATGGCTTCGCTCTTTGCCCGGCTACGCGAACGCGTCCACGCCTGGCCCACCGGAGACAAGGCCGCCCAAGGTGAAGACAGGGGCAATACCCCCATCCTCAGCCTCTGCTACCTGGCCCTGCTCACCAGCTCCATGACGCCCGGGGAACTGGATTCGTTCGTGGCCCACCTACATATCCCCAAAAGCGATGCCAGCTTCCTCCACGAGGTGGTGCGCTTACGAGAGTCCCTGAACGAATTGCGCGCCCCGGCGATGTTGCCCAGCACCATCTATCGCCTTCTGCATCCCTTCTCGCGGGAGGCGCGTTTCGTGCTCACCGTCCTGACGGATTCTGAGCGCGTGCGTCAGCGCTTGGAATTGTATGAGCAGCGGCTTTCTCAGATAGCGCCTCACATCGACGGGCATTACCTCAAGGCGCTCGGGGTCCCGCCGGGGCCGGTCTACGGTGAGATCCTCTCGCGCGTGCGCGACGCCTTGCTCGACCAGGAGATCACTTCCTTAGAACAGGAGCAAGAGTTCGCTCAACGCCTGGCAAGGGCCGCGCAGGGCGAAACAACGACTTAGAACACTTTGGTGATCTCGTCGGCATCGTAGCGCGGTAGGGGCTGGCGCCGCCCATCCCGGATCATGGTGAGGCCCTCCTCAGGGGGCAGCAGCTCTCCCACACAAGCACAGGGGATACTCGCGTCGGCGTAGGCTCGCAGAAGGCTAGCGGCGTGTTCGGGGGCAACGGCGACGATCAAGGCGCCAGAGGCGATGGCTCCCAGAGGGTCCAAGCCGTACTCCAGACAGAGGCGCTGCGCCTCGGGAAGGACGGGCACCCGATCCGCCTCCAGGCATAATCCCGTGCCTGCAGCAAAGGCCAGCTCGTGTAACCCCGTCGCCAGGCCACCCTCGGTAGGATCGTGCATGGCGTGCACGCCCTGGTGAGCTGCGGCCAGGCGCGCAGCGGCGACAACGCTGATCCCCGGATCGTACAGATACCCTTGGGCTTTGCGCAAGAAAGCCTCGTCATAACCCCGCCGACGCAGGTCGGCGGCCCGCTCCCGGGCGATCACCGCCGTAGCTTCAATAGGGATGCCCTTGACGAGCAGAAGCTTATCCCCCACTTTGGCCCCGGCTGTTGTGATGAGCTTGTCGCGGGCTACCTCGCCGATCAGCACCCCCACCACGATGGGGCGATCAAGGCCCCAGGTCACCTCGGTATGCCCTCCTACCAGGGTGATATCCAACTCCTCACAGGCGCTGCGCAACTGCTCAAAGATGGAACGCACCAACGCCGGCGTGGTCTCGTGCTCCGGGAGAAGGATCGTGTTGAGCATCCACAGGGGGCGTGCGCCGCTGGTGGCGATGTCATTGGCGTTCACATGCACCGCGTACCAACCGATCTGATCGGTGGCGAAGGTGATGGGATCGGTTTTGACCACCATGTAGCGTTCGCCCATGTCGATGACCGCCACGTCTTCCCCCACACGCGGCCCGGCAATAAGGCGACTATCGGGGCGGGTGCAGGCTTGGAGCAGGCCCTGCATGAACTCCAAGGGTAATTTGCCCGTGGGGAAAACGTCCTGGCCCTTCATTGACGCACCGGTTTCGCCTCCAGGATGATAACGCGCCAGCGCGACGGCACCCCCTGGCGCAAGGGTAGATTAACCATCTCCCCAGGGACTGTCAAAAAGGTTGACAGCGCAGGACGGCGAAGTATAATATTCGGCAACTGATCGGCATGTTAGCTTGAGCCAGGTTTTGCATCTCAGCACAGCTTGGCTATCGGCACCCAGCCATCTTTGTGGCCTGGGTGCTTTTCGTTTGCGGAGGGAAAACGGTGAAAAAGATGCGTTTATGGGCTTTAGTGCTTCCTCTGATGTTCGTCTTAGGGTGCGGTGGGCGCGGACGCGCCACCTCCCTGGTCATCGGCGTGCGCACGGCCAACGACCACGCCCCTTTCTACATCGCCGACCGGCAAGGACTCTATCGCCAACGCGGCCTGGAGGTCAGCGTGCGCCTCGTGGCCAGCAATACCGAGATCATTGAGGCCCTGCAACGCGGTGATTTCCAGGTGGGTGCTGTGCCGGTGACCACAGCCATCGCGGCCATCGCCCAAGGAAGTCCCCTACACATCGTGGCCATGACCGGTCGGGGTGGCGACGGCCTCCTGGTGCGCAAAGAAGATGGGCTCACCGACCTGGCCGGCCTACGGGGCAAAAGGATCGCCACCATCCGCGCCTCCATCCTAGATGTGCTCCTGCGCCAGGCGCTTCAAGGAGCGGGGCTCGACCCAGAGCGTGACGTGGAGCTGGTCTACATGAGCACCCTGGGCGACATGATCGCTGCCCTGAAGACGGGCCAAGTGGACGCCACCTCCAATACCGAGCCCTTTCTAACCGACGCCGAGCGCCAGGGTTGGGGGCGCATCCTTACTTATTACACCGCGAGCTGGCCCGATCATCCGTGCTGTGTGGTGATCGCCGACGATCGCTT
>DAOTVR010000004.1:0-7549 GCA_034436315.1 Anaerolineae bacterium
GTCCAATTCACGCGACGGCTTGGCATCCGGCTTGCCCAGGACTTTCATTGACGCCCTCCATGTGTTTCACCCAATTCACAACCATATAAGTCAACGGCGTCGCGAGGATCTCGTAGAGGATCTTGAACGACGCCTGCCAGAAGATCATCACCGGGATCACGCCGACCGGCACCGTGCCCCAAAAGGCGATGGTGATAAAGAAGGCGCTATCCAGCGTCTCCCCCACGATCGTGCTGCCGATGGTGCGCATCCATAGCCATCTGGTGCCCGTCGCTCTCTTGATGAGGACGAGGGTCCAGGCGTTCGCGTTGGTGCCCACAAGATAGCCGATGAACGAGGCGACAAGCAGGCGCGGCGTGAAGCCGAGCACCGTCCGGAACGCTTCTTGACCCGTCCAGAAGGCCGGGGCCGGCAGGGCCAGGCAAAGGTAAAAGAACAAGACGGCCATCAGGTTCAGGCAAAAACCCAGGGCGATGACCTGGCGCGCCGCTTTGAGCCCATAGACCTCGGGGATCACGTCACCGAGGATGTAGACGATGGGGAATAGCCAGACGGCCGTCGGCAGGACCAATCCGGCCGGCGCAGCCCAGAGCTTGCCCGCGATGATGTTGCTCACCAGGAGGGCTACGCAGAAAAGGGCCACTAAAACGGTGAAAAGGAACGAACGCTCTCGCATGATCGGTTATCGCCTTTTGGGTTGAACGGGGCTCACTCCGACTGAGCTCTTGGCGCGGTCTCCCAAAGGCGGCAAAAGGCGCAGAGCTCCTCGGCCGTCGTGGGCTGGCCGCAGCGGCGACAGGCAGCGAGCTCGACCTCAGGGGCCTCCCGGCGGAAGAGGCCCTCTTCGCGGGCCTGCAAAAAGCTCAAGTAAAACTGCATCTTGGTCCCCGGCGAGCGCCTCTCTAGTTGGTTGAGGATCCCCTTATAAAAGATCGTTTTGGCGTTGACCGAGAAGGGACACTCCTGGTCGACGAATTCTATCCCCCGCACGAGGGCGTAGGCAGCGGTCTCGCGCTCATAGAGGTGACAGAGGGGTTTGACCTTACGCGCCAGCTTGGGGTGTGTGGACGGCAGGACCGGCGCTTGGCGCAGGAGATACCCTGCCTGCCAACGGAGCACGTTTTGCAGGAGCGTCGCGGCCTCGTCGTCCACCTGATGTCCGGTGGCGATGGCCGCAAAGCCGCCCTCGTAAGCGACACGGTTCATGATATGCCGCTTCACCGTGCCGCAGGCAGAGCAGGCACGGGCGCCGCGCTTGCGCGCACGGGCCAGGTCCGGGATGGCCTGGCCATAGGTTTCGCGGACGTTGACCACGTGCAGGCGCAGGTTGTGGCTCGCGGCGAAGGCTTCTGCATACCTCTGGGAGTTATCGGAATAGTCCTCGTGGGTGATGCCCAGGTTGATATAGAGCCCTTCGGTCTGGTAGCCGAGTCGGACGAGGATCTCCCAAAGGCTCAACGAGTCCTTGCCCCCCGAGACGGCCACCAGGATGCGCTCGTTGGGGGTGAACATGGCGTACCGCTCGATGGTACGCTGCACCATGCTGGGCACCCACTCCGCGAAATGCTCGGCACAGAGATTAAGGCGGTGTTGGGGCATTCCGATGACCGCAACACCGCCACACTTGGCACACTTCATTAGGGCCTCTACCAAAAGGATTTAACCGCCGGAGATGACGTTTACCAGACGGATTTCGTCCCCTGGTTCAATGATGGTCTGATCGTTGATCAGTTTCTTATCGCGCAAAGCGAGCACGGCATAGGGATCTAACCCGATCTTTTCGATAGCCGCGCGCACCGTCATGCCGCTTTCCACGGTCCATTCTCGCTTGTGATACTTGATCGTGGCTGTAGGCATAGTGCACTCCTCTCCCATGAGATATCGGATGACTAGTATATGCCAAAGGCCATGTTACGTCAAGAATCCCGATACGTGATCGTTTCCCTCTCGCTTCAGGACGAGTCCCTCGGCCACGAGGCGGGCGGGCAACACTTTGGCGCCGGCAGCGGCCAGGGCCGCGCGCACGGCGGGCACGTGATCCGGCTCGGCGGCGGTGATCATGCAACCGCCACCCCCAGCTCCACAGATCTTGCTCGCCAGCGCCCCGGCAGCTTGGGCAGCGGCGATGATGGCGTCGATCTCGGGAGTGGTCACGCCCTCGGCCAAGCCCTTGCGCAATCTCCATTCGGCGTCCAGAAGGCGCGCGAAGCCAGCCCAGTCCAGCGCACGCAAGCATTCGCGCATGGCCAGGGCGATGGCTTTGATCTCCTTCATGCGCGCGTCCGTATCGCCCTCGTGATCGATGTAGCGCTTGAGCATGGCCCAGTTGGTGACCGCCGAAGAGTGGGGGATGCCCGTGTAGGAGACGATCAGGCGCTCGTTCAGGCCCTCAAGGAGGGCGTTTCCTTGGGATAGGCTCTCAAAGCGCCAGCCGTCCACGTCAAACCACATGGCGCACACCCCGCCGTAGATCGGGGGAAAGTAATCCTGCTTGCCCGTGGGGATGCCGATGACTTGGGCCTCAATGTTGGCCCCTAGGTCGATGATCTCGGCGTGGCTCAGGCCCCGCCCGGTGAGCTCGTTGAGACAATGAGAGAGGGCCATCAGGAGAGCCGAGGAAGCCCCCAGGCCTGAGCCGGCCGGGGCTTCGCTGCGTACGGTGATCTCCAGGCCGACTTGGGGCCGATAGTAGCTGAGGGCGCGCTTGATCAGCTCCAAGCGCCCGCCGAAGCGCATGTCTTCCAGAGAGGGTATCTCCTCTACCCATCCCAGGTCTTCCGAGCGCATGATGATGCGCCGATCTGGGCGCGTAACTATGCTGGCGTAGGCCCGGATGTCAACGGCCGCGTTGACCGTCAGCCCTCCGCCCTCAAAGAGGTAGAGGGGATAGACATCTAGCGTGCCCCCGGCGAGGTCAATACGCATGGGGACTTGAGCGGTGATGCGCATAGCCGGCCTCCTTTACCGGTAAAGCCTTCCCGGCCCGCGCGGGCGCGGGGTATCGCCTGGGGGAGCATGATCCCGCCGGCGCTGGCGTTCGGCCTCCTCGCTGAAATAACTCAGCCACTCCTTGGGCGCGTCGGGGTTCTCGGCGCCGTGTCGGGTCAGCCGGGTGCGCACCTGCACCAAGACGGGGGTGTTCACCGAGGCCCCGGCCACGATCACCTGGCCCTTGGAGAGGGCGGGAAGCTCGGCGAGCAGGTCGCGCCCCACCGATTCCACGCTCTCGGCCACGCGGGCCTGGTCCACGGGGTTGACGATGCGCATGATGCACTGGGTCATGCACTGCGAGAGCACATCGGGGTCCAGCTTGCCGGGGCGCTGGCTGATCAGCCCCACGGCCACGCCGAACTTGCGCCCCTCGGAGAGGATCTGTTTGAGGATCGGCGTGCTGACGATCTCGGCGTCGGCGGGGGCATAGTTGTGGGCCTCTTCAATGAGCACAAAGACCGGGTAGGGCAGATATCGCTCGCTGGTCTGACGGACTAGCCCGCGCATCGTATCTTTGCGCGCCTCGTTGATGCGCCGTAGCAAGGTGGCCACGATGGTCTGTTGTTCGCGTTCGGGGATCTCGTTGAGTTGCAGGACGGTGCAGCGCCCCGGTCGCAGTAGCTCCATCAGGGGCAGGTCGGTATCGTCGCTGAAGATGGCCGAGCCGAGGACAGAGTTCACCCGCCATATCAGCGCGCCCACTGTGGAATCTTCTTCGCCAGCCGCATCCAGGGAGGGGTCCGTGACCGGCCGTTCCTCGCCGCCGGAGCGGATGGCCACCTTGAGCTGGGCTCGTGTCCATTTATCGCCATACTCTCTGCGCACCCGGTTATAAGCTTGGCCTAGGGTATAGTGCATCTTCTCCGATAGGTTGGGCAGGAGATAGCGCAAGTCGCCGATCTCTAGGGACGAGACGCGCACTTTGATATCCTTGGGGCGCACAACCTTGACCTCGGGGCGGTAGCCATCCTGGAGGAAGGCCGGATGATCCTGCATCTCCACCAAGGTGTCGTACTCGGCGTGGGGGTCGATCACCAGCACGGCGGCGCGGTTGTAGGGGCGCATCAGCTCCTCTAGGATGACCCCCGCCAAGTAGCTCTTGCCCGAGCCGGTGGAGGCGATGATCGCCAAATGCGTGCTGGTAAAGCCCCGCGCATCCAGGACGATGGGCACGTTCGCGCCGGGCCGGCTCAGTAGGGAGCCGATGTGCACGGCGCCGAGCTCCCCCGGCTTGCAGCGGCAGAGCACCTCGGCGAGCATCTCGTCGGGCGCAATGTAGATCGGCGCCCCGGAGCGGGGAGGCACGCGGGGGTTGACAAAGCCCATCGCCGGATCAAAGTAGCCCAGGATCGTCGCCTTGATCTCAAAGAGCTCGTGTACCCCCTGCTCAAAGCCCAAGAGCTCGGCCACGGTTTGGGGCGGGATGGTCGGGTCGGCCATGAAGGTGTCGGGGAAGAGGCGCAGCGGCACGCGGCCGCTCACGCGGCCGAGGATTTGGCGTCGCTGGCCGCCGATCCAAGCCTCGTAATAGACGAATTCGCCGAACTTGACGCGCTGCTCGGGGTCAGGGGCGACGAAGGTGAACTCTTGGGGCGTCTCACCGGGGCCCTTGGTCGTGCCGATGGGCTTCTCAGGCGTCGGATTTGTTGCGCTCATTTCGCCTCCCTCCCTTTCAGCCCACCGGCTCCACGCGCGATTTCCAGGCCAGGTTGCCGGCCAGGATCGCCAGGCGCTGGGCCTCCTGGGGGAATAGCTCACTTAAGGTGGCGATCAGTTGGGCCATCAGGTGGGGGGCCAGCGGATGGGTCATCGTGGCCAGCATGGGCAGATAGGCCAAACGTAGCCCGTCTTCGGTTTGGTGGAAGGCGATGATCTCCTCGCGCTCAAGCCGGCGCACCCGCGCGTCGGTGCTGGCAGCCACCACGGGCACCCCTTGGTGTACGGCGCCCCCTCGCTCCACGGCGCCCAGGATGACCACGTTCACCAGGGTGGCCTTCTCGGCCAGGTAATCCGGAGAGAAGACGGCCAACTCCTCCCGAGGCGAGAGGCGCGGGCCGAGGTTCCCGAATTCGGGGTTCATCAGGGTCGTGTTATAGATCGCCCCCACCAGGTAGCCGCCATCCGCGAGCTCCACGGCCACAAGGGTGCCGAAGCCATAGTCATGTGGCTCGGGGACGCGCTCGGCTTCCCCTGGGCCGTAGACCTGGCAGAGATAATCCACATGCGAACTTGAGCTGATGATCTTGCCGATGAACATAGTTACTCCGGTTTTCAGCGCTCGGTTTTCGGTGATCGGCGAGAGTGGGCTCACTGGCCCTTGATTGCCGAGAACTATCGTCGTGTGCGCTTGCTATAGGCCTTGCGCGAGTAACGCAGGTTGATGCCCAGGGCCTCCATGAACTCTTGGAAAGTGCGGTAGAAGCGCTCGCGGTCGGCGGTGGTGATGACCGCCAGAGCGTCCGCCGTCTCCACGGCGTAAGGGTATCCCGTGCCCACCACACACTCGGCGCGCACAACGTCCAAGACGCGCTCCATCTCGCCGGCTTCCAGCAGCCAGGCGGGCAGATCCAGCCTGACGGGGGCGTTTTCCGCCGTGGTTTTCAGGTAGACCAGGTGCACGCGGTGGTAATAGTCTAACTCCTGATCGGCTCGTGCGAAAAGCCGGTCGTCACGGGCGCAGACAAAGGCCTCGGTGCGGTCACCCCAGGACATCCTGGCACGCAGCAACGCGCCATCCGTGAGGTGGGTGGGTTTGACCTCCCCGAGGAGGTAGCTCAGCATGGTCACCAGGTCCGTGGCATAGGAGGCGTCCACATAGCCCACCAGGGGGACCCGCGTCTCCTCGGAGACGTCAAGCAAAGAGCGCACGGCATGCACGTAGGCGCGTTGCAGGTCGGGGCGCATCTGCGCGGCGAAGGACAGGATCAATGAGCCGTCAAAGAAGCACACGGGCGCCGGAGACCGGCCGGCGAAGCGCCGCATATGCTCCACCAGCACCTCGCATTCAAGCTGGAATCGGCGCAAGTTCACCTTGAGATCGGGGTAGCCCCCTTCTTCCACCTCGCCGGCCAACTCCTCCGGGGGCAGGACCTCGAAGCGGATGTCCTTGACGTATTCCTTCCTCTCGTCATGGGGGTTCTCAAACCAACCCACTTGGACGGCCCCCACGGGGATAGAGAAATCGTGACTAGGGGTGATCTGTGAGCCATCTACGGCCAGCGTGATCACGCCTTGGAGCACGCCCAGTGCCCAGGCGCGTGCCTCCTGGTGATTGGCGAAGCGCCGACCGAAGGGGCGCACGACCGGCCGGCCGGCGATGCGCTCGGCTGTCGGGCGCGCGCCGGGCCGTTGCCGGGGCTCCAGCTCGCGAAGCAAGGTGGCCAAGTCCTGGCCGCCTAGCCAATCAAGCGCCTGTTCGTAACGCTGCAAGTCCTCGCCCGTGCGCAGCTCAAAGCCGTCGAACTGCTCGCGCTTGGCTTCTAGGGCGGCGATGACGTGCGCTTTGCTGAACATCGTTAGGCCTTTTCCTGATGGCTGCCCTGCTCGTCCTTCACGATACGAATATAGTTCTGTGCGGCGCGTTCAAAGGTATCGTCATGGCTGATGACGAAAAGCTGCGAAAAGCCCTTGACCTGCGTGATCCTTTCCGCCAGGCCCTCGCGGCGCTCCGGATCCAGGTGGGCGGTGGGCTCGTCGAAGAAAGCCACGTCGATGGCCGAGATCTCGCGCAAGAGCGCCAGGCGCAAGGCCAGGGCAGCGCTCATCTGCTCGCCACCGGAGAGTTGGCGGAAGGTGCGCTTACGCCCTTTGACCTCAAGGGATAATTCGTAATCCTCTGACCATTGCAGCCGCCCGGTGTGGTCGCCGACGACATCGCCGTAAAATGCCGAGGCCTCGCACGATACGTGTTGTACCAGGCGCTGGGTGACATAGGGGCCCGCCTTGCGCAGCAGCTCGCGCGCATCTTCCACCAGCTCCCTGAGGCGTTCCAGCTCTTCCCAGGCCGCCTGTTTCCGGGCCAGCTCGCCTTCTAAGGCTTGCAGGTCTCTCAGGCCCTGGCGCACCGACTCTAGGCGGGCCGATTTCTCCCTCTCTTCCGCTTTGCGGGCGGCCAGGTCCTGCTGCCAGGCGTTCAGTTGCTCCTTCACCCGCTGATGACGGGTCTCATCGTACTCGGCCTGCGCCTGCTGGTGCTCCTTCTTCAGCTCAGCCAGGCTCTCTTCCAGGGCTTTCAATTCTGTGGTCAGCTGCTCGACCTTGTTGCGATGAGCATCAACCTGTTGGGCCTGGTTAAGATAAGCCATATAGGTATCGTGGGCCTCGCGATGCTCCTCGCGGAGGCGCTGCGCAGCACCTAGCTCCTCATCCAGTTTGGCAAAGGCGGCCAATTCGGCCTCTAGTCGGGCTATCTCAGCCTGTAAACCTTGCCTACGGGCCAGGGCTTGACGCTGTTCTTCGGCCTTGTCCGGCCCCAACCGCACGCGGTCCTCGCAGAGCCGATACTCGCGGCGCGGGTCGCCGAGATCCATAAGCTCCTGACGGAGCGCCTCGACCTGGT
>DAOTVR010000005.1:0-2069 GCA_034436315.1 Anaerolineae bacterium
AAGAGGGGGAGCGTTAACCGCCCGCCTCAGGAAGTGGCCACGGCAATCCCGCGGATTTCCCCATGCTGGATCTCGCCCAGGCGTTTATCCGTCGCCGGCGCGACGGCGCAGCAAAAGGGATAGCGTCAATCCACTGAATGCGATGTAGATTGCTCATTGGCCGCTCCTCCAGGCCACTCTTTCAGAGCCTCTTCCGGCCACTGCGCCGCGACGGTCTCAGTGATGCGCTCGCGTTGCTGCCTGTCCAAGGTGACCAAGGTGCTGCCGAAGCGCAAGGCCACAGCCGCGTAGACCGCGTCGCTACCTCTCAAACGATGGCGCGCTGCCAAAGCAGCAGATTGCTCGGCCAGGATTATATCCAGCGTGACCCACACCACATTCGGCAGCCGCCTTAAGGCGGCAGAGAAGCGCTGGGCCAGGTCAGCATCCCCTTGCCCCCGTCCTACAGCAGCGGCTACCTCTGGCAAAAGCAATGTGGGCACGATAATGGGCGTCGCGCTATCGCGCATGAGGGCCAGAAGCCGGTAGCTTTCCTCATGCCTCGGCTCTCGCGGGTTAAAGGCGCTCAGGAAGACGCTGGCATCCACGGTGTAGGTAGCTGCCACATTCGCCCCCTATCGTCGCATCTCGGACAAGACCTCAGCGCCGCTCATATCCGACCGCCACCCGCGGCCGATCTCCTGACCAAGCATAACCAACTCATCCCATACGGCCCGGCCTCTATCGGCGCAAAACGCTTCCTCGGTTGGGGATTCCTCCAGCGGCGACAAAACGCCGACCGGCCTCCCCCGGTACGTCACCAGATAGCGGGCACGCCGCTCCCGTACCGCTCGGATGACCTCCGAAGCCCGCGCCTTCAATTCCCTTACTCCGATTTCGGGCATAATCTCCTCCCAATTCTGTGGTCATTTTTGTGACCACATTATACAAGAAAACACCTTATCTGCCAACCCCTGCTAGGGTGCTGGTAGGGCCTTCTAGAATCCAGATTCGCACCGCCGTGCGCACTTGCCGCCTTTCACCTTGCGCATTACAATGTTCACGCAGCACATATTTAGCAACCCATCACGGGGGAAAACGCCCATGAGCATTGTCAGCCTGAACGACCTCCTGGCCAGGGCCATGCGCGAAGGTTACGCCCTGGGCTATTTTGAGGCCTGGGACCCATACTCCTTGGAGGCCGTGTTGGAGGCCGCCGAAGAGACCCGCTCCCCGGCCATCCTGGGCTTCGGCGGGGCGGTGGCCAATCCATCCTGGCTGGATCGCTGGGGGGTGGAGGAGCTCGCCGCCCTCGCGCGCAGCTTGGCCGAGCACGCCACCGTGCCCGCGGTCGTCTTCTTCAACGAGGCTCGTACCTTCGCTCAAGTGCTTCGCGGCCTGCGTGCCGGCTGTAACGCGGTGATGCTGGATACTTCGCACTTGCCTTATGCGGAGAACCTTGCCCTGACCCGCAAGGTCACCGAGGTGGCCCACGCTTTAGGAGCCAGCGTAGAGGCCGAGCTGGGCCGCCTCGCCGACGCCAGCGCCCCCGGCGCGGAAAGCCCCCTCTATACCGACCCGGCCGAGGCTGCCCATTTCGTGGAACAAACGGGGGTGGACGCCTTGGCGGTCTCGGTGGGCAACACCCACGTGCTCGCCGAGGGAGAGGCTACGGTGGACCTGGAGCTGCTCGCGCGTATCCACGAGCTGGTCTCGGTGCCTCTGGTCATCCATGGGGGAACGGGTTTCCCCGCTTGGGCCGTGCGCCCGGCTATTGCACGCGGCGTGGCCAAGTTCAACGTCGGCACACGCTCCAAGCAGGCTATGCTTGCCGGCATCCGCGAGGCCCTGGCGGAGTTGCCCGAGCGACCCAACGTGCACCGGGTGATCGGCTCGCGCGAGGAGGGTGACCTCCTGGCGCGCGGCAAGGCCAGGATGAAGGAGGAGATCCTCAAGTTCATCGCCCTCTACGGGAGCGCCGGACGAGCCATCTGAGCACCCCTAGTTACCTTACATTTTGGGAGTAGGGCTGATGAACGGGTTGAGGTGACGCCGGTAGACTTGGCATCTTGCCGCGAAAAGCCTCTTGC
>DAOTVR010000006.1:0-8889 GCA_034436315.1 Anaerolineae bacterium
TTTTCGATCAATTCGGCAACTTTCACTCTAAAGCGGCTTGATCCTTCTCCTGATGCCGGGAAAGCCGGGTGCTCTAAAAGGAGGGCCGGCTTTCCTTTGTATCCTGCGCAGCGCTTATTTGACGGGGCCTGCTTGATCATTATAATTGGCTTATTGTGTCTATAGCTCAGCTAGGCGTAGGCTGAAGACGCGAAAGCGGGTCAACCCCGATGGGGATTTGGATCTGGATGGAGGAAGTACATGGCGACACCGATCACGCTCGCGGTACAGCCGCGAGATACCAAGATGACGACCAAGGCTCTACGGCGCGCTCAGGTCGTGCCGGGTGTGCTTTACGGGCGCGGTCTAGCACCCAAAAGCGTACAATGTAGCTACTCAGCGCTGGTCAGGGCCGTGCGACAGGCAGGCACAAGTCGTTTGATCTCCCTTCTATGTGACGGGGATCAAACGCGCTACAATGTGTTGATCCGCGAGATACAGCGCGATCCGATTACCAGCCGCATCTTGCATGTGGATTTTCACGCCGTCGTGGCCGGGCAGAAGCTGCGCGTTGAGGTGCCCCTCGTGCAACGGGGCAAGGCCCCTGCCGAGGAGATGGGCGGCATGGTCTCACAAGTGCTTGAGGCGGTTGAAGTGGAATGCTTGCCCGAGGACATGCCCGCCTTCATTGAGGTTGACCTCGGCAAGTTGGAGACGTTGCATTCACGCCTGACCGTGGCGGATCTCGTCGTTCCCCCGAACGTCACCGTGCTCACTCCCGCCGATACCGAGGTCGCGCATGTGACGAGTCATCACATGAAGGAGGAAGTAGAGGCGGCTGCTCCTGCTGAGGTTGAGGAAAAAGCCGAAGCTGCTGCTGGCGGCGAGAGTAAAGAAACCGGCGAGTCGAAAGAGAAATAACCATTTTCCCGCCCATCTGGTTAGAATGGGCGGGCTGATGAAGGCAAACGATCCCCAAGGCCATATGAGTTGGGCTTTGGGGATCGGTGTTCTTTCAGACCTCCCCGGTCAGGCGCCTCTCGCTTCCTTCTCACGCGAAGCGCCGGAACCGGCGTTTTGGCTGCGCCCTTGCCGGGCCGGGCGCGGATTGGCCTCGGCCACCTTGATCGTTCGCCCGCCAACCTGGGTGCCATTCAACTTCTGGACCGCGGCCATCGCGGCGGCCTCGTCGGCCATCTCGACGAAGCCAAACCCCTTGGAACGGCCTGTGTCCCGATCCGTCACGATCGCTACGTCGGTGACCACTCCAGCTTTGGTGAAGACGTCCGCCAATTCCTTTTCCGACATGCTATACGGCAGGTTCCCCACATACAGCCTCTTTCCCATCTCCAGACCTCCGAAACAAGCCCGCGACATCACTCGCAAGATACAGAAATGAAATCCCGATACCTGGCCGGGTCCGTCACACCCCTAAGGCCAGAAGCTCCCCTGAAAAGGCCCGTACAGACAGACGTCCGACACGGCTAGAAAAGAACTGTTGGAAGGACCTGCCCTCTCATCACCTCAAAGCTGGAGACATCCAGGCAATCTGACGGCTCTTGACGTAACACGGTCAAGCACGAGAGTCAAGTCAGAGTCCATTCCATTGCATTACGTATTTTATCACGGATTTGCCGTCCAGTCAATGGGTGTAGCCAAAAGTTTTACGAACTGGCCGAGAAACTGCGGACTCAACCTGTTTCAAGGACTTGGGCCTCTTGGCAAAAGGGGGTACAATAAACTTATAGTGAGGATGTGAAAAGGGGCAAACTATGACCATTCGGGATATCGAGGCCTTTGCGCAGGCGATCATTGAGAATACGGAGCGCGTCATCGTCGGCAAGCGCGAAGTCATTGAGCTGATGATCGTCGCCTTGCTCTGTGAGGGGCACGTGCTCATTGAGGACGTCCCCGGAGTCGGCAAGACGATGTTGGCGCGGGCGATAGCCACTTCCCTGGGCTGTAGTTTCAAACGCCTCCAATGCACGCCCGACCTCCTGCCGAACGACGTGACCGGCGTCTCCGTCTATAACCAAAAGACCGGTGAATTCGAGTTCCGGCCTGGGCCGGCCTTTGTGAACATCCTTCTGGCGGACGAGATCAACCGGGCTACGCCGAGGACCCAATCGGCGCTGTTGGAATCCATGGGCGAGTATCAGGTCACCGTGGATGGTGTCACGCGGCCGTTGCCTCGGCCGTTCCTGGTCCTGGCCACCCAGAACCCCATAGAATACGAGGGCACCTTCCCTTTGCCTGAGGCCCAACTGGATCGTTTCCTGTTACGCCTCAAAGTGGGCTACCCCTCTTTTGAGGACGAGCAGCAGATCCTGATCAATCTGCGTCGGGTACATCCCATTGAGACGATTGGGCAGGTGGTGGATGGGAATATCCTGCCCAGCTTGCAATCGCAAGTATGGGATGTAACGGTTGATGAGACGGTGCGCGCTTACATCGTGCGTCTGGTCCGAGCTACCCGAGAGCATTACGACCTGGCGCTGGGGGCCAGCCCTCGGGGGAGCTTGGGCCTTTACAAGGCGGCTCAGGCCTGGGCTGCCATCCATGGCCGAGATTACGTCTTGCCGGATGATGTCAAAAAGCTGGCTCCGTTCGTCTTGGGACATCGCTTGATCATCAAGCCGGAAAGCGCCCTCCGCGGGCGTAATGCGATGACCGTGCTGAGCAATATCTTGGAGGAAACCCGGCTGGATATAGGCGAACTGGAAAAGGCCTAACTCGGGGCCTTGCAGTAAGAAAGGGTCAGGATGCAGAATCTGCTCATTTTCATCATAGGCCTTTTTCTGATCGCCGCCCTGTTTCGCGTGGATTTCTTTTTCTACTTGCTATACGTGCTCTTTGGGGTCTTTTTTCTCTCTCAGATCTGGACCGATCGCACCTTGCGCGGCATAGAATGTAAACGCGAGTACACGGATCGGGCCTTCCTGGGTGAGCGCGTTCCGGTCAAGTTGCACCTACGGAATAAGAACCTTTTGCCGGTGGGCTGGCTCAGGATCCACGAAAGCTTGCCCATCCAGCTCAGGTCACCCAACTTTTTCAATCACGTGCTCTCCCTTTTACCCAAGGAAAAGGTCGTGCTTCATTACGAGCTGGACTGTCGCCGCAGGGGCTACTATCTTCTGGGCCCATTGGTCCTGAGCTCGGGAGATCTCTTTGGCATTCACACACGCGATACCGAGATCCCCAGCAACGATTTTCTCACCGTTTACCCGCAGATCGTGCCCCTCGCCAAGCTGGATTTGCCCGCGCAAACGCCCTTTGGCTCCATCCCCACCAAGCAGCGCATCTTTGAGGATCCCGCGCGCATGATCGGCGTGCGGGATTACCAGAGCGGCGATAGCCTACGCCACATCCATTGGAAGACGACCGCCAGCAAAGGCGTGTTGCAAGTCAAACGCTTTGAGCCGGCGATCTCCATTGAATCGCAGATCCTCTTGAACCTCAACCGCAGCGAGTACTCGCTCTCCCGGGTGGATACGGCCACGGAGTTGGCCATCGTCGTGGCCGCCTCTATCGCCAACTACCTCATTGAGAAGAAGCAGACAGTGGGCCTATGCTGCAACGGCTGGGACCTGCTGAGCCCTGAACCGCAGTTGATCACCTTACCGCCGCGCAAAGGGCGAGAGCAGCTTATGAACATCTTGGAGGTCTTGGCGCGGGTTAGGGCCGCCGACCAGTTCCCCTTCTCCGACCTCCTGCGCCAGGCTAAACTGCACTTGACCTGGGGCGGTACGGCGATCATCATCACCGGCCACGCCGACGAGGCCCTATTTGAAAACATGTTGCTGATGAAACGAGGGGGATTTCACGTGATGTTGATCCTTGTGGATCCTCAAACCCCTTTCGTGACCATCAAGGAGAGAGCCAAGGAAGTGGGCATTCGCGCCTATATGATCTGGCAGGAGAGTGATCTTGATGTCTGGCGATAAAGGCGCTCTTGTGAACCAGGAAGCGGCCGATCCCGCGATAGCTCCTGGCCTTTCAGATGAAGGGGCGGGAGCGTCAGCCTTTGGGCACAGAAGCCCCACTCAAATCGCGCTAGAGGAGGTCATCCGCCCCATCGCCATCGCCGCCATGCTGACCTGCATCGCCATCTCCCTATCGCAATTGGTGTCTGCCTTGAGCGCGGCTTGGCCTGGCGAGGTTTTCTGTGCGCTCGTGTTCGTCGTCACCCTGGAGAGCATCCACTCTCAGCGGCTGTTGTGGCGTCTGCGCTTCACGGTTCGGGATAGCTTCCGCTTCCGTTTCGTGGAATGGGTGGTGATCGTCGTCCTCGTGCGTTTCGCGGTTTACTTGGATTACGGCATGCAGCGCCTCACGGCCGATGTGGCCGCCTGGCAAGCTGACCTGGCCTCGTTCTTTGATCCCAGCTTCATCGTGATGAGCCTACTGGTTATGCTTTTCTGGTGGTTGGCCTCCAGGCTTTCCCAGACCATGCAGGAACTGGAGGCCTCGCCGGCGGAGAGGATGCCTTCTATCACCGATCCTCGCCACTATTTGCATAGCACCATGCCGCGACACGGCCTCACGGACCGGCGCGCCCGCTTGAACCAGATCGTGACCATCTTCTTCTGGGGCGGGGCGGTCATGCTTTTGTTCTCCGGCCTGGCGCGCGTGGATGTGCGTGACCTGATCGTGCTCAGGCATTCCAGAAGCTCAGGGGTTATCCTGAACGTCTTGATCTATTTCCTTATAGGCCTGCTATTGATCAGCCAGGCGCAATACACCAACCTCAAGGCCAATTGGGAACTGCAGAATATCCCCATCTTGGGGCGGTTGGGCCGGCGATGGCTCCTGTTAGCTATCTCCTTCCTCCTCCTCATCGCCCTGATCGCCGTGTTGCTTCCCGTGGGTTATTCGGTCGGCTTGATGGCCGTGTTGTCTACGGCGATCCAATGGATCATGTACATCATCTTGCAGATCGTGTTCACCATCCTTTTCATCTTCGCGACCATCATCAGTTTCTTCCTCAGCTTATTGCGCCTGGGGGTGGGTGGTGAGGAGATGCCCTTGCGGGAGACGCCTGCGCCCCCGCCTCCGCCACCGGCAGTGGCCGAGGCCGGCTCGCCCTGGTGGCAGGTCATTCGCTCGTTGATCTTCTGGTCCATCCTGACGGCGGTCATCGGTTACTCCTTCTACCGCTTCGTCGTTGACCGCTGGGGCCTCTTCCGAGGGCTTCCCAAGTTGAGGTTGATCGCCTGGCTCCTTCAGCTCTGGCGGGGGCTGCGTCTGGGCACGCGGCGGGCCATGAATCGCCTGCGCCAGCAGATTCGCCAGCGTCGGGCCTCGCGGCAGGTCCAGACGGCCAAGGGCCCTTTGCGTTATCTCTCGCTGCGGAGGCTTTCGCCTCGCGAGCGCGTGCGCTATTTCTATTTATCCATCTTGCGGCGCAGCGCCCAGCAGGGCTTTGGGCGCTTGCCCTCCATGACCCCGCTGGAGTATGCGGCGATCCTGGAGAAGAGCGTGCCGATGGCCGTTGAGCAGGCACACGAGTTGACCCAGGCCTTCGTGGAGGCGCGCTACAGCGAGCACGAGATCACCAAGGAGAGGGCCTCTGTGGCCCAGGAAGCCTGGCGCAGCGTCAAACGCGCGCTCACTGCGCGTCGGCGCCTCCAGCGCGCCGCCCAGCCCGAGGCCAGGCCCGTTGAGGTTGATGGAGCGCCATGAAGGATCCAGATCTCTTTACCCATGCCCGCCAAGAGGAGATCAAGCGCAGCGAGCCCCTGGCAGCGCGCATGCGTCCGCGCACTCTGGATGAATTCGTGGGCCAGGAGCACATCGTGGGGCCTGGGCGGCTCTTGCGGCGTTCCATTCAGGCCGACCAGCTCTCCTCGGTGATCTTTTATGGGCCGCCGGGGACGGGCAAAACCACCCTGGCCATGGTCATCGCCAACACCACCCGCTCTCGCTTCGTGACCCTCAACGCCGTCCTCGCCGGCGTCAAGGACATCCGCGATGTGACCGAAGAAGCCCAAGAGCAGCGCCGCCTCTATGGTCAGCGAACGATCCTCTTTGTCGACGAGGTGCATCGCTGGAACAAGGCCCAACAAGATGCCCTCCTGCCCTGGGTGGAGAACGGTACGATCATCATGATCGGGGCCACCATTGAGAACCCTTGGTTCTCGGTAAACCGGGCCTTGTTGAGTCGTAGCCGCGTTTTCCAGCTTGTTCCCTTGAGCGAGGAGCACCTGCGGACGATCGCCCAGCGCGCGCTCACCGACCCTGAACGTGGCTATGGGAGATTGAAGGTAGAGGTACACCCCGAAGCTCTGGACCACCTGGTCAACGTGGCCAACGGCGATGCGCGTTCCCTGCTCAATGCCCTGGAATTGGCCGTGGAGACGACCCCACCCAACGAAGAGGGCAAGATCGTCGTAGATCTGGCGGTGGCCGAGGAATCCATCCAGCAGCGTGCTGTGCTCTATGATCGGGATGGAGATTATCACTTTGATACCATCAGCGCCTTTATCAAGTCCTTGCGTGGCTCGGACCCCGATGCGGCGCTCTATTGGCTGGCCAAGATGGTCTACGCCGGCGAGGATCCACGCTTCATCTTTCGGCGCATGCTCATCCTGGCCAGCGAGGACGTGGGCCTGGCCGACCCCCAGGCGCTGGCCGTCGTTGAAGCCGCCGCCGCGGCCTTTGAGCGCGTGGGCTTGCCTGAGGGCTGTTTCCACCTGGCAGAGGCGGCCCTCTACTTGGCCACGGCGCCCAAATCCAACTCGGCCTTGGCCTTCTTTGATGCCCTGAAGGTGGTGGAGAACGAGCGCGAGGGCGAGGTGCCCACCCACCTCAAGGATGCCAGCCGCGACCAGGAGGGTTTCGGGCACGGCGAGGGCTACCTTTACCCGCACGCTTATCGCGAGCATTGGGTGGCCCAGCAGTACTTGCCCACCGCGTTGCAGGGCAAGGTGTTTTACCATCCCGGTGAGCAGGGATACGAGAGGCAACTCAAAGAGCAGGTTGAACGTCGCCGCGAGGAGCAATTGGCAGCGATGGTTGAGGGCAGCTCCACCTTCGGCGAAGTGCTCACTTTCTCGCCGGAGGATCGCGCCCGCGAGCGGTGGCTGATGCGCGCCGTGAGCGATTCCGGGCGCAAGTTGGGCGAGTTGCGTGACCGTGTCTTGGGCCAGGTCAAGATCCAACGTCACCATCTCGTCTTGGACCTGAATGCCGGCACGGGCCTGTTCACCTGGGAGGCCCTGCGGCGCGTGCCAGAGGGTGGGGTTTGGTGCTTGGCGCGAGATGCCGCGACGGCAGAGGCCCTCCGCGAGCAGGCCGAGCGCCTGCCTGAGCTGGAGCGTCCCATCGTGCTGGAGGGCGATCTAGACGCGCTGCCCGAACTCATCGCCGCTCGGGGGGTGGGCGCGGTGCGTTTTGATCTCATCGTAGGGCGCAACAGCCTGACACAGCATCCCGATAAGCGGCGGGCCGCTCGCCTCTTGGTGGAGCTCTTGCAGCCAGGGGGGGCGATCAGCTTGGCCGAGGCCATCCCCCGCCACACGCAGCGCCTTTACGAGCTGGTGGATAGGACCACGCTGAGCAGGGAGCTTGCCCGGGCACTGCAAGAGGCGGAAGAGGCGATCTATGCCAATCCCGATGATCCTATGGTCAACTGGGATGCCGAGGCGTTGCGCCAGGCCTTTCTGGAGGCAGGGTTGACGCCGGTGAGGGTGGAGGTACAACGCATGGTCAGCGAACAGTTCATCACCGCAGAGCAGGTCGCCCGCTGGTTCAGCTCCGCCTCGCATCCCCGGCCCAGCTACGCTCAACACCTTGCCCGAAGGCTTTCGCCGGAAGAGATCGCCACGGTGCGGGGCCTCTTTGAGCGCCAGCTTATGGGCAAGACCTGCACCTGGCAAAGCACGGTCGCCTTTGTCGTCGCGGAGAAGCCGAGGGGATAGCCCGAACGGGATGAGCCTTCAGCGGGGCTCTCCCGCTTGCGCAGGATCATCGCCATGGGCGAGGGTTTCGCGCATCTGCAAGGCGCGCCATAGACGCTCGCGGGCCGTCTCTCGGGGCCAGAGGTCCTGT
Organism: Anaerolineae bacterium; assembly: GCA_034436315.1. Classification (GTDB taxonomy): domain Bacteria; phylum Chloroflexota; class Anaerolineae; order UBA1429; family UBA1429; genus DAOTVR01. The sequence continues at coordinate 8,029 of DAOTVR010000006.1, forward strand.
ACATCTCGCGCCGTGAGGAGGCGCGAGAGCGTCGTGTGGATAAAGGTGATGCGCCGCAGCTTAAGGCTGGGGATGGGCCGAGGCAAGGCGATCAGGGGGCCGAGCTCCACCTTGTAATAGAGTTGGTTTGCGCGGGGATGATCGGGCTCCTCGGGGAAGAGCTCGCTCCGCCGGACCAGACGGTAGGCTAGAATAGGGGCATAATAGGCGATGCTCCAACGCAGTGCGCCGCAACCCTTGGTATGGTAAAAGGCCAGATACTCGGCCCCCAGGCGCTTGGGCGCCCGCGCAACGGGGATGCGGTACCAGTGCTCGGTGCAGATGCGTTCCCAATCGCGTTGCCGGGTCACCACCGCTACCAGGACGCGCTCCTCCGCCGAGTCCGCGGGGTTGTCCCATTCGTCTTCTTGAGGCACTTGATCTGCCATGGACGCCTACTTTCCGCTCGCCTTTGACGAAACCCGGCGTGCTGATCTATCCTCGCGCTACGCTACTATACGAGATCGGGGAGAAAGCCGATGATCATTGACATCCACATGCATACCGTGCGCAAGGCGGGCATCACCCGCGCTAACGGTGAAACCTACGCCACCCCAGAACAACTGTTGGAGATCATGGACCGGGTGGGCATTACCCAGGCCGTGCTCCTTCCCGAGGTCAGCCCGGAGGGGAGCCATTGTCTCTCTTCCACCGAGGAAATCCTGGAGATCGCCCGGCATTTCCCGGGGCGGTTTATCCCTTTTTGTAACATGGATCCGCGCATTGAGCTGAACTCGCCTCAAACCGATATGGGCCGCTTCCTTGATTATTACCTTGCTCAGGGCTGCAAGGGCTTGGGTGAGATCACGGCGAACTTGCCCT
>DAOTVR010000007.1:0-4725 GCA_034436315.1 Anaerolineae bacterium
GAGAGGAGCACCTGGATGACGATGATGGGCACCAACATGGGCAAAGTGATGTGCCAGATCTGCTGCCACTTGTTGGCCCCGTCGATCTTGGCCGCCTCGTAATACTCGGGACTGATGCCCAACATCACCGCCAGGTACAGGATGCTACCGTAGCCTGTGCCCTTCCAGATGGTCACGATGGTCAGGATCGCCGGCCAATATTGTGGCTTACTGTACCAGGAGATCGGCTGGACGCCGAACTTGGCCAGGAGCCGGTTCACTATCCCGTTGTCAATGGTCAGGAAGGAAAACACAAAGTAGGTCACGATAATATAGGAGATGAAATAAGGCAGAAACATCGCCGATTGATAGAAGCGGGCGCGCAGCGTGCCCTGCACCTCGTTCATCAACAGGGCGATGATCAGCGAGGCTAGCATCCCGGTGATCATGAAGAGGAAGTGATAGGCCACGGTGTTGCGGGTGATGCGCGCGGCGACGGCCGAGGAGAAGAGGAATTTGAAGTTATAGAACCCGACCCATTTGCTGCCAAAGATCCCCTGGTCGTAGCGATACTCCTTGAAGGCGATGATGATCCCGAACATGGGGATGTAGGCAAAGACCAGCAGATGCAGGATGCCCGGCAAGGACATCAAGAGGGGCGCGCCGTTATCGCGCAGCCAAACCTGTAACTTGCGCCGCCGGGGCAACGCCAAAGGGCGAGCGAGCGAGACGGAAGTGCTCCCGACCTCAGGGTCAGCTGACATAATAGGGGTCCTTTGCACGTTAGGGCCCGATGTGTTACAGTAACTATATGATAGTGAGAAGACATATTCATCATAACATAAAAAGCCTCTTGCGTGATGTGGAATGAGGCCAATCAGAGGACATGGAGGGGACATTATCTCCATATGGCCACCAATGCGGCGAGTGCGTTATTCTTGCGTGAGTTACGCAGGGCGTTATATCGTCTGTATGACCCGGCGGCCTTGCGAGGTAGCCCCCTGGTGGAGTTATTTGGTCTAGAGCAGCGGGGCGATTCGCCCTCGGCATTGCGACGCATCTTGCTGGAGGCCATTGAGGCGCTGAAACCAGGCCCTAACGTGCCCTCGCAATCCAACGCCTGGCGCATTTATCACCTGCTCTCTGAGCGCTTTGCCGAACAATCTACGCAAAGGGAAGTGGCCACGGATCTGGCTTTAAGCGTCCGGCAGTTGCGCCGCCAGGAGCATCTGGCCCTGCGCGTGCTCGCCGACTACCTCTGGTCCCGTTACAACTTGCAAGACAGGATGCCCAAGCTGGCGGGCGCGAAGCCGCTAGCCGCTGAGACGACCGGGCCTCAAGATGAGGCTGCCCCCAGTCGTGAACAAGAGCTGGAATGGCTGAAAAGATCTTCGCCGTTGGAAGCGGTCAGTGTAGCTGAGCTCATCACCTCGGCGCTCAAGGTCGTCGGCCCGCTGATGACTAAGCTGGGAGTATCGGCCGATTGTGCCCTCCCGGCCGATTTACCGCCCGCGATGGCCCAGAGGACGGCCATGCGCCAGGCTCTGGTGAATCTGTTGACCGCTGCCGCGCGCACAGTTCCGGGAGGCCAAGTGCACATCAGCGCTATGCATCAAGCCCAATGGGTAAAGTTATTCATTAAAGCGCTCGCCCAGGCTGCTGTAAGGGGCACCTCGTGGGAACGTTATCAGGAGGACCTAGAGATGGCCAAACAGCTCGTGGCTTTATCGGGAGGGGAACTTCAGGTCGTGCTTCGTGGTGAGGCCGGGCTTTTTGATGCTCAGCTTGCCCTATCCGCCGCGGCTCGGGCCGTCGTATTGGTCATTGAGGACAATTCCGATGCGCTACGACTTATGGAACGCTATCTTGCAGGGACGCGTTATCACTTCGTGGGCGTGCGCAACCCGGAAGAGGCCCTGGCCCGGGCAGCAGAGTTACGACCGCAGATCATCTTGTTAGATGTGATGCTGCCGGGAATCGACGGTTGGGAGCTTTTGGGGCGTTTGCGGGAACACCCCAAGACGCGGGGTATTCCCATCATCGCCTGCACCATCCTTCCTCAAGAGCAATTGGCTTTAACCCTCGGTGCGGCAGCGTTCCTGCGCAAGCCCGTTAGCCGCGAGGCTCTTTTAGCAGCACTGGATCGCCAACTGGGCCCGTCGCTGCCAGGATCCGCGTAAGGGCCTCAATGCATTGTACCAGTTGTGCCATGGAGAGCCCATCCTTTTGGGTGACGGCCAGGGCGTTGGAGACGATGGGCTGGCCCGAAGGGTCACGCGCAGAGATGACGACTACCGGGATATCTCGCAGGGTGGGGTCCTCGGCTTTGGCAGCCAGGAGCTGAAAGCCGTCCATTTCGGGCATGATCAGGTCGAGCAGGAGCACGTCGGGATGCTCCTCACGCAGGAGGCTCAAGGCCTGCTGGCCGTTCGTGGCCCTGAGCACGCGATAGCCGCGTCCTGTTGAGGCCAACATGCGCCGGAAGAGGCGCAGGGCTTCGGGCTCGTCATCCACGATCAGTATCGTTCCCCGGTGCACGTTGAGTCGCTCTAGGGCCGCCAGCAGAGCGTCGCGCGAGATGGGCTTGACCAAGTAATCGGCGACACCCAAGGCTCCGGCGGCCTCATGTGCGCCGGGCACAGTGCAGACGATGATCGGCGTGCCCGGCACGGGCGATCTCAGGGCACCAAGGTCTTTGAGGGCCTCGCTCACCGACGGGGCGTTGACCAAGAGGGCCTGAGCGGGCACGCGGGCCAGTTCTTCAAAGGCCTCTTCTAGGTCGCTTACGGGCGCGATCTCCACATGATCCAGGTAGCGAGCCAGCAGCCTTTTGAGGGAATCACCGTTCTCCAAGACGACGAACCGGGGGTAAAGGGTTATAGAGGGTACCATGGGGCGCCGGGGGCGTTCCTCGTAGCCCCCATAGGGATTGAACCAGCGCGATACGCCGCTTTCAATGGGCCTGGGCGGGTCTATAGGCAGCTTGACGAAGATGGTCGTACCGCGCCCCACTTCGCTTTCCAACCACATCGTCCCGTGGTGTAGCTCGACGAAGCTTTTGCTGATGGCCAAACCCAGGCCACTTCCGCCGTAGCGTCGCCGAACAGAGCCATCTACCTGATGGAAGGGCTGAAAAAGCCTGCTCTGATCTTCAGCGGAGATCCCCGGGCCGGTATCGGCGACGCTGACGATCAGGTGATCCCCGTCGCGCATCGCCCTTACACGCACCCCGCCCTGCTCGGTGAAACGCCCCGCATTGCTCAGGAGGTTCAGCAACACCTCGCGAATGCGTGTGCGATCACAGAAGATGGGGGGAAGATCCTCTGGGAACTCTATCTGGAGATACAGCCCCTTGGATTCAAAAAGGGGCCGCACAGCGACCGCCGCTGCTTCCACGATCTCCTGTATAGAGACCCGCTCCTTGGTCAAGGCCATCTTTCCGGCCTCTATTTGGCTGAGGTCCAGCACGTCGTCGATCAAGTCCGAGAGGTGTTGGCTGTTGCGCAGGATCACGGCCAGGTCGGCCAGGAGTGCTGAGGGGATATTTCTCCCATAGGTTTCCGGCGACTGAAGGATCATCTCGCTAAAGCCGATGATCATGTTTAACGGCGTGCGCAGCTCATGGCTCACATTGGCCACGAATTGCTCTTTGGCGCTGCGTGCGTCCTCGGCGGCTCGACGCAACGCTTGGGTGAGCTGATTCAGCCGGGTGAGCTGTGCGTTCGCCTCCGCTAGGTCGGCCAAGGTTTGTTTCAGTTGGACCTGGTAATCGCGGGCTTGTTCCAGGAGGGAGCGGCTATGTTTGTACCCGGTCCAAGACCATTGGAGGGCGGTGAGGAGGGGGCGAAGGGTCAGCCCGATCAGGCCCACGGTACTCCACATGCCGATCACCGTGGTGACGCGCAGGACGACGTCGGTGGGCAGGGGTGCACCTTGGACGCACAGGAGCATCGTGCTGGCCGCGGCAGTGAGCGCCCCAGCGGGAAGGCTGATCAACAACGTGGCCAGGCCCACTGGCAAGGTGAGCAAGTAGAGCACCTGGCTGAGTTGGCCCTGGATCACGACGAGCAAATTGATGGCGATGCAGCCCAATACCAAGACCCATGCGGCCAGGAGATAGCAGCGGCCTCGCAGGGTTAGGACGATGATCAAAAGGACATACAAGAACAAGGCGGGTGCAAGGATGGGACGCTGCCCAACGAGGCCGATCAAAACGAGACCGATAGCGTAGAGGCCGGGTAACACCAGCAAAAGGGCTTCGTTTTGTAGTTCCACGAGCATCCCGCGCACCTCGGCCTGGTCTGCAGTGCGTTGGACAGTCTCTGGGGCGAGCATAAGAGATCCTTTCAAGCTGCTACTGGAAAAAGGCAGGGTATAACAAAGGGAGACGCCTTTCTGTAAACCTGTCCATTAGTATACCAAGCGTGGCCTGGCGGGCAAGAACGGAGACGTTGGAGGAAATACACGAAGCGCGCATAAAACTATTCGCTTGCCCAGGTTCGCGCTATGTGTGGATCATCCGGAGCAGCGCATGGAGATCCCAGATGAGCTGTGTCGGAGCGTTTCGTTATATGTCCTGGCGATCAACGAGGACCTTTTCTCTGCCCAGCGCCCTCGCGCCAGTCTGGTCCCAAATGACTGAAGCCAAGCCGCGATGACGTTCTGGCGGATATGTAAACGGGGGCCAAGGCTTGCGTTCGCGGCTTTTTGCAGTTAAAATCCTTTTAGGGACCTGGCCGATTGGTG
>DAOTVR010000008.1:0-5549 GCA_034436315.1 Anaerolineae bacterium
CAAGATCTCGTTGGTTGTGGAAGCGACCTCGGCGACCAAAAGGCGGTACTCCGCCTGATGGTAAGGCTGTGTCCGATCCGAGTACCAGCTGTGCATGGAATGGCCTAGTTCGTGGGCTAAAGTGAACACAGCGTCAAGGTTGCCCGTATAATTGAGCAGGATATAGGGCATCGAGTCGTAACAGCCACCGGAGTAAGCCCCTGAGCGCTTGCCGACGTTTTCGTAACGGTCCACCCAACCCTTAAGCAGCCCCTCGCGCGCCGTGTCCACGTACTCCTCACCCAGAGGTTGCAGCGCCTTGGCGATTACCTCAACGGCTTCCTCATAGCTAAAACGCATCTCCACCGTCGGTACGACAGGAACGTAGACATCATAGAAATGCAATGCATCAACCCCGAGAAGGCGTTTACGCAGAGCGACATAGCGGTAAAACGAGGGCAAAGCCTCATGCACGGCAGAGATCAACGCGCTGTAGACGGCGGTAGGGACGTTGTCCGGAAAGAGCGCGGCCTCCAGCGCCGAGGAAAAGTTCCGCGCCCGAGCCTCAAAAACGTTGGCCTTGACCGCGCCGTCAAGGGCCGTGGCAATCGTATGGCGATTGCCACGATACTCGCGGTAGTAGGCATCAAAAGCCGCTTTGCGCACAGTGCGGTCTCGGCTTTCCAACAGGGTGATGAATGAAGCGTGAGTGAGTTGACGTTTCTGCCCTGTTTCATCAGGCACCCGAGGCAAGCGCGCTGCCAAATCTACGTTTTTGAGCACGCTAAAGATCTTGGGGATGGAAGCTAATGGCTCGCTGGCCATAGAAAGCAAGCGTTCTTCAGCCGCCGAGAGGGTATGCGGCTTGGATCGCAACAACTCCTCAAGCCAGAAACGATAGGGAGTCAAAGCCTCGCTGGCCATCCAACTGTCCATCAAAGCGTCATCAATGGCTAAAATCTCCGGCGCAAGATAAGAGCCCGCCGTGCTCAACCTAACCTGCGTAGACATGGCCCGCTCAGCAAGGCCTCGATAATGGCTATTGCCCAGATCCTCATCGCTGCGCAGGTGAGCATAGGTCCAGACTTTATCCATCTTGCGGTTGGCATCAAACCAAACACGCAAAGCCTCAGCGAGCAGCTCGGCCGACTCGCTCAACCGCCCGCGATAACTCTCTACGAGAGCGGGCAACGCCTGAACGGCAACAAAGTCAGCCTCCCAGGCCGCATCATCTGGGTAGAGAGCTTCCAAGTTCCACTTGAACTCTGGGCGAACATCCTGGCGCCTGACCACCTCACTCGTCATACATCTCTCCTCCGATAAAAGACCTCCCGATTTCGGGGACAACCTCCAAGAACGGCTGTTGTAAGCGTCCATTTTACTTTGTTAACGCGCTGTGTCTAATCCGTTTTACAGCGTATTGAGGATAACACCTAGCCGAGCTAAAATAGGACCTTAGAACGAAGCGAGATAAAACCGTATAGCTTCGGGAGGGAAAAGGGAGTGGAACACCTAACGCAGCTTGCTGCAAGAGTCGGCGCGCTACTTATCCAAAAAGGCTGGACGCTGGCCACAGCGGAGTCATGCACAGGGGGCTTGATCAGCCATCAACTCACCAACGTGCCTGGGAGCTCTGCTTACTTTATCGGCGGCGTAGTGGCTTACGCCAATAGAGTAAAAGAAGAGCTCCTTGGCGTTTCCAAGGAGCTTCTCCAGACTCACGGCGCGGTCAGCGCTGAAGTAGCCCTGGCCATGGCTCAAGGTATACAACGACTGCTGGCCACCGACATCGGCTTAGCGGTTACCGGCATCGCCGGCCCCTCGGGGGGCACACCCGAAAAACCAGTAGGAACCGTATTTATAGCTATCACTACCCCGAAAAACAGAGAAGTTCGTCACCTCTTATCGGCTGCCGATCGCGAGGGCAATAAGCGCTTCTCCGCCGAGGCTGCATTAAGGCTGTTGGAAACGATGCTCACGAACTAGTCCATCAGGCTGCGACAGCCTTCACCCCATGAGCGATTTCGGCCAATTTGGTGAAACCCGCTGGGTCATTGACGGCCATATCGGCCAACATCTTGCGATTGATCTCCACTCCAGCGAGACGCAAACCCTCCACAAAGCGGCTATAGCTCAGACCGTGCTGCCGTGCGCCGGCATTGATGCGCATGATCCATAGCCTACGCATGTCCCGCTTGCGCGTCCGACGATCGCGAGTGGCATATCGCAAAGAGTGCATCATGGCCTCATGGGCACGACGATACAGTGCATGCCGTGTGCCACGCTGCCCCTCCATCATTTCCAAAACTTTTTTATGCCGATGACGAGCCGTAACGCCTCTCTTAACTCTGGTCAATTTAACATCCCTCTCTTCCTACCTGTTCCCGACTGCTGAAGCAACGCCCACCACAGGGCACCTTCATTAGCTCTCACCTTCAAGATAAGGAGCCAGACGTTTAATGCGCCGAATTTCACCGGGCGCGGTCACTTCAAACATCTTCCAGTAATCCCGGCGCACGCGCTTAGCCCGATTACGCCGCAAGTGGCTTTTCCCTCCCTTGGTACGAAGCACTTTGCCCGAACCGGTTATCTTGAACCTTTTAGCAGTACATTGATGGGTCTTGATCTTGGGCACGTTCAGATTACCTCCCTAAAAAACATCTACGGCTGAGTTGTCTTATTGACTGGGGCGAGGAGCATCAACATGGTATTGCCCTCCATAATAGGGCTTTGCTCAACGACAGCCACATCTCCCATCTGCTCAGCGATCCGCTCCAAGAGCTTTCTGGCGATATCTTGATGGGTTATTTCTCGCCCCCGGAAACGAACCCGCATCCTCACCTTAGCCCCATCGGCCAGAAATTGGCGCGCTTGATTGACTTTGATCGCCATATCGTGATCGGCTATCTTGGGACGAATGCGAATCTCCTTGATCTCGATTTGCTTCTGCGCCTTCCGCGCCTCCCGCTCACGCCTCGCACGCTCATACATGAACTTGCCATAATCCAACAAACGACAAACCGGCGGATTGGCATTGGGCGCCACCTCGACGAGATCCAGACCTCGGTCGTCGGCCAAACGCTGCGCCTCTCGCAGAGAATAGATCCCCAGTTGCTTGCCGGTTTCGTCAATCAGTCGGACTTCTTTGGCGCGGATCTCATCATTTAGGCGATGTTCTCTTGCGCTAATAGCTCCCCCCTCATCAAGTTCGCAGCGCGGTCGGATACGCGCGAAAGACGATATCTGATGAATAAGCTAGAACAATATACCATACTCAAGAAGCTATGTCAAAACGCCACGCCGAATTTTAGCCCAAGGCGCCTTGACTCAGAGGTTTTCCATGCTACAATGCAACATAGTCATTCGACTCACCGAGAGGAGGCCCATATGAGCATCCAGCTTTCCGGCGCGGACATCATCGACCTAGCAGTGCAGACAGAAATTCGCGGTGAGAGATTTTACCGCGAGGCAGCCGCCGCCTCAGGAGATAGGCCTAAAGTCCAACAATTGTTCACCTATTTGGCCGACGAAGAGCTGCGTCATAAACAACTATTTGAGAGCCTCTCAGGAGCCATCGTCTTCACCGAGATCGATCCAACGACTTGGGAAGAGGCCATAGAGTACATCGCGGCCACGGTTGACAACGCTTTCTTCAGCAAGGCTGATGCACCTATTCGCATGGTACCTCAAGGAACCACAATAGATGAGATGCTTCGGCAAGCCATTGAGTTCGAGAAGCAAACCTTGCTCTACTTTTACTCTTTACGTGACCTGGTGCACCCTTCCAATTTGCCCATCGTTGATAGAGTGATCGCCGAGGAAAAGACTCATATCCGTCGCTTGTCGGCCATGCGCACGTGAAAGCGGCCACGCCCAGAGGGGCGAGGCTGGTAACCATCGCTGGGGAGCACTTGTCGCATAGACCAGCTTCCATCCTTTGTTCTTCTGTGACCCTCGTGTTACAATCCATTGCAGGCCAATCCTGATAAGGAGCCGATGAGCGAGCCACTTTTCAGGCGCATAGGGTCAAAAGTATTCAAGCCTCATATGGGGTGGCTTAAGCCGGCTTATGCACGGATACAGTTGCAGACGCTCTTCAGGCAAGCATGGGCCGGCGTTTCAAAACCCCGCCTGGGGCTGACCGGGCTATCTCGCGTAAGGAAGGCCTGGCGATCGGTCAGGGGCCGCACTTGGGTAAAAGCCCCCAAGCCTTCGCTTGTCCTGAACAAGGTGGCTTGCGTATGGGCCTCATGGCGGGCATCCTTTAGCTCTCTGCGGCTCAGAATCCGGCCATGTCGGCGAAGGCCAGCTTGGCTGACTCGCCTATGGGTGGCGACGCGGACTCACGTTCGTGACCCCGAGCATCGCCTTGTGTGGGGTATCATCCTTCTCGCCGGCGTCTTGCGCCTAGGTTACTTAGACCTGATCCAGTTCGGCTCCGAGCAAACACGTTATCTTTTGGGCGGCTTGGAACTGGTTCAAAACCTGAAACTTCCTCTGATCGGCCTGCGTACCTCCACGGGCATCGCCCAGCCCCCTTTGATGAGCTATCTCCTGGCCCTCCCTCTGCTTTTGGGCCGTGATCCGAGGATCGCCGCCGCCTTTCTGGCCCTGCTTAACGTCGCAGCAGTAACCGGTTTTTACTTTCTCGCTCGGCGTTGCTGGGGCATTCGCGTGGCGGCCGTTGCCGCCGTCTTATTTGCCGTGAATCCCTGGGCAGTAGTCATCTCCAGACGTGTTTGCGCGGCCAGCGTACTGGCCCCCCTAGCTACGCTGGAGCTGTGGGCCTTGTGCGCAGCCTTAGTGGACGGCAAACCCTGGGGCTGGGCCGTGGCCTGGCTTGGGTTGGGGTTGATGATCGGCGTAACGTTTTCCGCGCTTGTCATCGCGGTCGTGTTGATCTTCCTGATGGCGGTCTACTACCGCCGAATTCATTGGGGGCATATCCTGCTAGGCATTGGCCTGACCTTGATCGTTCTCCTGCCCTATCTTTATTACCAGAACGCACACCGATTAGAGGACATCCTGGCTCTCGTGCACCAACTCCGCCGGAGCGCCGAACCCGCCTCGCTATTTCGCGTTTTTCGGTACGCGGTCCGGATGCACTCCGGCCAACACCTCTCGACACTTGCCGGAGCTTCAGGAGAACAATTTTTGCCCCACCGATCGATCCTGGGCTGGCTGGACAAGCTATCCGCTTGGACATTTCTCATTGCGCTGCTATGGCTCGGCGTGGCAGCTCTTGGGGCCTGGAGCCACTGGAAAAACAGACGGGATCCCGTTGGGTTTGTGATCCTTATCGCTTGGCTATGGTGGCCCTTGCTTCTTTGGACATTTTACTCGGCACCGATGGAGCTAGACGATCTCGCCCTCCTCCATCCAGCAGGGTTCCTCGCCATGGGTCTTCTCTTGGATCGTGTCGTTGACTGGAGTAAAAGTAGGCCTCATCCTCTTGAATGGCTGGTATGGTTGCAGATACCCGTTTGGCTCATCTTGGTTGCACTCATGGCTTGGCAGGCTTACTCCGTGGTCTACCTATACGACTTTGCGGCACATCACGACACGCGAGG
>DAOTVR010000009.1:0-2309 GCA_034436315.1 Anaerolineae bacterium
CCTTACGGGCTAATGGGCAAGGTCATCTCGCCGAGCGTATCCTCCAAAATGGAGGACAACGCGAGTTCCTCCTGGTTTCATCCACCGAGAGCGCCATAGGGCGGCCCATCAAAGTGACCCAGCGCGATGTGCGCGAGCTACAATTAGCCAAAGGAGCTATTCGTGCGGGGGTGCAGATCCTGATGAAGGAGCTGGGTATCGGCCCTGAAGAGGTAAAGCGGGTTTATTTGGCCGGCGCCTTTGGCAATTATATCCGCCCGGAGAGCGCTCTGGCCATCGGCCTGATGCCACGTTTCCCCAACGCCAAGATCATTCCCGTCGGCAACGCGGCAGGGGCGGGGGCGAGGATGGCCCTGCTTTCCATTTCGGCGCGCGAGCGCGCTGCACGCATCCCAGATCAAGTGGAGTATCTAGAACTATCTGGAAGGCCCGACTTTCAGGAGGAATTCGCCGAGGCGATGTTATTCTAAATCTGGCCCTCTTTCCCCCTTTGGGTCATTTTAAGGCGAGGGCCCATCTTTTCAGAGAGTTGGCAGCATGAGGGAAAATATCTTGGATGCCCTCCAGCGGGGCGAGTTGATCATCGGCGACGGGGCCATGGGCACCAGGCTCCAGGCGCATGGCCTCCCGGCGGGAGTGATGTCCGAGCTGTGGAATGCCGAGCATCCGGAGATTATCCGGGAGATTCATCGCTCCTACCTCTTGGCTGGAGCACAAATCGCCACGACCAACACGTTCGGCTGCAACCGGCTGCGTATGGCCGAGGCGGGTCTCGGCGAGCGTGTGACCGAGCTGGCCCGCTTGGGGGTGGCCCTCGCGCGCGAGGTCGTTGGGGACAAAGCTTGGGTAGCCGGCTCAGTAGGGCCGATTGGGCAGCTTATGGAACCCTATGGTCCCCTATCTGCCGCCGCAGTAGAGGAGGCCTTCGCCGAACAAGTCGTGACCCTAGCCGAGGCAGGCGCTGATCTGATCCTTCTGGAAACCCATTACGATGCCCAAGAGGCCGCCTGTGGCATCCGTATGGCCAAAGCCCACACTCGCCTGCCTGTCTTTTGTACCTTCGCTTTCGACCTCAAAGGGCGCACCATGATGGGTTTGCGCCCGGCCGAGGCGGCGCTACGTGCCCAGGAGGCCGGCGCCGATGTAGTGGGGGCCAATTGCGGAGCCGGGCCGGCGGCTATCGTAGCCGCCCTGGAAGGGATGAAGGGCGTGACCAGTCTGCCTCTTATGGCTCAAGCCAACGCCGGGGTACCTCGGATGGCTGAGGACACCGCCGTATGGGACATCACGCCGGCCCAGATGGGCGAACACGCGCGAACTTTTGTCGCCTTAGGAGCGCGCATCGTTGGCGGTTGTTGTGGCACCGGGCCGGAACACATTGCGGCGATTGTGGCGGCCCTGCGAGGCTGAAAAATCTCAAAAGGAGAAAAGATCCATGGGAGCAAAGTTGGCCATTGACGGCGGAACACCGGTAAGAGCCAAACCCTTGCAAGGAGGGTTTCACGGCTCGGCAGAGATCGACCAACACGAGATAGAGGCCGTGTTAAACGTCTTGAAAAAGAAGCGCCTGTTCCGCTTCTTGGGTGGCGAAGAGGATTCAGAGGCGGCAAAGGTAGAGGCCTGGTATCGCCAGCGCTTGGGATGCAAGTACGCACTGGCCGTCAATGGGGGAACGAATGCCCTGATCTGCGGCCTGTTTGGCGTGGACGTTGGCCCAGGCGATGAGGTGATCATCCCCGCCTATACCTACGTAGCTACAGCCGCTGCGGTCATAGCGGCCGGGGGCGTGCCCGTCATCGCCGAGATAGATGCCTCGCTCAACATGGATCCTGTGGATCTGGAAGCCAAGATCACCCCTTACACCAAAGCCATCATCCCCGTGCATATGCGCGGAGTGCCCGCGCGCATGGACGAGATCATGGCCGTGGCCAGGAAGCACAACCTCATCGTGGTGGAAGACGTGGCACAATCCAATGGCGGCAGCTACAAGGGCCGGCCTCTAGGGACTATCGGCCACGTAGGCTGTTTTAGTTTTCAGCAATACAAGATCATCACCTCCGGTGAAGGGGGCATGGTGGTCACGAACGACATGATCGTCTATGAGCGGGCGCGCCTACAGCATGATTGCGGCCTGGCCTTCTGGCGCGGGATCAAAAAAGAAGACCCTGGGGCAGTTATCTCGGGTGAAAACTATCGCTTGTCAGAGCTTTCGGCCGCCCTGGTATTGGCCCAAACAAGTCGCCTTGATTCGCTCCTGGCCCGCTTCCGCCAGGTCAAGGCGCGCATCGTGGCCGGCGTGAGCGGTCTAC
>DAOTVR010000010.1:0-6406 GCA_034436315.1 Anaerolineae bacterium
CTTGCTCCTCATTGGTGATCACGTTTTCCACGAATGAACGAATCTGCTGGCCCTGGATCTCAACCTCGCGGTAAAGGTGCGCGTTATCCAGGGCGATGCTCGCCTCGGAGGCGAGATAGCTAAGCAGCATGAGGGATTCCTCCGTATCTAAACGCCCGTCGGGAGCGTAAACCTCAAGCGTACCCAGACAGGCGCTGCGCACGATGATCGGAGCCAAGGCCGCGCTGCCGATCAGCTCACCGCCCTCTCCGAAGAGGCTCACCGCGCGAGCCTTCAGCCCTCGGCACACCTCGGCGCGCATCTCCGCGAGCGGAGGACGGTTTAACTGTGCACTCCACACGGGCGTCATGCCTTCGGAGATCTCCACGGCCTCCACTTGGGCCGTAGCCGAAAGATCAAGCCGACAGGCGGAGACGCCGAAGAGGCGCTTTGCCGCCGCGACGATGGCCTGGTTCACTTGCTCCACCGCCAGGCTTGCGCCGATGACCTGCCCCGCCTGGAAAAGGGCCAACAGGTGGTCCAAGTTGATCCGCAAAGACTGATACAGGCGGCTCTGCTCTGAGAGGCGCTCGTTCAGCTCGGCTAATTCCTTGTTGCGTCGTTTCAACTCCCGGTTGCTACGGTCCAAAGCGTCGCGGATCTGGGCCAGCTCGCGGTTCTTTTCCGCCAGGGCGCGCATGTAGGCCCCCTGATCCCTGACTCCTACGGGCAAGGGCCGAACGCGTAACTCGCCTCTCTCGGTCAAAACGCGGTGTGGGCGGAACATGGCGTCAGAATACCGGCCAAGGACCTTGACCGGAGTAACGATCAAATCGCGGTCGGCGCGCTCAACGGCCAAGAAGACCTGAGTACAATCCTTGATTGCGGTGATGCTGGCCAGGGAATGCTGGCCCCTGCACAACCCCCAATAGGCGATCGTATCTAGACTGAACAGCACGGGACAGATGGCGAGGAAAAAGTCGCGCATGCCCTTTTCATCACACCACGGGGCCAAGGATGAGAGGGGCTCGAACAGATAGTAAACACGAGGCCCAAAACTCTGCATTTTGGCTTGTAGGGCGTGCAGAGGATCCTGTGTGGAGTAAAAGCCGGCCACATCCAGCACGCGCGCCCTGGGAACAGTGGCCACCAGGTCATCTAGCAAACCGGCCGAGCGGATGTAGACCAGGCCATTCGGGGAGGTCCTTACGTGCCGCAAGAGGGCGGCGACGAAGGGCAAATAGTCCCTTGCATCTTGGGTATAGAAGACGACGTTGTCTCCTGCGCGCAACTCCTCCAACAACGCGTCCAGCTCGGCAGAGCCGGTTGAGAATTCGCCAGCCATGACCCCATCTCAAAATCAGCATCAGTTTAGACAACTGATTATACGCGCCCGCCGCCCAAGATCAAAAAGCCACCCGAGTCCTCCCTGCGCCCGCTCCTCAGGTGGCTTACAAAGAGTACGTGCTCGTCTCGCCAGCGCTCAATGCTGCTTCAGCAAGCCCGCCAATACATGGATAAATTCGGGATCGGCGGACTCGTCGGGGATCCTGACCTCATTGCCCTCCTGGACGGCTTTGAGGACCGGCTCCTTGATGGTGCGCTTTCCGATGCCCAGAAATCCCCCCTCTTTGCGAACCCGATAGCAGGTCAGCGTGTTCCCTTCTAGCTCGGTGACGTACCCCTCCTTGCTCACCTTGGCAGCGATCTCGGCATAGAATTGTTTCAACGTCCCGTGGCTGGCCCAATTGCGAATTTTGCGCAGTTCGTCCTCCATTGTGCCTCCCGAATCAAGTTGTGATGATAACCCTACACTTGTTGCCTCCGTTTTGAGGCCTTGGACACGATCCGCAGCAAAGCTCATACCGAGGTTCACTTTATTATTATAGTGATCTTACGAGCTAAATGCAAGGGTTTTTGCACGCAAATTCGGCCCGATTCCGACCAGGGCCAACCCATGTCATGGCCCTCTTTGCGGCCTTTGACAGAATGCCTCACCTGCGGTAAGATGGTAGCGGTCGTGCTAGACGGGGAGCTAGCGGTTCCCTGTACCCGCAACCCGCTATAGCGGGGTCGAATTCCCTCTCCCGAGGTGTTCCTTTGCCATACAGCCCCGGCAAAGCGGCGTTGAAGACCGGGTCCTGCGCGGCGGAGGCCTGCGAACCCCGTCAGGTCCGAGAGGAAGCAGCGGTAAGCAGAATCCTCTGGGTGACGCAGGGTAGCCTGGTTGGAGCAGGCTGGCCAGGGTATGTGGTGAAGGTCGCCGCAAAAGAGGGTGCACGACCATTTATCTTGTCTCTACTCAGGCGGGCCGAGGGTGCCCGCCTGATTTGCTACCTGCAGCCAAGACAGCGAGAGGAGATAGCCCTGAGCGGGTCGCCGGCGAAGGGCCGCTCAAGCTTGCTCGCAGTACGCCCTCTGGAGAATAGGCCGTGAGGCGTTGCAAGAAGCTTCTCGCAGGGTATGATCGGATACGCGCGCTCCTCAGCGCCCTTGGCGTGTTGTGTCCCCCCAGGAAAGTCTTGGCGATAGGGGTGATCGGCGGGCTTATAGCGCTCCTGGGATCGGTCTATTGGGCCACCCAACACGCTGTGGTCTTGGAGATCAACGGCCTGCGTTTCGTCCATCGCACCCATGCTCGCTCGCCCTGGCAGGTCTTGCGCGAGGCGAGGATCTCCCTTCGGCCAGAGGATCGCCTGTACTTGCCGGATGAAGAGGGGATGCGCCGTGGCACGCCGATCCGGATGGATATCGCCCGCGTGGGCCTGATCGTCTATGATGGCTCGGCCACCCGGGTGCGCACCCACGCTCCGGATCTTGCCGGCCTGATTCGCGATAGCGGCGTGATCATCTTTCCCCACGATCGCCTCTACATGATGGGCGCGGAAGTCTCCCCCGAGGCGAGACTTCCGAACCCAGAGCCTCCCCAACGGCTAGAGGTGGCCGCTTGGCTGGCCGCCATCCGCCGCCCGATACACATCACCGTGCGCCGAGCCGTGCCCCTCAAAGTCCAAGACGGTGCCGTGACCACAACCTTTTATACTACGGCGCGCACAGTGGGCGAGGCGCTCTATGAGCGCGGCCTCGTCATCTATTTAGGCGATCGGGTCTCGCCAAGCCTTGAGGCCGAGCTTGCCCCGGGGCAAAGCGTCTTCATCGAGCGCTCCAAACCGGTGGTGTTGAGCGCCGATGGCCTCCGGAGGGCGCTGCGCACCCGCGCCGAGAGGGTCGCGGAGCTGCTCTCTGAAGAGGGCATCACCTTGGGGCCTAAGGACTATGCCTTGCCCGACCCACGAAGCGCCATATCTCGCGACCTCCGAGTCTCTGTGGTGCGCGTCCACGATGAGTACTACACACAGGAGGTCTCTATACCCTTCAACACGCGCTGGGAACCCGATCCCTCCCTGGAGATAGACCAAAAACGGGTCGCGCGCGAGGGACGCGAGGGTGCCCGGAGGCAACGCATTCGCATACACTATGAGAACGGGCGCGAGCTTTATCGCACCGAGGAGGAAGAGTGGGTTGCGCGCGAGCCGTTGGATCGCATCATCCATTACGGCACCAAGATCGTCCTGCGCACCGTGGAGACGCCTTCCGGCCCCTTGACGTACTGGCGCAAGGTGCGCATGCTGGCCACTTCCTACAGCGCCTCCACGGCCGGTGTCTCTCCCTCCAGCCCCTGGTATGGGCGGACTCGGCTTGGCTGGCAGGCGGGTAAAGGGATCGTGGCCGTGGATCCACGGGTCGTCAACTTGGGCCAAGCGGTCTATGTGCCCGGCTACGGCGTGGGCGTAGCCGCCGATACCGGGGGAGCGATCAAGGGGCGACGCATTGATCTATGCTACGACGAGGATAACTTAAAGTTCTGGTACCGGTGGGTGGACGTCTATCTGCTGACGCCTGTGCCGCCGAGCGAAAAGATCATCTGGCAAATGCCTGAATGAGTGAGGCCAAGGGCTGCATGGAAACGCTGGACATCCTGCGCCGTTACGGCTTACGCCCCTCCAAGGGCCTTGGGCAGAGTTTTTTGATAGACAGAGGGGTGTTGGAACGCATCGTGGAGGCAAGTCACCTCACGCCGGATGACATCGTCCTTGAGGTGGGACCGGGCACCGGCCTATTGACGCATCGCCTCGCACAGGTGGCCCGCGCCGTGGTGGCCGTTGAGTTGGACCGCAAGATGTTCCCCATCCTTGAAGAGACGCTGCGCGATTGCCGAAATGTCCATCTCGTCCAAGGGGATATCCTCGCGGTGGACCCCGTGGCCGAGATCACCAAGGCCCTGGGGATGGCTGAGGCGAGCACGCTGCGTTACAAGGTCGTGGCCAACTTGCCTTACTATATCACCTCCGCTGTGTTACGTCATCTATTGGCCGCGCGCGTCCGGCCGGAGCAGTTGCTCGTGATGGTCCAACGCGAGGTCGCCCGACGCATCGTGGCCTCGCCCGGCGAGCTCAGCTTGCTGGCTATCAGCGTACAGGCGTTCGGTGCTCCCGAGATCGTCGGCCATGTGCCGGCGAGGGCCTTTTTCCCCCGGCCCAAGGTGGATTCGGCACTACTCAGGGTGCGCGTCTATGAGCAGCCCAAGGTTCCCCCGGAAGTGCAGGAGCGTTTCTTTCGCCTCGTACATGCCGGGTTCTCGCAGAAACGCAAGCAATTGCACAACAGTCTCGCTCATGCCCTCTGCATTCCCCATGAGAGCGTCTTGGCGGCGCTGGCCGAGGCGGGGATCGCTCCGGATAGGCGCCCGCAAACCCTGAGCATTGAGGAATGGCTCAGGCTGACCACCCTCCTGCCGCTGGATCAGGGATCCCAGGGCGCCGGATAGGCAACCACGACAGTGCGGTGTGTGCTGCCCCAGGCTGGCCAACAGGTAACCAGGGTTAGGCGTTGGTCGTCCGTGGGGAGGATAAAGCGCAGATTGCTCTCCAACACCTCCGGTGGCACCCCCTTGACCGGCAATCTGTAGACCGTATCCACGCGGTAACGGTAAGGGGAATGGCCCACCCAGACGAAGACGTCGTCGCCGGGTTTAAGCAGGTGGAGCTTTTGGAACACCTTACCGCGAACATTATGGTGCCCGGCGATCACCGTGTTGCCTACATGTCCGGGCCTGGCCATCCCCTCGTGGAACCCCGCCGCGTAATCGGCCACTTCCCACACCCTCTTGAGTACGCCCCCCTCATAGTATTCCTTCATACGTACGGTGACGACTCTGGCATCCAAGCCGATGGCCGGGGCCGTGATGCGCGTGGGATCGCCGTCGGCCGGATAATGGATGGGGGTCGGCGTGGGCCGGGGAGAGGGCGTCAGCGTGGGGGTCAGGCTGAGCGTCGGCGAAGGCGAGGCTTCCACCGAGGTCGCGCGCCTAAGGTGTGTAGCCGTTGGGGAGGGGCTGGGCGTCGTGGTGGGGCTGGGGATCAACGTGGGCGTCGCCCAGGCTTTGGGAAGCTCGCCCTTGAGCGCCCTTCCCGTCATTGCCGGAGATGCAGGAGGCACAGTCGCCCAGGCCGTCTCGGCCCCGAGGGCCGGCCTCGCCAGCCCCACTAATCCCCAAACGAACCCGAGGGCCCCCACGATCAACAGCCAGACCCTGACACTTGCCAGCCGATGTAACCACCCGAAAAGCACCTTATCCTCCAATAGGGCGCCCATGTATCCATGTTAAGCCAATGCAGCAAGGTGTCAAAAGGTCGCAGGATATGAGCGCGCGGTGTACAGGATGAGGCCGCCGGCGTATACTAAGAGGGCTTGCGAGGAACATTCATTCCAGCCTGAGCAGAAGGGCAGCGTTGCGCCAGGTGATCTTCTCATAGGCCTGCAGGGAGAGTTTGCCCTCTGCAAGGGCGGCGGCAAGGTATCTCGCCAACGGCGTGTCATTGCTCGGTGCGCAGATATCGGTGCCGAAAAGCAGGCGATCCTGATACGTTTCCATAAAGTGATAGCCGAACTCGGGGTCGCGGCTCACGGCGTTATAGCCGCTTCCCGCCGACAGGTCGCCATAAAGGTTGGGGTAGCGGGCGAAAAGCTCGGGGAGCCGGCCACCGGGCTTGACCGGCCCGGAGGGGTAGCCATTGCGCCCGGCCTCGCCATAGTCGGGGGCAATCTCCGCCCAAAAGGGTTGAGAGTGGCCCAGGAACTTGAGCCTGGGGAAACGCGCCAGGGCTCGTTCCAGCTTCGGTAATCCGGGATCATCAACCAAGCCGTAACAACCGCCTTCCTGAGGACCAATGTGAAAGATCACCGGCAGGTCCCGGCTTTGACAGGCGTCAAACAGATTCTCTACGCGCGGGTCATCAAAGGGCAAGTTCGCCGTGATCTCACCCAAGCCCTTGCAGCCCTGAGCAAGGTAATAATCAAGGAAGCGGCCCATATCGGTTTGAGGCGAGTTCAGCTCAATGCGCGGATCCATGTTACAAAAAGGGAT
>DAOTVR010000011.1:0-4866 GCA_034436315.1 Anaerolineae bacterium
AGAGCTATCCGTTGAGGATAACATCTACCAGTTGATCGCCGAGCGAATGCGCGAGATGCTCGGGGAAAGGGCCATCGTGGTCGTGAACTCCTATGAGCCTAACGCGCATGTCCTCCGCCTTCGCGCCCTGGCCGGGGCCGGGCCGGCCTTTGAGGCTGCTCTGAAGATGGCCGGGCGGAACCCATTGGGCATGACCTTCAGGATATCGGGCGAGGACCGAGCTAGGCTCTCCTTGGGCAAGGTGGCGGCGTTGGAGGAGGGCGTATATGAGCTCTTCCTCGGACAAGTGCCCCGGAAAGTGTGCGAGGCCATCACGCGGCTCCTGGGCGTAGAACGTCTCTACACTTTGGGTTTCGTGCACAAGGGAGAGCTGCTCGGCAATGCGACCTTCTTCTTGGGGCCGGGGGTTGAGCTTGGCGATTGGACCCCGCTGGAGCTCTTTGCCAGCCAGGTCTCGGTGGCCCTGCAGCGCAGGCGCGAGCAAGCCATCCAAGCTGCCCTTTACCGCATCGCCCAGGCGGCGAGCGCGCCGGGGGCGCTCGCCGACTTCCTGCGCGTCGTCCACCAGGAGCTCGGCACGCTCATGGATACGGCGAACTTTTATGTGGCCCTATACGATCCCCAACGCGACCTGTATACCTTCCCCTACAGCGTAGACCCGGATGACCTCGCGGGCAACATCGCCCCCCAACAGCTTAAGCGCAGCCTGACGGACTATGTGCGGCGCACCGGGCAACCCCTCCTGGTGGACGAGGAGCTTCACCGCGAGCTGATGCGCCGGGGAGAAGTAGAGTTGGTAGGGACCCCCTCGCCCTTGTGGCTGGGCGTTCCCCTGAAGACCGCACAGGGGGTCATCGGGGTGCTCTCGGTGCAGAGCTACGACGACCCCCACGCCTTCACGCCAAGCGACCTGCACCTTTTGGAACTGGCGGCCCCGCAAATCGCCGCGGCCATAGAGCACAAGCGCACTGTGGACGCGCTGCGCGAGTCGGAGGAGCTATATCGCACGTTGGTGGCCACATCCCCCGACGCGATCATGATGATGGACCTGGAGGGGAGGATCATCAACGCCTCGCAGCGCACGGCGGCAATGCACGGTTACAAGACGGCAACGGAGCTCTTGGGAAAGAGCGCCTGGGAGCTGATCGTTCCCGAGGAGCGCGCGCAGGCGATAGAAAATCACCGCAAGATCCTGGGAGGGGAGGTCGCACAAGTTTCCGAGTATACTTTGCTCCGGAAGGATGGCAGCCGCTTCATCGGGGAAATCAACGCGGCGCCGGTGCGGGATGCTCAAGGCCGGCTCCAAGCCCTTATAAGTATAACCCGCGATGTGACCGAGCGCAAGCGCCTGGAGGAGCAGTTGCGCCAGGCACAGAAGATGGAGGCCATCGGGCGCTTGGCCGGGGGCATTGCCCACGACTTTAACAATTTGCTCACGGTGATCAATGGCTACAGCCAAATGCTGCTCAGCTCGCTAGAAGCGGATAGCCCCCTGCGCCCCGATTTGGAGGCCATCCTGCACGCGGGGGAGCGCGCCGCCAGCCTCACCCGGCAATTGCTGGCCTTCAGCCGGCGACAGGTCCTGGAAGTGCGCGTGTTGGACCTCAACGAGATCATCAGGAACATGGTCAAGATGTTGCAGCGTATCATCGGCGAGGATATCGCCCTCAAGCTGCGCCTGGCAGAGGACTTGGGAAAGGTCAAGGCTGACCCCGGGCAGATCGAGCAAGCGATACTTAACCTGGCAGTAAATGCGCGCGACGCCATGCCCAACGGCGGGGAGCTTATCCTAGAGACGGCCAACGTCGAGTTCGCCGAGGCGATCAGCCGACATCCAGAGCTAAGCCCCGGGCGCTATGTGCTCCTGGCGGTGAGCGACACGGGTTTGGGCATGAGCGCCGAAGTCAAGGAGCACCTCTTTGAGCCTTTCTTCACCACCAAAGGAGTGGGCCAGGGAACGGGATTGGGCTTGGCTACGGTATATGGCATCGTCAAACAGAGCGGCGGCGATATCAGCGTCTACAGCGAGCCGGGGCAGGGGACGACCTTCAAGATCTATTTGCCGCGCATAAAGGAGGATAGTGAGCTACGCCCCGCATCGCCCGCGACGGTACAAATCCCTGGGGGATGGGAGACGATCCTCGTGGTGGAGGATAACGATGAGTTGCGCCAGCTCGCCGCGTCGGTCCTGCGCAACTTGGGCTACACGGTGCTGGAGGCCCCAAACGGCCCGGAGGCCATCCAGCTTTTCCAGGCCCAGCCCGAGGCGATCCATTTGGTGCTGACCGACGTGGTGATGCCGGAGATGAGCGGTAGGGAGATGGTAGAGCGGTTGCGGCAAACCCATCCGGGTTTGCGGGCCCTGTATATGTCGGGTTACACCGATGCGGCCATCACGCGTCAGGGCGTTTTGGAGCCGGGCGCCCCCTTCATCCAGAAGCCCTTCGGTGTGGAGGCCTTGGCTAAGAAGGTGCGCGAGGTGTTGGATGGGGGCAAAGGAGCTATCTAACCCGGCCGTTGACCGCGCCGGATGCTCAATTTTAGGGAGCCTCTGGCCTGCGAGGCGAACCATCCCACCCTAAGCGCCGTTGCGTTCGTCCCGCTGTTGACGTCAAGCCCCTCCTATGGTACTATTGGGAGGTGACATACGCCTTCTCACCTTAGATAGCGAAAGCAAACCCAAAATGCCTAGAATCAACCGCAACGATCCCTGTCCCTGTGGGAGTGGGAAAAAGTACAAGAACTGTTGCATGCGTCGCGATAGCTTCAGCGCCTCCAGGGAATTGAGCCTGAGCCAGGCCGAGGCTTACCTCATGAACCGGCTCTACGAGGCCGCGCAAACGCCCCGCTTCTTTCGCGACTTGACTAATGCCTATAACCTCTACTGGGGCGGCCTCTATGACGTAGAGGCCGCGCAGCAAATCCCGCCCGATGATGTACGCCGCATGTTGGAGTGGTTCATCCACGACTACCCCACCGGCGACGACCGCAAGCCCCTCATAGAATGGTTCATGGAGACACAGGCGGTCAATTACCCCGCCGAAGCCCTGGAGATCCTTAGAGCCTGGGCAACCTCGGTGAGCGGGTTATTCCGCGTGCTGGCCATCGGGGAGAGTGGCCAACTTGAGCTGTACGATTGTCTGCGCCAGGGCACCCTGAGCGTACAGGATGAGGCCCTGGCGCGCAACGCCAAGCCGGGTGACCTCTTGATCGGTCGGCTGTTTGAACTGCGGGGCGTGAAGCGCCTCTCTTACATGACCATGATCCTCCCAGGTGCCTTTGAGCGGGATTTGGTCGCCTACGTGACCAACGCCTACAACCGCTATATGGCGGATCACTATCGGGGAACCTGGGATACCTTCCTGCGGGAGAACGGGCATATCTTTATGGCCTTTTTGCTTTCTCCCCAAGCCGAGCCATTGCGCGCACAGATCGGCCCGGGAACCCCTTACGCCGATCCCGCCCGCGCGCGCGATAAGTTGCGCGAGCTCACCTTGCGTCGGGAGCGCGAGCGCCTGCGCGAGGAGGAAGAAGAGGAAGAGGAAGGGCTCTTGCCGGCGGAACACCGCACCGCCTCGGGGATCATCGTCCCCGGTATGCCCCTTGACGAGCCGGCACCTCGTAACAAGGAGGACCGAGCACCATCCAAGCCCACTATCCTCATCCCCGGACGCGATGTCTAGATGAAAGCCTTACTCCTAGACCTGGATGACACCTTGCTCATCAACGATATGGATGCCTTCGGGCAACACTACATCAAGGCCCTGCTGGCCAAGGTGCGCAAGGTCTGCCCTCCTCAGCCTTTCCTGGAAGCCCTAGAAGTGGCCACGCGGGCCATGCTTTACAACGACGGCACGAACGGCACGAATGCCGAGGTCTTTCGCCAGGAATTCTTCCCTCGTATTGGGCGTTCCCCCGAGGAACTGATGCCCCTGTTTGAGGAATTCTACGCCCAGGACTTTGAAACCCTGCGGCGGTATACGGCCGTCGATCCCGATGCGCGCCCGCTGGTGGAACTGGCCTTTGAGCGCGGCTATCAGGTAGCCATCGCCACGCAGCCGGTGTTCCCCCTTGCGGCCACCCTGGCCCGCCTGCGTTGGGCCGGCGTGGGGGCAGAGGAGTTCCCTTACGATTTCATCGCCTCCTACGAGACGATGAGCGCCTGCAAGCCTCACCCGCATTTCTTCGCCACCATCCTAGAGCGGCTAGGGCGCACTCCCGGAGAATGTCTCATGGTCGGGGATAGCCTTGATGCCGATATGGCCGCGGGCAAATGGGGTCTCAAGACTTTCTGGGTATGCCGCAGGCGGGAGAGCGGGCCAGCGGCTGCCCCTTGTGACCTTCAAGGAAGCCTGCGCGACCTCATCACGCTGATTGAGACGGGAGGCATTGATGAACTCTGAGAGCCAGAGCGGGTTGAAGCTACTTCGCCGGCGGGTCACCGAGGCCTTTGAGCGCGTTTTTGCGTCCAGGCCGACGCTCCTGGTGGCCGCTCCGGGGCGGGTCAACCTCATCGGCGAGCATACCGACTACAACGAGGGGTACGTGCTGCCCGCGGCCATCGATCGGCACGTGGTGATCGCCGCTGCCCCGCGCACGGATTGCCGGGTGCGCCTTTATGCCCTTGACTTTCGGGGTGCAAGCGAATTCTCCCTGGACGACGTGCGCCCCGACTCACAACAGCCTTGGAGCAACTATCCTCGCGGGGTGGCTTGGGCGCTCCAACAGGCAGGGTATCAGCTCACGGGGTGCGAGCTATGTATCACCGGCAACGTGCCCATCGGCGCGGGGCTAAGCTCCTCGGCAGCCATTGAGGTAGCTACGGCCTACGCCTTTCAGCTCCTGGGGGATTTAGCCCTGGATGGC
>DAOTVR010000012.1:0-3811 GCA_034436315.1 Anaerolineae bacterium
GGCTTGGTGAGCGGCTGGTATGTGCTCGTGTTGAGGACCTTTTTCCAAGATATCCCCGAGGAGCTGCTGGATGCGGCCAAGATAGATGGCGCGGGAGAATGGCGCATCTTTTTCCAGATCGCCGTGCCCCTCTCTACGCCGGGTTTGGCCACCATCGCCCTCTTCACCATGTTGGGCTATTGGAACGACTTTTACACCGCGCTTCTTTATATTGAGAAGCGGGAGCTATACCCCATCCAATATATGCTTTGGGTGATTCTCCAAAGCGCCGAATGGCTACAAAAAGCGCAGCAAGAACAGACGGGGATGGCTATGCGCATCGAGTTACCTGTGTTGCCTATGCGCATGGCCATGGCCGTCTTGGCCATCGGGCCGATCGCCTTTGGGTACCTTTTCGTGCAAAAGTACTTTATCCGTGGGATCAGGTTGGGTTCGTTGAAGGGGTAGGAAGTGGTCGGTAATCAGTTGTCAGCAATCGGCTATCAGCCTGTTTGTAGTGGCCCCGTCAGGTGCTTCCATGTCCTTACGGGCACACTACGAGCCTAAAGCTAATGGCTGAAAGCTGAATGCTGATCGCTCCCGGAAAGGAGGTGACATAGGGAAAGATAATGTGGGCTTCGCCGAGGCATCGGATTAGTTTTGGAGTCAGGCCTTGCCTATGACCTATCTGGTCATGGCACTTGTGTCAGTTCAGAAGGAGAGAAAGAAGATGTCTCAGAGAGTAACTCGTCGTGCGTTTCTTGCTTTGCTTGGGGCTTCCAGTGCTGTATTGGCCCTGGCGGCTTGCGCCCCCACGCCAACTCCCACACCGACGCCGGCCCCCAAGAAGGAAGAGCCTACCAAGCCAGCAGCCACGGCCGTGCCCGAAAAGAAGCCCCCTGTGGAGCTATCCTATTTCTACGGCACGCGGGTGGTCTTCCAGGACCTCAAGCTGGTCCAAGACGAGATGAACAAGATCCTGTTGGAGCGGATCAACGCCACCATCCAGCTCAACCCCATTGAGTGGGCCGCTTACAGCGACAAGATGAACGTCAAGAACGCCGCCGGGGAGAAATACGACCTCTGCTTCACCTCAAACTGGGCCAATAACTATTATCAGAACGTGAAGAACGGGATCTTGGAAGACTTGACCGAGGCTTTGCCTAAGTGGGCCCCCAAGTACTACGGTGGCCTCAACCCCGCAGCCTGGAAGGTGGTCAAAGTCAAGGGCGCGATCTATGCGGCGCCCAACCAGCAGATCTGGGCTAGTGTCGCCGGGCCTATCTGCCGTAAGGACCTAGCCGAAAAATACGGCCTCAACCTGGACCAGGTGGAGAAACTAGAGGACATGGAGCCCTGGCAGGATGCCATCGTCAAGGGCGAGGAGGGCAAAGTTATCCCCTTCTGGCCGGGGTATAACCTCTGGTGGATGAGCCTGTGGAATTTGGACTCGCCGGGCTATGGCGCGGTGACCTACAACGATCCCGATATCAAGGTCCGCCATCTCTGGGACGACGATCAATGGAAAGCTTGCCTCAAGCTGACCAAGAAATGGTTCCAGGCAGGTTACTTCCCCAAGGAACAGCCGCCCCGCAGCGATATCTACACCTGGGCTAAAGCCGGAAAGTGTGCTTGGCTTATCCATACGGCCAAGCCCGGGGTCGGCCTAGAGATGAAGGCCTCTACAGGCTACGAACACGTCGCCAAGATCTTGGAAAAACCCCATAAGTTGGGGAGCGGCCCTGTAGCCACCATGTACGGCGTGAACAAAAAGACCTCTAGCTTGGAAGCCTGCTGCCGTTACCTGGAGCTGGTCAACACCGACAAGCCCTTCTATAACCTGCTCTGCAAGGGGATCGAGGGCAAGCATTGGGTGTGGGTGAACAAAGAGAAGGAGGTCATCGGCTTCCCCGAAGGCTTAACCGCCGAAAACCATCCTTACAACCCCAACAGCGACTGGGAGTTCGGCGACCAGTTCAACGCCTACTACGTGGATGAAGCCCAGGTGGGTGCTTGGGATGAGACCCGCAAACTCAATAACACTGCCGTGCCGGTAGTGACGGCAGGCTTCGTCCTGGATCGAGAGCCGATCAAGAACGAGCTGGCCGCCATTGATGCCGCAGCCAAGGAGTTTGACGACATGTACTATGGCATCATGGACTATGAGAAGGTGCTAAACGACTACATCAGTAAGATGAAAGCTGCCGGCGCGGACAAGGTCAAGGAGGAAGTACAGAAGCAGATTGACGCTTGGAAAGCCAGCGCCTAGTTCGGCCCGGCATTCAGAAGCTTACCAGCCTCTGAATCGCCGAACGATCTTGCGGGGCAAGGCTCTTATGTCGCCTTGCCCCGCCGTGTTTTTCACCGTGCCATCCGAGCCGGCAACCCGGATTGGCTGATAAGAGCATCAAGCACATCGGGCGATTTCTGTCCCTGGTGTGCGACCGGTGCTTGCTACCTCATGCGTAGCGCCCCACTCCTCGCTACCATGCCGAGCGACGCCAGGAGGCCTTTGCTGCTCAGTGGTGGATAGACCTATCGGCAGACGACGACCAATTCCAGGTTTAGCAGCTTGGCCAGCTTCTCGATCTTGCCCAACTGATGCCCCACCCCCAGAGCAAAGTGATGCGTGGAACCAGTCTCTGCCCAGGCCTGACCGAACTCGCCGGGCGGCATGCTGAAACGCACGCGGGTGTTGGTGTTGCCGATCTCCAGGATCGGGCCGGGGATGGACTCCCCTTGGGCGGCGATGAGCTTGAGCTTGCCGTGGCGATCCTGGGTGACGCCCAACATAGTCACCGGGCCGTTCTTGACGTTGAACTCCACGCTGATCCCCCGCCCGGCCTTGCCGTGGAAGAGCTTCATGCCCCGTAGGATGGGCTTCTTATCGCCGATGCCCACGTGTCCGGGGCCGTCGTGCCCGGCGACGACGAAGCCGCCCTCGAAATCCAAGAGGTAAAGCTCGCAGAAGGAGCCGCCCGCACCGAAATGCTCCAAGATGAACATGGCCACACAGGTCTTGAGATCTGCCTCTCCTGCGCAAGGAATGCCCCGCGCGGTGAGCAAGGAGTTGCCCACGATCATGGATGCCGCCAAGCGCTCGTACTCGTTGTTCCAGCCGCGGTAATAATAAGCCAGGCCATCCAGAGCGAAATCGGCCACCAAGCGGTCCTCAGCGCAAGCCACATGGGCAGCATAGCGCAGTTCCTCAGGATTGACCTTCTCCGTGATGCGGTCATAGCCCGGCGGCGGCATGATGAAGGTCTCGTAGATCTCGGCCAGCTTGCGCTCGATCTCGGCTTCCGTCACGAGGCCCATGCGGTATTGCAGGTCGCACATCTCCAGGATCTCTATATGCGTGCCCAACTGCCCCTGGTGCATGGTGAAATCGGTATACATATCCAGCATCCCCGGGTAGTAATGTCCCAGGTAACCGAGGCGCGAATCCATCAACGCGCGCTTGACGGCCGCGGCTTCAATCCATTCCTTGACCCGCGTCCAGGTGCGCTCCTCAAAATCGCCGCCCACCACGCAATGGAAGGGAAGGGCACAACGCTCAAAGGCACAGGCAACCTCTGGGGCGGTCATCGCCGCGCCGATAAGGGTCATATCCTCTGTGGTCATGCGCTCATAGTCCACCGTGGGCACCATCTGTAAGGCCAGCGTCAAATAGGGAGCGATGTTACGCTGAGCGATGGGCACCAACACGTGTGAGGCCGTATAGGTGAGGATCTCGCCGATAATGAGATCCAAACGCTCACGAGCAAAGAGATCCCCCACCTCGTTAGCCCGCTCGGCACAATCCACCAGGCCGCCGGAGACGACCTCGCAA
>DAOTVR010000013.1:0-15872 GCA_034436315.1 Anaerolineae bacterium
GCTTGGCTAGAGAAACAACGCGAACGGTGGGGGATTGGCTCTCAATCTTAAGTTGGAGGAAAAGGATGTACTTGCCCTGGCGCAGGAGAAGGTGGGCAAAGAGAACATCACCCGCCAAGAGCTTCTAAGAGGCAAGACGCTTAGGGAGGTCTATAATACGTATCACGTCCTATAATCGCGCGGAGGCAACCCATGGGTCATTCCGAAGCCGGCTTCTGTGGCGATTACTGCGGCAAGTGTCCCAACTTTGGCCTGAGCTGCGACGGCTGTGGTCCGCTCTCCAAACCAGAGTGTCACTTTATTCTCTGTTGCCTGGAAAGACATATCCCCCATTGTGGCCTATGCGAGGACTTTCCCTGCGAGGCGCTTAACGCCTTTGTCCCCGACGACCGCGCGGGATGCCCACCGGGGTATCACATAGAGAACTTGAGAGCGCGCGTAGAGATCGGCACCGAGGCTTGGCTAGAGAAACAACGCGAACGGTGGGGGATTGGCTCTCAATCTTAAGTTGGAGGAAAAGGATGTACGTTGGCTCGCAAGTGCCTTATATGGACGAGGTTTTTACCTTTCTCAGGCAAATGGGTGTGGAATATATTGATACCTCGCCAGACCACGGGCTCGGCTTAGAGGAGGATGGCTACTGGCACGCCGATGCCCTGATGAGAGTGCGCGAGCATGTTGAATCCTTCGGACTCAAGCTTGCGGCAATGCACTTGCCCCTTAGCTCGGCGGGTATTGATAAGCAAATTTGGCCCAATATCCTCTTGGGCAAACCCGAACGCGACCGAGATATCGAAAAGGTTTGCAAGTCCATTGAGGCGGCAGCGAAAGCGGGCATTCCGCTTCTGCTTTATAACCTGGCCATCCTCCCCGTCGTGCGTAGTGGGCGAACGCCAGGGCGTGGCGGGGTCACTTACAGTCATTTCGATTACGAGCAAGTGAAAAACGATCCCCCTCTCCCGTATAGTCCGGTTACTGCGGATATGTTTTGGGAGCGTATTGAGTACTTTATCCAGCGCGTGATCCCGGTAGCAGAGGAATTCAAGGTCAAAATGGGTTGTCACCAGCATGATCCTGGGATGCCTCCAGGTATCGGCTATAGGGGGATAGATCGAGTCCTCGGGAGTATTGAGGGGGTAAAGCGCTTCATCGCCCTACATCCCAGCCCCTATCACGGCCTCAACTTCTGCCAGGGCACCATCGCCGAGATGTGCACAAGCCCCGAACAAGTCTATGAAGCCATCCGCTATTTCGGCAGCCGCAAAAAGATCTTCTGGGTTCACTTCCGTAATATCCGCGGCGGTTTTCTCAAGTTTGATGAGGTCTTCCCCGATGAAGGGGACGTGGACATGGTCAAGGCGATGCGCATCTATAAGGAAGTTGGATATGATGGGGTATTCGTGCCCGATCACGTTCCCGACTCACCGGCTGATAGGCCGTACCCCTACCGCGCCTTTGCCTTTGCCCTGGGATACATCAAGGCCCTGATCCAAGCCGTAGAATCGGAGCCATGCCGAACATCCTAGCTTAGCATGGCCCATAGGGGGTGATTCGTGCGCATTTTGGTTTTTAGCGCTCATTGCGCTGACTTTTGCTCTCGGGCCGGAGGCACGATTGCGAAACATGTTCGCCAGGGCGCTGAGGCACATGTAGTGGCTCTAACCTTCGGCGAACGCTCCGAGTCCGGCGGTTTGTACGCCGGCGGTGCTCATCCCACTCTAGCCGAGGTCAAAGCCATCCGAAAAGAAGAGGCTGAAAAGGCCGCAGCCATCTTGGGGGCGCGGATCACCTTCCTCGGCTGGGATGACCTGCGTTTTGACTATTCTCAAGAGCGGGCGCTTCGCCTTGCTGAGGAGATCCGTGTCTTCGCCCCCGACGCTATTCTCACCCATCACGGCCCTGATCCGTGCAGTGTGGATCATGACACGTGCTCTCGCCTAGTGATCCGTGCAGTACAGCTGGCCGGCGCTGTTGGCCTTGAATCCTCCTATCCAGCTGTCAAAAGTGCGCCCGTCTTCTTCTTCGAGGCCACTATACCTCTCACAGAGCTTGAGGGCTTTAATCCTGATTTTTATGTCAATATTACCGACGTTTGGGAGACGAAACTGGCTGCACTACGCGCCTTTGAGCGTGCCCAGGGTTTCTTGGTCTCATGGTACACGGATCAGGCCAAGCTCCGCGCCTTCCAAGCCCGGCGCTTAACGGGGCGCTCAGACATCCTTTACGCCGAGGCCTTTGAGCGCACTACCCCTTGGGTTGGAGAGCACTTGCCTCTAGACGAGTGAAAACCAATCGGATAAGAGCCCGTAGCGCAACGATAGCGACGCCGCACCTTCTCGCTTCAGCACGTGCCGTGAGCTAGCAAAGCAACGCGCTTGCCTTGGTGGAAAAGCTCATTGTATAGACGGCAAGCCTCAGGCGTGCGTGCGACAATGACTTCCGGAATGCCGTTCTCTTGGATGGCCCGTTTGACCTTGCCAGGGCACTCAATAAGGCCATCAACACCAATGCCAATGATAAGCACCTCAATCCCCCGCCCATAGACCCCCGTAATCATAGAAGGCTTGAGCTCATGGCCTTTTCTCTCCCGCCACTCGCTTACCTCTCGGCCGATGAGACGGATATCCTTGCCCACGCCCACTTCTTCACCATCTACTACCTCCGAGTGCTCCTGGCCACAGATGATGAACTTGGCCCAAGAGAAGTGTTCAATAGGCCCACGGGGATCATCAAACATCGCCCATCCCTCTTCCTAGAAGACCACACTGTCTAAAACCACGCAACATCCCGATGGAACGGGTGGTTAGCGGATCGCCTCTTGGTTCCCTTAACTGCTTATGGCAGAATCCTCGCCGCCCAAAAGATGGCTAGAGCTGTAACAATAACAGTAATCAACGAAATGACGCCAATGGCCTTGGAGTGAACCCAGCCAACCAAGCCCAGGCCGGCCAAGAAAAGCAGCACCCCCACAGTGAGCATTGAGCCTGTCCCAGACCTAACACGGCCAATGCGAACCAGCATCATCTGGCTTAGAGTCGAGCTTTGCCAAAACTCCCAGCGCATCAAGATCAGACTGGCTATAGCCGTCGTTGCCAGTAGCAGCGCAGCAGAGACGACGAACGCGACAATGGAGCAGAGAACAATCCCCCGTCTCTCGCGAGAACAGACCAACTGCACTGCAATGGACAACGAAAAGCCCGCTAAGATGCTGGCCAGGAACACAACTTGGCTTGTCCATTCCTTGACAATCGCCATGTTAATTCCTCTTGAAATGCATGAACTTTATTGCCTTACCATACCGATCGGATCCAGCTCAATCTCATCGGGATCGGTTGCCTCAATGGTCAGCGCATCATCTTCCGCTATGGTCTTGTAGCCCTCAGCAAGGGCGATCGCGCTATACGTGTAACCTCGTGGCAGCGGCGGGGCCGTCCTAAAGTAGCCGGTCCTGTCCGTCTGGCCAATGGCAGCTACCTGCTCGGCGAGCTTGTCCTGGCGGACTTGGCGCACGCTGATGCCCGGCTTCAGCACCAGCACGTACCCACCGACGATCCCCTTGCCGGTATCAGCATCCACCAGATAGCCACTGAGGGTCACCCCTTTCGGCTGAGGGGTCGGCGTTGGCTGGCTTGGAGCGCGTCTCTTGCCCACGAGGGCAGAGCCTGTTTGTACGACTACACCGCCTACAGTCAGCCTCAGACCATACTCACCCTCGGGCAAGGGGTCACCGCTATAATTGATAGACTGATAAAAAGTCCCCTTGGAGCCAAAGTTCCAAGCCGAGACTTTCTCCAAAACAACCTCTCCATCCAGGCTCCACGTGCGGGTATAGATCACGCCGTCTTTCATGCCGCTGTAGTCTGTGAAGGCATACAATCGGGTGATGCCGCTGGCAAACTGCGTGCCGGGATCCAAAGGCCTGTTTTTGCTATCAACCTTGGAAGCAAAGGTGAATTTAGAGAAACTGGCCCCCTTGGGCAGCGTATTCTGCGACGTGCTGCTCGGCGTCGGCTGTTTATCGCCGGACTTGATATTGCCCTTTCGCGCCTGCTCAATCAGAGGAAACGCGAGGTTAACAGGACGAAGGCGGTTGATGAACCCTCCCGCGCTGACGGGGCTGTCATTGTCATCAATGATCCCATCGCCATTCGTGTCCGCGATTGGACGCGCATCCGCAGGACCGACCTGTGTGGGCACACCAACGAGCTTGCCTTCCTCATCTACGGCCGCGCCACCACTATTCCCTCCCGAGATGCTGGCATCCGTCTTGATCCAAGCGCGATGATAGCTGATCCCCTCCTCCTCCAGAAAGCCGCTGACCTTCCCTTCCGTGAACGTAATCGTGTCACTTCCGATCCCCGGATAGCCGAAAATGTTCAGCTCATCGCCGATCTCCAGGTCGTCCGCGTTCCCCAACGGAACGGGCACCAGGTTCAGCTTAGAGAGGTCAAGGAGATTTCCCTTGGGGTCGGAGACGATCCTAATGACCGCCAAATCTGCTTTTGGGTCTTTGGCTACCACCTCAGCGCGGTAGGCTGGCTCAGGGCGCTGGTCAGAGCGCGTCGTGACCAAAATGCCCAAGAAATCCCATCCGCCCGATTCATCCACCACATGGTAATTGGTCAGGATAAGGCCCTTGGCATCCACGATCGTCCCCGACCCTCGCCACAAGGCTTTCAGTTGATTCCCCTCGGATTTCAGAGGCAAGATCAGTACGGTGCTTTTCACAATGGACTGCCGCTGGGTACGGGTTAGCGCGACACTACTCGGCTCAATGATGCCGAGGAGCAGAATCAATACCAGCGAAACCCCTATAAACCTTCTAATCCTGTTCATGTTTCCTCCCCAATCATCAAAGCCGTGCTACCGGCGTTAAGATAACCTCTTAACGCCAGTGCACGCTCCGGAGAATGCGCTCAAAGGTCCTGCGATGGGCCTCAAAATCTGATGCAGCAACTTCTAGCGAGATCAGATGGACTTTACCCTTGTAGGGCATGAGGTAATCCACCCCTTCCATGACGACGGGCAAGCTAGAGAGGTGGGAAGCACTGGCGACGTCCTTAACGTAGCCATATGTGACGGCCACGCCGACTTTGCCGCCGATTATCGCTCGCTCGGACGCTAACACGCGATACATCTCCTTGGTCGCAGCCTGGCTGAATCCCCGCCGAGCAACCAGCTCACTCAACGAGACGGGCGCGGCAGGGTCTAACTCGGTCAGAACCCCGACGGCCAGCCGAGGCTGAGAGGCGCTAAGCCCGGCGGCATATAACTCATATCCCTCCTCTGCCGCCATCTGGCCATCCTGTATCCAATCAACGGGGTAGCGCACAAGAAGGTCATCCAGGACCACGTCCATGGTCTGGCTGGTGACAACGGTCATCAAGGCCCAACCCAGAACAAGAGCCACAATAACCACAGTCACGACAATCCATTCGGGCTCTTCCCCGCTCCAAAACCAGCTCCTCGGTCTTGTTGCTGCCTGCATCTGTCGCCTCCCTTACACGCTAGCAAGGGTTGCGGCGTTGATCCGCCGCATCAAGATAAACAGCGTGCCAAACGTGAGCACCGCCACGACTGCCACGATAATCAGGCCGTAGATCGGAGTGTAACCCAAGCCGGCCGTAGTCGCCTCTCCCAATAGAAAGGTAACCAGACCGTTGAGCACGGCCACCAACGCAAGCCCCCCTGGGAGCCACCATTTGCCCATGTTCTCAAATTTGGCTCGCCCCAAGAAGTAGCCCATCATTCCACTGAAGCTGGCTTGAGCAAGCGCCGTAATCGTGACACGAATGGCCGCCACATGGAGCAATGCCCCACCGCTGCGGAGGATGTAATCCAAGTTGATCACGGTGGCGAAGCCCAAGGCAGAAGCTGCACAATAGATGATCCCATCCACGCGCTCATCGAATTCGGGGGAGTTAAAGACGGTATAGCGCACCACCGCATACTTGAGATACTCCTGCGAAAAGCCAAGAATAAAAACCGAGCGCAGCAACTCGACGACCACCTCACGGCCAGCCATTAGCCCAGCCGGCATAGGGAACAGGTCGTTACGCAAAGGCAAACCGATGGTGAGGGCAAGCAATGCCCCCAAAGCAAAGATGCCCAGCACATGTTCTTTAGGTTCTGGCTCAAGACGATCTTGTAGATAGAAAACGATCAGCCAAAGCAGAGCGGGGATCAACGCGATGATTACGCCGACCACAACCAACGGCAGACCGCTTAGTGTCGGCTTCGTGAGCGACACAATAAGCTCAACCAACAACACATAGGCTAACAAGCCCAAAAGGGCAACGATGGTTGTCCTCCACACGGACTGGCGGTCTCGGGCGATCTTGGCGTAGTGCGACTCGCAAAAGTATCTTCCCCCTAGGCTTTTGGCGCCTTCCTCAAGCAATTCATGACAAACACAGCAGATCCTCTCACCCATTCGGCACCCCTCCTTAAAGGACAAAACCTTTCCCTAAAAACAAAGCTCAATAAAATCACGAGGCCAGCATATCACAGATCACATGCCGATGCAATAAAAACGTCAAACACATCCACCGGCCTCTCCATGGAGACACAACAACCTGCCCGGTCTCAGAACAAGTCCGGCGCGCGGCTTAACGGTGCATAATGCGGACGCGTCCTACCTTCGGCAAACACCTCCTTACTTGTGCCGGAGCCAGACTTTACGGAGAAAGCCACCAGGGTCAGGGCGAACAAAAGCGCCAGGAGAATAGTCATCGCTCGTCGGAGCATGAACGCGACCTCCCTGAGAGTCTGGAGCCACCGAATAAAAGGTGGGTTTTTTCAGTTTACCCTAAGGAGGTTTTCAGCGCAATCACAACCTATGGTAAAATGCGCTTGTGAACGCAGTGATTCGGATGATCACAAGGAGCCTTAAGATGAAATCCCGAAACGGCGCGATACCATGTCTCATCCTCCTCCTTTTAGCCCTCACCCTATCGGGCTGCTGTGGCCTTACGGACCTGACCTCCCGCACCACCCAGGGAGCACCCAAGGTAACCCCTACGGTGGAGGCCGCCCCATTAGAGCGTTCAGAGCAAGAGCAGGCCCAACCGACCCTCCCTCCTCCTGAGCCTGTGATCATAACTTTCAGCGAGGAAGAGCGCTTATTAGTGGAGCTGTACGAACGCGTCAACCCCTCGGTGGTCAACATCGTCGTTGCCACACGCGTGAAGGGCCTGGGGGGAAGCGAATCCCCCGATGAGTTCGTCCAGCAAGGTGAGGGTTCGGGCTTTGTTTACGACACGCAAGGACACATCATCACCAACAACCACGTGGTAGCCAATGCGGATCAGGTACGCGTGACTTTCTTCAACGACGTTTCCGTCTTGGCTCAGGTCGTTGGCACCGACCCCGATAGCGACCTGGCGGTCATCAAAGTAGATCTCCCTGAAACCGAGCTGCGCCCCCTGAAACTAGGAGATTCCGATGCCCTCAAAGTGGGACAGCGCGTCGTCGCCATCGGCAATCCCTTCGGCCTGGAAGGAACCATGACCACAGGTATCGTTAGTGCCTTGGGGCGGCTCCTCCCAGCGGGCAGCGCAACGGTCTCTGGAGGACGTTATTCCATTCCCGATGTCATCCAGACCGATGCAGCCATCAACCCCGGCAACTCCGGAGGGCCGTTACTTAATCTACAGGGAGAGGTCGTGGGCGTGACCTCGGCCATCGAATCTCCCGTCCGGGGCTTTGCCGGTGTTGGCCTGGCCATTCCGGCCAATATCGTCAAGAAAGTCGTCCCAGCCCTCATTCAGAAGGGATACTACGAACATCCCTGGCTGGGCATCTCGGCAGTGAACTTGAGCCCAGCTCTGGCTAAGGCCATGGGCTTGCCCGAAAGCCAGCGAGGCGTCGTCGTGGCTATGGTCACCCCAGGCAGCCCGGCGGAAAAAGCCAAGTTACGCCCAAGCGAGCGAACCGTAAGAGTAGAAGGACAGGAGCTGCCCGCCGATGGGGATATCATCGTGGGGATAGATAACCAGACGGTGAAGAAATTCGACGACCTCATCAGCTATCTGACGCGCCGCACAGAGGTCGGCCAAAAGGTGACCCTGAAAATCCTTCGTGAGGGCAAGACCATTTCGGTTGAGGTAACCCTCGCCGCCCGACCGAAAGAGAGCTAAGCTTCTCCAGGGCCAAAGGCGCCTCAATCGCCAAACCTATTTGATCGTTACCACACGGCCGCCGGCCACCCTCACCAGCTCGGCAGGCGTGAGCCTAAAGACTGCATTGGGGGTGCCGGCGGCAGCCCAGACCTCCCCGTATTGCAGCAAATCCTCATCAATGAAAGTCAACAGGGGCTGTACATG
Organism: Anaerolineae bacterium; assembly: GCA_034436315.1. Classification (GTDB taxonomy): domain Bacteria; phylum Chloroflexota; class Anaerolineae; order UBA1429; family UBA1429; genus DAOTVR01. The sequence goes on from DAOTVR010000013.1 coordinate 8,325, forward strand.
TCCCACCGGAGGGACGCCTCCGATGACAAAGCCGGTCCTCTCCTGGACATAGTCGGCGTCCGGCCTCTCAATGGGCTCCCCTACCAATTCGCCCAGCTTGGCTTCGTTCACTCGGTTGGAGCCGCTGGCAATGACCAAGATGGGCTTTTGTGAACGTTTTCCCCTGAAGACGAGTGACTTGGCGATCTGCCCCACCTGACAGCCGATGGCCTGCGCTGCGTCACTTGCGCTGCGCGTTGTCTGCGTGAACTCCACGACCTGGCAAGCGAGGCCAAGGGCCCGTAACGCCTCCTGTACTTTCCGGGCGCTTGAGCTCAGACCTTTAGACAACTTTGCACCTCCGCAGAGCTTGGCAATCCATTGACGCCCTATCCAACGCATCAATATAATACTCGCCACAAGAGCAAGAGCAAGCCAATTGGTCCGATTACCCCGCTTACTCCCTTATCTCGTATCAAGCGTTTCATTGAGTTGGGACGAGAGCTGGGCAAGATATCAAGGGGTGCCCCCAGTAAGCCAAATGAGTGAGATGAGAAAACCTCACGAGACGAGGAGCAACGATGAGCCGCAAGACAGACCAAAAACAGCATAGGGATCTCTTCGCCGAGATCGCCGCACAGCAAAAGCTGGCCGAGCCCCAACCCAAGAGCGCCCGCGACGAAGCTTTGGTTGAACCCCAACCGCCGGAGCTGCCAGAACGCATTCTATCGCTGGATCACCTGGACCCTCAGGCTATCTTCCGTCCAGCGCCCAAACTGGATTCGGCAGCCAAGCTTCAACGCGAGCTAGAGCGCCAACGCCGTCGCTACGCGCGCTTCATGCGCAACCTCGCTCCCCAGCCTGAGCTCACGCGCCTCAGGATCCCTTTGGAAGCATTCAATTGGCGAATACAGACCCCTGCCGACCTAACCGACCCAAATCGGCCCTTCACGGGCCAGGGAGAATGGCTTAAGGTGCACATTCCCCATTACGGTGGCCCACTTGGCAGGGCTACGGCGTTTTACCGCACCACCTTCCACGTGACCGAGGAGATGCTGGCTAAGGGAGCGCTCTTTGTGTGTTTCAAGGGCGTAGATTACAAAGCTCACGTTTTTCTCAACGGCGCCTTCCTCGGCTCTCACGAGGGCTTTTTCGCTCCCTTTGAATTTGACTGCACCTCGGTGGCTCATCTTGGTGAGAACACCCTCTTGGTCCGAGTAGAGAACGACGCCATCTGTATGGGTAACGACTCCTGGGGCAAGGACGGCGAGCTGTACGAGGGCGATAAGCTCTACGCGGCCACCGGCCCCGGCTACGACGACCCTGAGATCGGCTGGCATCACTGTCCTCCAGGGATGGGCATCTACCAGGATGTATACATAGAGGCCCGCGCACCCATCCATATCCACGACATCTTTGTGCGCCCCATCCTGGAAGAGGAACGCGCCGAAGCCTGGATAGAGGTTTACAATTGTCATCCCCTGCGCCAAGAGGTTGTTCTGAAGCTCTCGGTCTTTGGGCAGAATTTTCGCCAGACCCTGTTCCGTGACCGCCCATACCTCCTACCCGGCCCTCTGGGTCCCACGGTGAATTATCTTCGCCTGCCCTTTGAGCTGTCTCGGCCTCGCGTCTGGGATTTGGATACGCCGTGGCTCTACCAGATTCAGGCGCAGGTGACCGACCAAGAGGGGCGCCTCCTTGACGTGGCCACGCGCCAATTCGGCATGCGTTCTTTTCGTATGGAAGAGCAAGAGGAACCTAAAGGGCGGTTCTATCTTAATGGGCGCCAGATCCGCCTGCGTGGGGCCAATACGATGGGCTTTGAACAGCAGTGCGTGATCAAGAAGGATTGGGATCAGCTTCGCGATGACATCCTCTTGGCCAAGATCTGTCATATGAACTTTTGGCGGCTGACCCAGCGGCCCGTGCAGCCGGAGGTCTATGACTTTTGCGACCGTCTGGGCTTGATGACCCAGACCGATTTGCCTCTCTTTGCCGTCCTACGACGCAATCAGTTCTGCGAGGCGGTTAAACAGGCCGGCGAGATGGAGCGCCTGGTGCGCAGCCACCCTTGCAACATCTTGGTCAGTTACATCAACGAGCCTTTCCCCGCAGCCATGGGCAAAGCGCACCGCCACTTGACGCGCCCAGAGTTGGAGAGCTTTTTCCTCGCCGCCGACCAGGCCGTACATCTGGCCAATCCCGATCGCGTGATCAAGCCCGTAGACGGCGATTATGACCCGCCGGCGCCAGGCCTGCCCGATAACCATTGTTATTGCGGCTGGTACAACGGTCACGGCATAGACCTCGGCAAGTTACATAAAGGCTACTGGCAAAAGGTCAAACCAGGGTGGCTCTACGGCTGCGGCGAATTCGGTTCCGAAGGACTTGACCCTGTAGAGGTGATGCGCAAGTACTATCCCAAGGACTGGCTGCCCCAAAGCCCGGAAGAGGAGAGGGACTGGTCCCCCGACCGCATTATCCAGGCGCAGACGGGGCGTTTTCACTACATGTGGTTTGATACCCAATATACCTTGGCCGATTGGGTCGCGGCCAGCCAGGCGCACCAGGCCTGGGTGACACGGCTGATGACCGAGGCCTTCCGCCGCGACGGCCGCATGACCTCTTTCGCCATCCACCTGTTCATCGACGCCTTTCCCTCCGGTTGGATGAAGGCCATCATGGATGTGGATCGCGGCCCCAAGCCGGCCTACTTCGCCTACCGCGAGGCCCTCACGCCTTTGATGGCCAACCTGCGTTCCGATAGGTACGCCTTCTTTTCCGGCGAGCAAATACGCCTAGAGGCCTGGATCTGCAATGACCTTCACACAGCCCCCGAGAGAGCTTCCATCCACTACCAGCTTGAATTGGATGGGAAAATCCTCCTGGCTCAAAGCTCTCCAGCCAAGATCCCCCTTTGTAACAGCGCCTTTCAGGGCTTTCTCTCCTTGCGCGCGCCTGAGGTAACGCGCCGTAGCCAGGCCATCGTGCGCCTGGCTTTGGTCGGCGAAGGCGGCAAGGTCTTACACGACACGTCCATATCCTTGGACATTTTCCCCCAACCTGACCCTCTACCCCCCAAGCGCGCCTTCATCCTGGGTGCTCCAAACGGCAAGGCCGCGCGGTTGGCCCTGGAGTTGGGCCTGTCGCCGATCTACTCCGGCCTGCCGAGAGCAGACGACGTGATACTCATAGATGCCCCCAAAGCGTTCGTGCGTCGGCAACAAAGCGTGCTCCGAGCTGTAGCAGAGGGAGCAAACGCCGTGCTCCTGGAGTGGCCCGCCGGCCGCTATGAGATCGCCGGCGATCAGGTGGAGATCATGCCTTGTGGCATGGGCGCGCGCCACTTTGTCTCACGGGCCACCGGCCACTATTTTTGCGCAACCTTTACGCCCAACGATTTTCGCTTTTGGTACAATACAGACGAAAGTTGCGTAACGCCCTTCCTGGCGACAACGTTCAGTGCCCCTGGTTGGGTCCCTATCCTGACCAGCGGCAACGGTGATTGGGCCAGCGGTTGGAAACCTGCCCTCGCCGCCGCCGAAAAACCGTGGGGCAAGGGATTTCTCAGGCTATGCCAGGTCGCGCTGGCCGGGCGAACCGCCGGTAACCCCGTAGCTGCGCTCTTCGCCCGCCAGCTCTTGGGCCTGACCTAGAGAACGCGGAGCATCGCGGCTTGCAAACGAAGACCGGAGAGATTGCATGAGCCTACGCAAGAAGACACTTTTGATCACCATTGTGACCACCCTCGTCCTCGTCGGGCTCCTTATAGGGCTATCCGTGGCTATATTTTTGCAGAGCTTTCGGACGGCGGAAGAGCGAGACACCCGACAGGAGCTAGAGCGCGTAGTGAGGACGATCAACGCCGAGATCGCCCATCTGGACACCCTGCTCGTTGACTGGGCCTCGTGGGACGACACCTACCGGTTCATCCAAGACCATAACGAGGATTATATCGCCTCCAACCTAGCTGATGCGACCTTCAAATCGCTTAAACTCAACGCGATGGTGTTCCTTGATTCCTCGGCCCAGCTCGTCTTCGGCAAAGGATATGACCTGCAAAACGACCAGCCCGTACCCTTGCCGGCCAGCCTGTTGGGCCACCTTAATATGGATAGCCCCCTCCTCCAGGCCCAAGAGGGCGCCAAAGGGATCATACGCCTTCCGGAGGGGCTGATGCTCATCGCTTTGCGCCCGATCTTGACCAGCGAGGGCAAGGGGCCTAGCCGTGGGACATTGGTCTTTGGGTACTTCCTAGATGCTGATAAGCTCGGCGAACTGAGCGCTCAAATGGGCTTGCCCATCGCCGTATATCCCCTGAGCAAAATAGAGCTCACGAGCGAACTACAGTCGCCCCTTAGCCTCCTTTCAGAGGCCAAGCCGATCATGACCCAAGCGAGTACGCCGACCACGATCAGCGGTTACGCGCTCATAAAGGATATCCACGGTCAACCGGCATTGGTGGTCCGCGTGGACCTCCCTAGGGTCATCTATGGCCAGGGATTGGCGAGCGTCCGCTATCTCGCCTTAGCCCTCACCGGGGCCAGCCTGGTCTTTTTCATGGTCACTCTAATCCATCTTGAGAAAATGGTGCTCACCCGCCTGAGCAGCCTGATCACCCAAGTTCGTGCTATAGGCTCGAGCGATAGCCCCACAGGCCAAGTGACTATAAGGGGCCATGACGAACTATCAGGTCTAGCCCAAGCCATCAACAACATGATCCAGACGATCCAAAGGGGCGAGGAGCGCTATCGGGAGCTCTTTGATAATGCCAACGACATCATCTATGCCACAGACTTGCAAGGCCATCTGACTTTGGTCAACAAGGCAGCAGAGGTGATCCTGGGCTACTCACCACAAGAGCTCCTCGGCAAGAGCATATTCCAAATCGTAGCGCCCGAAGACCTTGAATCGGTCCGGGAGATGTTCAAGCGCAAGATCTCTGGCCAGGCATCCAGGACTGCCTATCCAGCGCGGATCATAGCTAAAGATGGGCGCCATCTTACATTTGAGATCGACAGCCAGCCTAAATACGAGGATGGCAAGCTCGTCGGCGTACAGGGGATCGCCCGCGACATCACCGAGCGCACGCTCGCAGAGCGTTCCCTGCTTGAGTCGGAACGCCGTTTCCGCGAGCTGCTGGAGAAAGTTCGCCTCATCTCCGTCCTATTGGATCCGAACGGGAATATAACTTTCTGCAACGATTTCCTGCTCACCCTGACGGGGTGGAGCCGGGAAGAAATCCTTGGCCGGAACTGGTTTGATCTCTTTTTGCCGCCCGAGGTGCGAGAGGAGCTCAGACCGCGTTTCTTCCAAAGCATTGCCTCAGGCGAGATCTTCCCCTATTACGATAATGAGATCCTGACCAAATCCGGAGAGCGGCGTCTCGTGAGGTGGAATAACACCCTCCTCAAAGATACCACAGGCACGGTCATCGGCTCAGCCAGCATCGGCGAGGACATCACCGAGCAAAAGCGCGCCGAGCAAGCCCTGGTCAAAGAACGCAGCTTGTTACGCACGCTGATTGACACGATCCCCGATTGCTACATCTTCATTAAGGATGCCGAAAGCCGCTTCCTGACCACGAACGCCGCCCACTTGCGCGTCTTGAGGGCGACGAAGCTGGAGGAGGTGATCGGCAAGACCGACCTGGACCTCTTTCCCCCTGAATTAGCGCAGCAGTACTATGCCGACGAACAAACCGTGATCCGCTCGGGCCAACCCCTCCTCAACCGCGAAGAGGTGACCATAGATGAGCAAGGGAGGACGAAATGGCTCCTCACCACCAAAGTGCCTGTGCGAGATGGCGCGGGCAAGGTCATCGGGTTGGTCGGCGTGAGCCGTGACATCACCGAGCGCGTCAAGGCCGAGGAGGAGCTGGAGCGCCGCGACGCAGTCCTTGAGGCCGTGGCCTTTGCTGCCGAGCGTCTCCTCAAGGCTCATCATTGGGAAGAGAGTATGCCCGAGATCCTGGCCCGCCTCGGGCTAGCTGCAAAGGTCAGCCAGGTATGCGTGTTCCAGAACTATTATGATGCCCAAGGCGTGCTCCATGCCCGGCGCCTTCAAAAGTGGGTGGCGGCCGACCAGGTCAACCGCAACGGCCAGCCAGAGCTGGAGGATATACCCTTCCAGCAAGCGGGGCTGGGGCGTTGGACGGAACTACTCGGTCGGGGTGATCTGATATATGGTCGCGCTACAGATTTACCGGCCGGCGAACAGGCACTGCTTGTCGGTCAAGGCATACGCTCCATCGCCGTCGTGTCCATCTTTGTGGATCACGCCTGGTGGGGGCTGATCGCCTTCCACGATCACCTCTACGAGCGAGATTGGTCACCAACGGACATCGGGGCCCTCAAGACCGCAGCCGGCACATTGGGCGCAGCCATCCAGCGTGAAAAGTTCCAAAAGGAACTAGAGCGCGCCAAGGAGGCGGCCGAGTTGGCCAACCGGGCTAAAAGCGAGTTCCTCGCCAATATGAGCCACGAGATCCGCACCCCCATGAACGGCATCATCGGCATGACGGAGCTGGCTCTGGATACGGAGCTGACTGCCGAGCAACGGGAATACTTGGAAATGGTCCTTTCCTCGGCCAATTCCCTGCTGGGCTTGTTGAACGACATCTTGGACTTTTCCAAGATTGAAGCCGGCAAGCTGGACCTGGTCCCCGGTGACTTTGCCCTTCGGGATTCCCTTGGTGAGACGATGAAAACCCTCGCCGTGCGCGCCCACCAAAAAGGCCTGGAATTAGCCTATCACATTCTCCCCGATGTGCCCGATGCCCTTGTAGGTGACCTGGGGCGCCTCCGCCAGATCGTCGTAAACCTGGTCGGGAACGCCATCAAGTTCACCGAGCGCGGGGAGATCGTCGTTCAAGTCCAAAAGGAGGAGGAAACCGACGATCGCGTCAAGCTGCGCTTCTCTGTCTCCGATACGGGGATCGGCATTCCGGCCGATAAACAGAAACTGATCTTCGAGCCTTTCACCCAGGCAGATAGCTCCACCACGCGCCGCTTCGGGGGCACAGGCCTTGGGTTAGCCATCTCCTCACGCCTTGTGGCCATGATGGGAGGAAACCTGTGGGTTGAAAGCCAGGTAGGCGTAGGCAGCACGTTCTACTTCACAGCCTGGTTTGGCCTGAGTAAGGCAGCCGCGCCGAAAGCCATGTTTGAATCGCTTGATGTAAAGGGCTTGCCGGTATTGATCGTGGATGATAATGCGACCAACCTTCGTATTTTGGAGGAGATGCTATCCGGCTGGCACATGAGGCCCAAGATGGCAAACGATCCCGAGAAAGGGCTTGATGAACTAGAGAGGGCCGCCCAAGCCGGCGAGCCATATCCTTTGGTTATCCTGGATGCAGTGATGCCGGAGATGGACGGCTTCGCTCTGGCAGAGCGTATCCGGGAGCATCCGGCGCTATCCAAGACGGCCATTGTACTCTTGACCTCAATTGATCGTCAGGGGGATGCTAAGCGTTGCCGCGAGCTAGGGATCACCGCCTATCTCCGAAAACCGATCACTCAATCAGAGCTCTTCAATGCCGTGCTAAACGCCCTGGGGACAACTCCC
>DAOTVR010000014.1:0-6175 GCA_034436315.1 Anaerolineae bacterium
AGGGTCTCGCCCTTCAAGTTGCAGGGGACCTCTGCACCCGCCGAGCACCGCTGCCGGATGGTGGAACTGGCCATCGCGGATAACCCCTTCTTCTACCTCTCGCGGGTGGATCTGGAGCGCCCGGCGCCTTCTTTCACCGTGGATACCCTGCGCGCGCTGAGGGCCTCTTGCGATCCCCGCACCGAGCTGTTCTTCATCGTGGGGGCGGATTCGCTCGGCACCCTGAAGAGTTGGCGCTCCCCGCAGGAGATCCTGCGCCTGGCGCGCCTCATCGCCATCTCCCGGCCCGGCTTTGAGCTGGACCTGGCCGCCCTGGAGCGCGATGTACCCGGCATCACCCAGGCGACCGAGGTCCTCGCCACCGTGCAGGTGGGCATCTCCTCCACCGAGATCAGGGCGCGCCTGGAGCGGCAGCTATCCATCCGATACCTGGTCCCTGCGCCTGTGGAAGCCTATATCCGCGAGCAGGGGCTCTACACTTCAGGGAGGGAGCCCGCAGCCCGTCGGGCGAGGCCGTGTTGCTGAGCTTATCCACTGCCTGCTTCTACAATCTCCCCTTGCGCTGGGCGTTTCGTTTGGCGGCGGAGGCCGGCTTTGAGGGCGTGGAATTGGTCATGGCCCCTGAGGTTTGGCTGCGTGGCCCGGCCTATGTGAGCTCCCTCGCCCGCGAACACGGCCTGGGCATCTTCAGCGTGCATCAGGCGCTCATGCCCGGCGGGCCGGATGGCTTTGGCGCCGGGCGCATGGGCGACGCCCTGCGGATGGCCTTGGCGCTGGAGTGTCCCTGTGTGGTGATCCACGACCCCGGCGCCATCTCCTGGGAGGACCCCGAAGCGCAGCGTTGGCTGCGGGCCGTTGAGGCCTGTCGGGCGGCCGCTCAGGGCTCGGGGACGCGGCTCTCGCTGGAGAGCGCCGGCATCTATCGCGATAGGGACCTGCGCAACGTCGTCGGCTCGCCCGAGGCCTTGATCGCCTTCGCCCGGCAATATGACTTGGATATCACCCTGGATACCTGCCACGCGGGCACGACCGGCCTGCCTTTAGGCGAGATCTATGCCCTGTTGAAGGAACGGGTCGTGAACGTCCACTTCAGTGACCTCAAGCGCCTGCGCCCCAGCCTGGATCATCACCTCCTCTATAACCTCTCCTCGCATCACCAGTTGCCCGGCAAGGGCTTCCTCCCGCTCCGCCCGTTCATCGCCCGGCTCGCTCAGGACGGCTTTCGGGGGCCTCTTACCCTGGAGACCAGCTTCATCGCCATGAGGGCTTGGTCCCGGCAGGCGTGCCGGCGCAAGCTGCGCTATGTCGTGGAGTACGTCCGCGATGCCCAGGATCAAGGGGGCGTTAACTCGTAGCTTCCTGCGGGTCGCGGCCCCGGCGCGTTTCCCTTCGCCTACTGAAAATCGCGCTCAAGCAACGAAACTGTCACAAAACTGTCATCTCGCCCATCGTCGGCCACAACCTGTGGGCTTGAAACGGGCGCCGGAGGCCTACCGGTGGGGGTTCGCGGCCGGGCTCAGAGCCCTGTGAACATTCTTTTCTCCCCAGGCCTTGGCAAGGCCGCCGGGGCGGTATATAATTGTAACGAACGCCCGAGGGAAAGCGGAGGGGTCCTTGGAGGTAGCGCCAGAGGTCTCGCCCCCGATCCACGTGCCGGTGCTTTTCCAAGAGGTCATGTACTGGCTGAGGCCGGAGCCGGGGCGGAGCTACATTGACGCCACCGTGGGGCTTGGCGGCCATGCTCAGGGCATCTTGGAGCGCTCTGCCCCCGATGGGCGGCTGTTGGCCCTGGATGTGGATGCCCAGGCCCTGGAGCTGGCCCGCCAGAGGCTCGCCGGCTTCGGTTCGCGGGTGGTCTTGGTGCAGGGCCAGTACGCCGATCTGGCCGCGATAGCCGAGGAACACGGCTTTAGCCAGGTGGCGGGGATCCTCTTGGATTTGGGGGTCTCCTCGCTGCAGTTGGACGATCCCTCGCGCGGGTTTTCCTTTCAGGAAGATGGCCCCCTGGATATGCGCCTAAGCCGCGACACCCGGCTCACTGCGGCGGAGATCGTCAACACCTGGCCCGAGAGGGAGTTGGCGCGCATCCTTTACGAGTACGGCGAGGAGCGCCATGCGCGCCGGGTGGCCAGGGCCATCTGTGCGGGGCGCCCCTGGCGGAGCACGCTGCAACTGGCCAGGGAAGTGGCCCGCGTGGTCGGCTATTCGGGCAGGATCCACCCGGCCACGCGCACCTTTCAGGCCCTGCGCATCGCCGTCAACGATGAGCTGGGCGCGCTGGAGCGCGTGCTTCCCCAGACGCTGGAGCTTTTGGCTCCTGGGGGCCGGCTGGTGGTGATCTCCTTTCACTCCCTGGAAGATCGCTTGGTGAAGCAGTTCATGGTCCGAGAGTCCAGGGATTGCCTGTGCCCGCCCGGCCTGCCCGCCTGTGTCTGCGGGCACGTGGCGCGTCTCGTGCGTTTGACCGCCAAGCCCGTCCGCGCTTCGCCGGAAGAGGTCACTCGCAATCCTCGCAGCCGGAGCGCGCGCCTGCGCGTGGCAGAGCGTCTGGCAGATCCCGGCGGTCGGGCGGCGGCGCGGTGAGGATCAAGCTGGAGAAGGGTGGAAAAAGGTTTCGCGATGCCTCGTGGACGGCCTTTCTTGCCCCTTTTATACGGCCGGCGCCTGGTTGGACGGTCGGTTTTAACCAAGGTTGATCTGCGCAGCCTGGCCTTCTTTAGCGTGATGCTCGTCCTGACCGGCCTGGCGGGTTGGCTTTACCTGCGGCAGACGAGCGAGGTCGCCGCCTATGCCCATGAGATCAGGGAGTTGGAGGCCCAGAAGGAGCGCCTGCATCGCCAGATCGTCTCCTTGCGGGCCGAGGTCGCCCTGTTGGGCTCGTTGCAGCGCGTGTACGCCGAGGGGGCGAGGCTCGGCTATCGCTTGCCGGAGGCCTCGGATACGGCTCACCGCCTCCACCTGGTGTATCAGCCGCCGCAGCCGACTCCTGTGGGCGCCTCTTCCGCGGAGGAGGGTGAGCTTTCCGGCGCTTCGGGGCTGAGGCCGCCGTGGCGCGGCCTGGGAGAGGTCTTTCAGCGCCTCTGGGTCCAATTCAGGGAATGGCTGGCATCCTCATCAGGCGACCAAACCGAGTGACGGGAGATTGAGGCTCGTGGACGCGACTCCGGAGCTGGAAGGACAAAAGCGGCGCGTCGCCTGGTTGGCGGTCGTTTTCGCCTTCCTCGGCATGATGCTCTTGGGGCGCGCGGCCTGGTGGCAGCTCCTATCTCACGCAGAGATCGCCACCATCCGGCCGCTCCAGGAGAGCAAGGCCAACGTGATCCCCGCGGCGCGGGGTTGCATCTTGGACGCGAACGGCCAATACCTGGTAGCTACCGCGGCCAGTTACAAGATCGGTGTATCGCCCAAGTTGCTGAGCAAAGAGCAGCGGGAGGCCCTGGTCCCCAAGCTGGTGGAGATCCTGGGCCGGCCCGAAGAGGAGGTGCGCGAGGTCCTCTCGCGGACCGATCTGGAGTACTCGCCCTTTGAGGGAGAGTTCTCCATCTGGAGCGCCGAACAGTTGCTCTCCCTGGAGGAGGCGGTGGCTTTCAGCCTGGAGGGGCGCTTCCGCCGCGTCTATCCCGATGGGTCGCTGGCGGCTTCGGTGTTAGGGTTCGTGGATGTCTTCTCCGGGACGGGCCAGTACGGCCTGGAGCAATATTACGATAAGGAGCTGCGGGGCGTTGATGGCGAGTGGCACGGCGTCGGCGATGCCTGGGGCGAGCAGATCCTGATGAGCTTGGCCGGCTACCGCCCGGCCCAGGATGGGGCGGATCTGGTGCTCACCTTGGATCGGAATATCCAGTACGTCGCCGAGCGCATCCTTCAGGAGGGGATCGACGGGAACAAGGCCGTCAGCGGCAACATCCTGGTGCTGGATCCCAGGACGGGGGCCATCCTGGCCATGGCCAATTACCCCACGTATCGTCCCGGAGCCTATGGGGAGGATGCCTGGAAAGCCAGGAGCATGGACATCTTTATCAATACCGCCATCAGCGCCATCTATGAGCCCGGTTCGGTCTTTAAGGTGTTGACCTTGGCGGCAGCCTTGGAGACGCGGGTGATCCGCCCGACCGATACCTATGATGATCGCGGCGAGATCATCGTGGGCGGGCATCCCATCTTGAACTCGGACGAACAGGCGCACGGGCGCACGACGATGACCGAGCTGTTGGCCTATTCGCGCAACGTCGGCGCGGCCCACGTCGCCAGCCTATTGGGGCCGACGCGCTTCTACGAGATCATCCGGCGCTTTGGCTTCTCCGAGATCACCGGCGTGGACTTGGCCCTGGAGGTGCCCGGGATCATGCGCGTGCCCGGCAGCCCCTATTGGCATATGTCGGATTTGGGCACCAACTCCTTCGGACAGGGGATCTCGGCCACGCCCCTCCAGGTGGCGGCGGCGTACGCGGCCATCGCCAACGGCGGCGTCCTGATGCGGCCCTACGTGGTCTCCGAGATCCGCTATGCCGATAGGGTGACGCGGCGACAGCCCGTCCGCGTGCGGCGGGTGATCTCGGCGGAGACGGCCGAGCAGGTCACCAAGCTGATGGCCGACGCGCTGGAGCTGGGCATGAAAAAGGCCGCCTTGCCCGGATATCGCTTGGCGGGCAAGTCGGGGACGGCCGAGATCCCCTATCGTGAGGGCTACCGGCCGAAGGATGTCGTCGCCTCGTTCGTGGGCTTTGGGCCTGTGCCCAACCCGCGCTTCGTCATCCTGGTAAAGTTCGACAAGCCCCGCGAGGGCTACTGGGCCGAGGATGTCGCCGCCCCCGAGTTTCGCCGAATGGCCAAGTTTCTGTTAGACTATTACGGTATCCCGCCGACGAGGGGTTGAGGTGTTGACTCTGGCAGAGCTACTGGCTGGCTTGAGCTTTCCCTTGGCCGTTGAGGGCGCCGAACGCGTCTCCTTATCTCAGGTGTGCATTGACTCGCGCCAAGCCGTGCCGGGCTCTCTCTTTGTGGCCCTGCATGGCGAGCACACCGATGGCCACGCTTATGTCGCCGACGCCTTCAGGGCGGGCGCTCAGGTCGCCCTGGTGGAGCGGCCCCAGGAAGGGGTGCCGGCGATCGATACCCTGCGCGGGACCAAGCCGGAGGCCCTGAGCTTGCCGTTGGTCGTGGTGGTGCCCGATTCCTTGCGCGCCCTGCAGGAGATCGCTCGGGCGCGCCGCCTGGCCCGGCCCGAGCTGCGCGTCGTGGCCGTGACGGGCAGCGTGGGCAAGACGACGGCCAAGGAGGCCATCGCCGCCGTGCTCTCGCAGCGTTACATAACTCTTAAAAGCGCCGGCAACTTCAATAACGAGATCGGCCTGCCCCTCACTCTATTGGCCCTGGAGCCCGAGCACGAGCGCGTGGTGTTGGAGATGGGCATGTATGCCCTGGGGGAGATCGCCGCCCTCTGCCGCCTGGCGCTGCCCCAAGTGGGCGTGGTGACCAATGTGGGCCCCACGCATCTGGAGCGCTTGGGGACCCTAGAGCGCATCGCCCAAGCCAAGGCCGAGTTGATCGAGGCCCTGCCCGCCGAGGGGGTGGCCATCCTGAACGGCGATGACCCGCGCGTGCGAGCCATGGGCGCCCAGGCCAAGGGGCAAGTTGTCACCTTTGGCCTAAGCGACCATAATACGCTATGGGCCGAGGCGCTTGAGAGCTTGGGGTTGGACGGGGTGCGTTTTGTGGCCCGCGTGGCCCCTTCGGCGGGGTTAGGTTCGGGCGCGTCGGCGCAGCCTTTGAGGTTGATGGCCCTAGGGCGCCACGCGGTGCTGTCGGCCTTGCCGGCCATCGCCGTGGGCCTCTTGGAGGGCCTGAGCTGGGAGGAGATCCAGCGGGGGCTTTTGGCCCAAGGGCGGGGCTTGCGCTTGCTGCCCAAGCGCGGGCTGCGCGGCACGCTCTTATTGGATGATACCTATAACGCCAGCCCCGTCTCCACCCTGGCCGCCTTGGACGCTCTAGAGGGCCTGCCGGGGCGGCACCTGGCCGTCCTCGGCGACATGTTGGAATTGGGGCCTTACGAGGTGGAGGGGCATCGCGAGGTGGGCCGGCGCTGCGCCCGTGGGCTGGCCGGGTTGGTCACCGTGGGCCCTCGGGCCCGGCTGATCGCCGAAAGCGCCCTGGAGGCGGGTTTGCCCGCCTCGGC
>DAOTVR010000015.1:0-5917 GCA_034436315.1 Anaerolineae bacterium
GGTCAAACGGCTTGGAGGACGACAAACCATAACGCGGATTCAAACGAGCTGATACGATCCCGATATACCCATTTCGTGGCCTTTCGCCAGCATCGGCCACGAAATGGGTTTCGGGCTTTTCCATGAAACCTGTGGTTTTGCCCAGGGCCGGCGCTTAACCCTTGGTCTCGGTCAGCTCCACGGAGCCTTCCGAGGACCTAGCGGCCTCTAATTGGGCCAACAGCTCTTCCTTCTTGCGCGCGGCAGCCCGCTCGCCCTCCTCAATGGCCTCCTGGAAGCGTGTCCTTTGTTCCTGGAGGATGGTTTGACCCTTAGCCCGGAGCTCCTCGGCCTTTTTACTGGCCTCGGTGCCCAGCTCCTCCACACGCCCCTTCAGCTCGATGCTCTTCTCGCGCAGTTGCGAGCGCACCTCCTCGCCCGAGGCGGGCGCAAAGATCAATGCCAAGGCCGCGCCCACTAACGCACCGATGAAAAACCCCGCCACGAAATCGCCGGAACTCTCCTGGTTGCCCATCTGTACCTCTCCTTTAGACTGCTTACGATCTATTTTGCCCATCGCCCGCGTCTCGCTTACCACCCGGGCCGCCTTTGAGCTTGCGCCCGATGAACAGCAAGCTGCGTAGGGCTTGTAGGGTTCCTGTGGAGACGCTGCTCACCTGGATCAAAGGGTGAACAACGTTTTTGCTGACGAACTTGGTCGTGCCTTGCACGGTATTCAGGGTTTCCTGAGCTGTATCCAGCATGGGGGCGATCTCCTCACGCAGGAGCCGCACCAGCTTGCGGATCTGCACCAGCGTAAGGGCCAGCAAAATGCCGATGACCACCGATTCCACGGCCAAGAGCACGATCGCTGCATCCCGAATCCCTGCAAGCCACATGTGCCCTCCTCCTTTTCGTCGTCAGTAGCCGGTTGTCAGTTATCGGTAGTCCGTTGCCAGCAGGTATTAGCCGATGAATAGCCAGGCTGACAGCTAATGGCTGATCGCTGACAACGGATCGTTGAGAACTTGATTGTATCACACTTTCATCCAACGTGCAACGAACATGCCAAGCCAGCAAGCCAGGGTGCCCTCGGCGACGTGGATCTCTCCGACGAGCAGCCATCGTGCCCCCAGGACATCGGCCATCGCCTGGCCCACAGCAAAGGCGATCAGGCTGACGAACCAATAAAAGATCAGATCGGTCAGCTTCTTGCCGAAGAAGAGGTGGAAGAGGGCCGCCCAGAGGGTGGCCAGAGCCGAACCGACCAGAAACGCCGGCGAAGCGAACATCAGCGAGTCCTTTTTCGGTCTGACTTGTAGCAGATATTATCCCCGTTCGTCTTCGCGTGCAAGCCGTTGTACAGAGGCGGGGAGTTTGTGGTGGATTGTGCGATCTTGTGCTCGCTTCGCCAACGCATCCCTCGCCCTTGTGTTACCCTTGGGGATTTTGTATTTCGCGGGGAATGTGCTAGACTATATTTTGTAATCCCTGTGATGTGCGTGATGCTCTTGAGCGTTTTGAGCCAACACCTTTGTCAAGGGGACCGGCATCCAGGCGTGATCCTGTAGGACCTCTTGGGGAGGACCTCTGGGTCACCGGAAGGTTCCCACCTGCGCTTGCAGGTTCAAGACAATTGAGCACACGGCATTGCGGGGATTACGCCTGTCGGCCCCAGGAAAAGCCCCTGGGTTTTTTTTCGTTGAGGCAGGATCCCCCTCACTTCCACTTTGGCTCCCGATTAGCGCCGGCGTCTGGAAAGGATTTGCTCGCGCGCTTCCTCAATGGCCTTGCGATAGCTTTGTACGCGCTCGGCATCTTGCATGGCCAGGCTCTGAACGAGAGCGTCGATCAGCGCCGCGATCGTCGCCGTGGAGGGCACGATGAAGGCGTTGTTCCCCGCATAGCTCAAGGTCACCTCCGCGGCTTGGGCACAAGAGGACACCAGGGACCAGCTCAACGTTAAGGTATGCGTTCCTTTTTGGTTTGCTTGCCTGAGGGCGTGGGCCAGTTCGGGGCTATCGGAGGCGGCCAGGATGCAGACCAGAGCGCAGTGCTCGTCCACTTTCTCCAACATGATGGCCAGGCTTAGGGGGTCGGCCGGAACCTCCTCGGCGGGAAGCCCGATAGAGCGCAAAGAGAGCCCCAGGAGCTGGGCCAAAGGCCAGGAGATCCCCTGTCCCATGATATAGATGCGCTGAGCGCTCGCGAGGATCTGCTGGGCCTCGTGAGTCGATTGGGGCGAAAGATGGCTTAAGGTGTGATGCAGGGCTTCCAGCTCGCCGGCCAAAGCACGCAGGACCGTCTCTTGCGTTCCGGCGAGTTCTGCGGGCGCATGGCCGGCTTTCAGCTCCTCTTGAACCAAAGCCTTGATCTCGTCGATGAACTCGGGGTAGCCGGGGTAGCCCAGGCGTTGGGCAAAGCGCACGACCGTTGCCTCGTTGACGGCCAACTTGGCGGCCAGGCGGGCAGCGGTCATAAAGGCGACCTCTTTATAGGATGTGGCGATAAAGTCGGCGATGCGCCTCTGGCTCTTGGTGAGCTGAGGATAAAGTTGCCTGATCTTCTCTAGGATCATCCCCCTCCTCCTGAGGCCAACCTGTTGATATCATAGCAATCCCGGTCGCAATTGTCAAAGCAAAGCGCAGGATTTCTTTCTTTCCTTGACATTCCTTGACCGATGTGTTATCCTTTTACTTTAGTATACCCAAGGGGTTCCACATTGAGGCTAGATAGAGTTGCAGAGGACATCTTTATCTTCGTGAGCGACTTTTACGTCCAGGTGACGGCCACTGTGCTTATCACCCCTCAGGGCGCTATTGTTATAGACACGATGCCCTTGCCCAGCGAGACGAGGCAGATCCTGGCGTTTATAGAGGATCGGGTTGGGCCAAACGCTGTGCGCTATGTGATCAATTCCCATCATCATGCGGATCACGTCTATGGCAATTATCTGTTTGCGGGAGCCGAGATCATCGCCCATGATATCTGTCGTGATACTTTGGCGCGCTTGGGGCCGTCAAGTCTGGAGCAAGCTAAGCGAAATGTCCCCGCCCTGGCAGAGGTCGAGCTGCGGCTGCCCGATATAACCTTTCAGAAGGAACTTCATTTGCACCTGGGACACAGGCATCTACGGCTATTCCATACGCCGGGACACACGCCGGATGGCATCAGCGTCTTTGTCGTGGAGGAGAAGGTGCTGATCGCCGGCGACGCGGTCATGCCTGTGCCTCATATCGTGAGCGGCAATTACCTCCAGCTCAGCGACTCCCTTGCTGCCATCAAAGCCCTCAAGCCGGCTTTCATCGTCCAAGGGCACGGAGATGTGCTCCTGCGCGGCGAGATCGACGAGGAGCTAGAGGGGAGCATCAATTACCTATCTACGATCGTCAAAAGGGTCAACCAAGTCATTCAACGGGGTGATCCACCCCAGAAGCTACGCGATATAGACATTGAATCCTGCGGCAAATCGCGCATCCCCCTCGATGGCCTGGTGAGCAGGCTGCACCTGGATAACCTGGTGTCGTTATACAAGGCCCTGAGCCAGGAGAAAGAGAAACTACGGCAACGATGAGCGCGAACCTCTCCCACTGCTTCGGCTCATCTTCTGTGTTCAGGGTTTCTCAAACGGAATCCACCCCCGTTTGCGTAGCTCGGTGAGCATATAAGCCCGCTGAGCAGCGAGGAGGGCCTCGTCCTTCTCGGCGCAATCCTCAAAGACGGCGCGGGGATGAAGGGCGCCGAAGATGGGCGATTGGCCTAAAGCGTCCCAGATCGCCTCTACCTCACAGCGCATGATGCCCAACGCGTAGGAGATGACCAAGCCGCGCTCAAGATCGTTCCGCAGCGGGCCTTTGCGTTGCTCGTAGTCTGTGAGGAACTCGTCTATCATCGCCATGATCTGTGCAGCGAAGCTGATCGTGCCCTCTTGATCTAGCATATCTTCTAGTTCCTCTCGGTTTCCCCTAGGACTTTGAAGCGAGTCTCGCCTTGAGCAAGCTCCCCACCAGTAATCCCCCTAGGACGGCTAAATCCTCCGTGGGCAGGTAATGGCCCGCAGAGCTATCGTAAAGGACGCTCACCGCGCTGGGGAACTCGTCATCGCCGGCGTAAAAGATCACCGCCATGGGCAAACGCGGCAGCGCGTCAAACATAAACGCCACATCTCCGAAGCTGAGCTTATAGCCTCCTAGTGCTTTGGCGGCGCCCACGAAGCGCTCCAAGTTGGAGCCGAAGGCGGCCAACAGGGGAGGCTCCACCCGTGCGCGAAATGCCTGATCGTAGATCAGCCCATCGGGGAGTTCCCTGAAGGCCACCCAGCGACCGCTCAGAGGATGGCCATCCGCATGGACGAGGTAGTGCAGGATCAAGAGTTGGAGTGCATAGCCGGGCGGTTTCCGAGTGTCTAATTGAAGGACCAAGCCGTCGGGATAGGTCACCTGAAAAGGGCGGTTCAAGCAGCGCAACTCAAAGTAAGCGGATGCCCCTTTCTCTGGCTGATAGCGTGCGCCGGAACGATAGGCCACATCTGAAGGTGCGGCGGCCTTGAGCCGTTCGCGGGCCAGGGCCAGGGCTAATTCTCGCTGGCTGGCTTGATCTTGATGCGTCCTCTTCACCCATACCTCCTCACTCGGTGAAGCTGCCTCTATCCCAAGCTCTCGGCCACGCCTCCGAACACGGGGAGCTGGAGGAAGGGGAGTCTACTCTGCGGATGTAGCGGCCGCGCGTGGCGGGCGCATAAAGGCTAGGCGCAAAAGCTTGCCCCGCAGGCGACGCCAAGCACCCTCTACGCGGTAGGCATCCTCCAGGCTGGGCGTTTTGCCGCTGTAACGAGCTCGTTGGTAAATCTCCCCGATCAGGATGATGTCGCGCGCGAGGCCTTGGGCGAATTCCGCCCGCCGCTCCACGGCCAGAGCCAGCATGCGGAGATATTCGCCGGGCGTCTGCCCCCCATAAGGGCTCAGTCCTAGCCAGCGCGCCCGGCGCACGAGCCTTTCGTAGGTCTGCAGGATCGTCCATTGGGGGTTTTTGCGCGCGCGGAGCCAGCGCGGTGGCCAGATGATCACAAAGAGCAACGCCAGGATAAGCGCGCCGGCGCCAAACCACAGGGGCGGGATCGCGCTCTTTTGCTCTTGGCTTGCCGCCAGCTCAAGGGGTTGGGCCTGGCCGGAGCGCGTCGCAGGATGGGTGAAGGGGGCTTGGGTGGGCGTAGGCTCGAACTCAATCCAGCCGTAGCCTGGGAAATACACCTCAACCCAAGCGTGGGCGTTGCTTTCGCTTACCACCCAGGCGCCGCGCCCATGGTCGTAGATGCCCATGTTATAGCCGGAAGCGTAGCGTGCCGCGACGCCGACGGCGCGCAGCATGACGGCCATCGCCGTCGCCGAATAGTCACAATAACCCCGCTTGGCCGTGAAGAGAAAGTAATCCACCACGTCGGCATCTAGCGGCGGGGGTTCCAGCTCAAGGTCGTACGTAAAGGAGCGAATGTAGTTCTCGATGGCCCTGGCCTTATCATAGCGCGTGACGGCCCCTGCGCTTTGAATCACCTCATGGGCCAACTGGCGCACGCGAGCTGGGATGTTCGGCAGTTGCAGATAACGTTCCTCAACCCAAGCGGGGTATGGGCCCTCGGCGGCCCGGAGCTCTTCCTCCGTCACGTCGGGGATATACGATACGACCGTGTAGGTTTTCGTAACGACGCTGAAAGCCGCGATGTCTTCGGGGGAGCGCAGAAACGCTTGGACGTCCACATCTGCCAGGACCGGCTCGTTGACCGCATAGGCCAGCTCGACGTTATCTGTCAAGAGGGTATAGGTTTGGGTGAGCACGGTGTGGGGATAATCGCGTTCGCCCCAGGGCTGGTGGCTGGCGATGCGCTTTGTATCGCGTTTGCTACTATCCCAACCATGTCCCGTGTAAAGGTCATAAGCGCGCT
>DAOTVR010000016.1:0-4212 GCA_034436315.1 Anaerolineae bacterium
GCCTCGCTCTTCATGGTCTTTTGGAAAGTGATGTTGCCCCTGGCCAAGAGCGGCATCTTGACCATCGCCGTCTTTAACTTCCTCGGCGTGTGGAACGAGTTCATGTGGGCCCTGATCACCATCTCTAAAGACAACCTCAAGACTTTGCCCCTGGGCATGTCCAACTTGCTGGAGGTGGGTTACTACCAGACCGACTGGGGGGCGATGTTCGCTGGGTTCATCATCATGTTGGTGCCCACTTTCATCGTTTACGCGATCTTCCAGAACCGCCTGACGGAGGGAATTACCGTAGGAGCGCTTAAGGGCTAAAGCGCAGGCGCGAGAAGAAGGAAGGGCGGGAAAAAGCTTAGACTGAGGAGACGGTTCATGCGTATTACCTCGACGGATATCTGGACGGTTGTAGTACCCACCATCCCCGGTCGGGTGCAATCGGCCAAGTTCGGCCCTTCGGGATGGGATATGGTGCCCAAGCACATCATCCGCATCAACACGGATGAGGGTTTCTATGGCCTGGGCGAGACGGGGCGGGGCTGCCCTCTAGAAGCGGTGCAACAGATGGCTGCGGAGATCAAAGGGCTTGACCCACGCAAGATGATCTTGCAGCAATTGCCCGCTACCGGCTCACTGGATGCCAAGCCTAAGGATCACTACGATCCCAATCGCTGGTGGGAGACGGCCGAGGCCGGACCGACTCGTCCGGGTTACGAGGCCTTTGAGATGGCCATCATCGATCTCTTGGGGAGGGTATACGACCAGCCGGCGCATTGGTTCCTGGGAGGAGCCGTGCGCGATCGGGTTCCCGCCGACTACTGGATCAGCATCCAGACGCCAGAGGAGGCTGCGGCCAACGCCAAATTGGCCGTGCAGCGCGGGTTCAAGGGGATGAAGCTCAAGTGCACTGCCGATGAGGTGTTGGTGGAACGCTGCAAGGCCATCTGGGGCGTGGCCGGCCCAGATTTCGAGTTGACCATCGACCCCAACACGCGCTTCTGGCGGCTAACCGAGGCCCTGGATATAGCCCGGGAGCTGGTCAAGTATGGCAAAGTCAAGGTCTTTGAAGATCCCATGCCCAAGTGGAACCTGGATTGGTATCGCATGTTTCGGCAACACGGGATCGTGCCCGTGGCCCTGCACTTGGGAGCGCCCACGGACATCATCAACGCCATCAAGGCCGAGGCTGTGGACTATTTGAATTTGGGCGGGGGCATGGTGCAATTCGTGCGCAACGCGGCCATCGCCCATGCGGCAGGCATCCCTTGCTGGCATGGCTCGGGGGTGGATCTGGGGATCATGGAGCTCTCCTACTTGCACGCGGCGGCGGCAGCGCGAAACTGCGTATTGGGCAGCGATTTCGTGGGTTCCTGGACGCGCGAAGATGACCTGATCCTTGAAGGCTTGCACTTTGAGGATGGCTACGCCATCGTGCCCCCAAAACCGGGGTTGGGCTGTGAGTTGGATTTGGAGGCCATCGAGCGTTATCGCATTCGCTAGCTCGCAGGTGCCGTGGAAGGGTGCGGTTTGTGTCTCGCAGTGGCCGCTAGCGGGGAAGGAGGTGGGGCGCAAGATAATCAGTTGGGTTCGTTCTCTTATATTGACTGACTAAAGGAGGTCTCGATGTCATTGGGCAAGATGAATCGTCGGGCGTTCCTGCGTTTGGCGGCCGGCTTGACGACAGCGGCTTTCATTGCCGCCTGTGCACCTAAAGCTGTCCCAACCCCAACTGAGGCGCCCAAGAAGGAAGAGGTCAAACCCACGGAAGCTCCCAAGGAGGCTCCTAGCGCAGGCGTATTCGCCGGGTATGAGGCCAGAAATGCGGAGCAGTGGAAACGCCTCCCGCCCGACCACAAGAAGGGCACGTTGGTCACCCAGGACGAATGGTACCAGATACTGGGGGATCCTCCTAAGGAGCCGCTCTACCTGGCTGCGTTTTTCGGGGGCTGGGGAGACAAGTGGGGCGACATCATGATCGAGCAGATCAAGAAGGAACACCCCGGCGTGGAGGTTATCAAGGACTTTGATCCGCGCATTGAGGAGAAGATGAAGCCCCGTATCGTCGCCGGGGATATCCCCGATTGGAGCTATGGGGCTGTTCCTTTGGGGGGTGCTTCCCAGATTACCCAACAGGTTCAGGATAAGGTGATCGTGCCCCTGGATTTCCTGCTAGACGTGGAAGCCTATGGATATCCCGGCAAGAGGCTTGAGGAGATCATGGCCGTTGGCGCGCTGGAGGGGGCCAGTGCCGGGTTGACCGACCATCAGTGGTGTATGCCCATGAGCCAGTATTGTCTGGGCATCTACTATAATGCGGCGCTCTTTGAGGCCGAAGGCTGGCCCGCGCCTGATGAGCTGACCTGGGAAGATTTCATGGATTTGCAGAAAAAGATCAAAGAGAAGATCGATCCGTGGACCTACCAGGGCAAGTATCCCGGTTACTTCTGGGATTGTGTGCAGAGGGTGCTACAGTACAAGGCGGCAGGCCCCAAGGCTTTCTGCGACATGGACAATTTGGTGGAAGGGGCCTTTGTCAATCCGGACATCCTCTGGGGCATCGAGCAGCTTCAGCAGATCTTTAAGAACGGTTGGATCTACCCCGGCTCCGAGGCCATGACCCACACCGAGTCGCAGCAGATCTTTGTGGACGGCAAGGCAGCGATGGTTCCTTGTGGTTCCTGGCTGGAGAACGAGCAGAAGGCGACCACGCCCGCGGGCTTCCGCATGAAGATCAGTAACGTCCCAGGTCCTAAAAACTCCAAAGGCAATCAGAAGGCTTGCTACGCATCTGCGGGCTCCGCAGAGCTCACGGTCGGCAACGGCAAGAACCCGCTTTGGGGCATGGAGCTCATGCGCATGTTCTTCTCGCCGGCGGTGGTCAAACACTGGGCGGAGGTCATCGGCACGCCTCTGGCCGTCAAGGGCGCTTTGGAGGGAGCCAAGGTCAGCGAAGCCTTGCAATCAGCGGTGGATATGATTACCAAGGCTGAGGGCGAGTTCGTCGTGCAATATTACGGAGGCTGGTATCCGTCCATCGCCAAGGTCTTTGGCGACTCCTACGGCGACATCCTTTGGGGCAAGGTGAGTGCAAAAGAGGCCGGAGAGATGCAAGAGCGCGCAGCTAAAGAGGTGCGCGAGGATCCGTCCATCACCAAGTACACGCGCACGACCGGCTGCGGCTGAGTAATTGACTTATAGGCTGGCTAGGGAGGGAGTGGGCAGGTAACCCACTCCCTCGTTTTTGTGGGGGATCTATCTTCTACGCTGTGCTCAGTAATCCGGCTTCGATGAGTATCTTGTGTAGAGACTCTCGCACGGCTTCCGCCGCGGGCAACAGGGGCGGGCGAGGAGGGCCGCCGTAATAGCCCAGCAAATCCATGGCGGCCTTCAGGCCGGGAACGCCATAGCCTGTGGTTACGGCGCGGGCCAAGGGCATCAGGCGAGCGTGTAGCTCTCTGGCCTCGTTGAATCGTCCTTGCAAGGCCCATTGCCAGATGCTGACACACTCACGCGGGGCCACGTTGGCCAAGGCGAGGATGCCTCCCCCGGCCCCCGCTTGTAAGCCGGCGAGAAACGCCGGGGCGTTGCCGATCAACACCTCAAAGTCGGGCGGGCAGAGGCGGATAAGGTCCACGACCTGTCCGATGTTGCCGGCGCTGTCCTTGAGGCCTACGATCTTTTCGTGTTGGGCTAGGCGTGCTACCGTCTCCGGAGCGATATTTAGGTGGGTATACTGAGGCACATTGTAAATGAGTATCGGGATGGGCGAGGCGTTCGCCACGGCCTCGTAATGGCGTAACAAGGCGGCCTCGGTCATCTGAGAGGTATAGAAATACGGGGGCATGACCAGGGCGGCATCAGCCCCGGCCTCGGCGGCGGCTTGCGTCAGGCGGATGGTCGCCGCAGTGGATTGGCAGCCTGTTCCGGCGATCACCAGCTTATCCGCCGAGGCTGCCCGACGTACTGTGCGCAATGCCTGCACGATCTCCTCCGGTTCCAGCAAAGCGCCCTCTCCGTTGGATCCGGCCATCACGTAGCCGTTTAGCCCCGTGTCTTCCCATTTGCGGATGTTCGCCGCCAACGCTTCCGTGTGCAATCGCCCTTGATCATCAAAAGGGGTGGCAATCGGCGGATAGACGCCCTTGATGCGCATACGGCCCTCCTCAGGGATCAATGTAGCCCTTGCCAGGCAGCCTCAAACATGGCCAAGATGTTGGCCAG
>DAOTVR010000017.1:0-14901 GCA_034436315.1 Anaerolineae bacterium
GCTCACCCCAAAGGCCACGATGGGATAGGCCCCCCTCACCTCCTGGCGCAGTGCGGCCAAAAACGAGCCATCGGCCTCCCGCGTGGCCCAGGAGACGAAAACACCGCTCAGCTCCGGCTGGGCCTCCAATACGGCCCGCACCCCCTGGCCCAGATCATACCCCAGCGCCGGGGCATCAAGGACCGTAACCTCGTAGCCCACGGCACGCAAGACGGCCCCCACCACGGCCACCGTGTGCGGCGGATAGCGAAAGCCCTCGGCCCCCTCCAGGGCGCCGAGGCCCGCGCTGCCCTCGTGGTTAGGGGTCGTTCCGGGCGACCCCGGCGGGATGACGAGGACGATGCGCGCCATCAGCTCACCGCCGTACAGATACAAGCCACCGAAAGGCCAATGGGCGGGCGGACGAGGGTTTCTAGCCGCGCCAAAAGCGGCGTCAGGCGATTGTATAGGCTGTATTGCCCGTTGGGGATGATCGGCCGGCGCAAGATGCGCCCGGTGAAGAACCAGCCGAAGATGGCCAAAAAGTTCACGTACCAGTGATCCTCCACCCGAAACCCATTACGCTGCAGCAGCGGCTCCAGCTCGCCCCAGGTGTAACGCCGCTGATGCCCCGTGGCCTCGTCAAGCACCCCCCAGACCCATTTGACCACCGGCACCAGCAGGATCAACCGCCCCCCCTCCGGCAAAAGGGCGCGCATGTGCCTTAGGGCCGCTCGATCGTCGGCCACGTGCTCCAGCACGTGCACGCAGACGATGGTATCCAGCCTCTCGTTGGCCAGCTCCAGGACCTTTGGGTCGGTGATGTCGTACACATAGGCCCGGAAGTTATCCCGCCCCGCGAAACGCTTGCGCACCTCGGCCACCATCTCCGGGGCGATATCTATCCCCACCACATGGGGCCGGTCAATGAAGAACTGGGTGATATTGCCGATGGCACAGCCCACATCCAACACCCGCTGGCCGATGTAAGGCTCCAGGTTGCGAAACAACCAATAGAGATAGGCATCCGCCTTGGCCAGGCGCTGCTGTTGCTCCAGCTCGATCTGAATATCCCTTTGCCTCACGGCTTGCGCTTCCTTAGCTCCGTGCAAAGCCCACACCCTCCACCATCACCTGACGACCGCTCACCGAAAACCGAGCGGATCACCCCTCAAAACTCCAAAGCGTAGACGACCAGCCGCTCGCCCCCTGAATCATCCGCATAGATCAGCCTCAAGCCCGCCGGCACGTGGCTGCCCGTCACCAACTCTCGGAACTGCGGCCTATAGGCCAGCTCGCGCTCGTCGATGGCCCAATACTGCACCCCCTTGTGCCGGGCATAGTTGAGCACTTCGGGCAAAGAGGCATTGGGCGTCGGCACCCAGCGCGTATCCGCATGGAAGGCGATCGCCGGATAGCGCGACATGAGCACCGCGTCGCGGGGCAGGATGCGCCCCAGATATTCCCCCACGCTCTTGTGCGCCGGGCGCACCGAGCCCACGCTGGTCACCTGGCGAACGACCTGGGGCTGGGCCGCCAAGAGCGCCGCCATCACCAGCACCACCGGCCCCACCTCCCAAAGGGCGCGTCCCTTGCCCACCGTGGCCGTCAGCCAGTCGCCGAACTCCGCCAGCCCGTTGGCCAGCCACAGGATCATCACCGGGATAAAGGGCACGAGGTAACGCGCCTGGATGAAGAACAGGGTGAAACTGGCCACCGGCGCAAGCGACAGGAGCAGATAGAGCTCCTTCAGGGTCCGCTCGCGCGTCCAGCCTCGCCTGAACAGACCCAACACGACCAACGGC
The DNA here is from genome assembly GCA_034436315.1 of Anaerolineae bacterium. GTDB lineage: Bacteria > Chloroflexota > Anaerolineae > UBA1429 > UBA1429 > DAOTVR01. The sequence continues at coordinate 1,785 of DAOTVR010000017.1, forward strand.
AACAACACGTTGGGGAAGAGGCTCCAATCCACGAGCACCTGCACGAAACGCAGCCCGTTCAGATAGAGCACTTCCAGGAACGTGCGTGGATCCGCGCGGATGAGGCTGAGCATGCTCACCCGATAGCTCTCCGAGGAGAAGAAAAAGGTCTCCAGGCCGGTGGAATCCAACCCCCAGGTGGCCTTGTCAAAGGCTGCTGTATCCCCATGGGCCAGGCCGATCCCCGTCAAATAGGCCACGCCCACCTTCTCGCTGACCATCCAGGAGCCGGTGTGCAGCCGTGTGTAATAGGCATAGGGCCCAAAGGCCAGGCCGAAAGCGGCGACATAGAGCGCCATCCGCCCCAGAAAACGCCCGCCCCATGCGCGCCGAAACGCCCGCAGCAGGACGACGAAAACCCCCGCGATCACCCAATAGCCGATGGCTTCCGGCCGGGTGAGATAGGCCAGGCCGAAAGATAGCCCGGCCAGCGGATAGGCCCAAAGGGGCGCGGGAGGGGGCGCGAAGCCGATGACCAGCCCAGCCCACAGGCCGAGGTAAACCCAGAACATATAGATCGGCTCGGTCATGCTCCCCCAATGGAGCACGCTGGCCGTCAGCGCCGGAAAGACGGCGACCAGCGCGGCCGCGATCAGCCCCACCCGCCGGCCATAGACCCCCTTCCCGATGGCGTATACCGGCCACACCAAGAGCGAGCCGAAAACGATATAGAGCACCTCGCTGGATAAAGCCATATCGCCCGTCACCAGGTACAATAGCCCCGCCAGCCAAGGGAAGAGGGGCCCATGATGCACGTCTGGGCGCCCCACGAACGCGTAACCCTTCCCCGTGATCCAATTGCGCCCCAGCCAGAGGTAAAAAGGCTCATCCCCCCAGACGACGCGATCCGTCTGTGAGAGGATCAGCCGCACCGTCAAGGCCAAAAGCCAGATCAGCCCCAGCGGCCAGACGAGCCGCCTCAGCTCGCGGGATGCGCCCGCCGCGGCCTCGCTTCTCGTGTCCTCGCTCTCCGCAACGCCCACCATAAGCCGTCAATCCTTTATTCGGTAGACGATGACCTTCCCATGAGCATCCTGCCCGCTGTAGATCGGCTCCAGCTCCGCCGGCGGGTTGGCCTCATCCAAGAGGAAGGCCAGATGTGGCCGCAACACGCGCAGCTCGTGCTCGTCAACCAGCAGATGGGTGGCCCCCTTGTGCCGCGCGTAGGCCAGATAGGTGGCATAGTCGGCGCGAGGGGAGACCACAAAGCCCCGCTCGGCGTAAAGGGAGACGGCCAAATCGCGCGACATGATGCTCGCCTCCGGAGGCGTATGTTCCCTGAGCCATAACCCCGCCGCCTTGTGCCCGTAGCGCAAGTCCCCCATGCCGCGCTGGATGACGCGCACGTGCGCAAAGCTCAAATAGAGGGCCATCGGGACCAGCAATACCACCACCGCCGTCAATTGCCAGCGACTGAGGTAAACGGCTTGCACGTCCCCCGGCCACGCGGAGCCGTACCGCCAATGGGAGGCCGTCTCCGCAAGCCAACTGCCCAGCATCCAAAACCCCGCCGCCAGCCAAATCAACAGCGCCGGCAAGGCCGGGGAGAGAAAACGCACTTCAATGTGAAAGGGCAAAAAGGAAGCCAGCGGCAAGAGCCCGAACCAGAGCAGCGCCTCGTAACGCAAACGCCGCCCCTGCCAAGGATCCCTGAACCACCCCAAGACCACGGGGGCCAGCAGGGCCAGGGGAAAGATCGTCGCCGAGAAGAGGGCCGCCTTCATCTGCTGCAGATTGCGCCAGACGCGCTGCACGAATTGCTTGGGATCCTGCAAAAAGATGTCCACGATCCCTTGCTCAAAGCGCTTCTCCGACCACCAGAGCACCTCGCCCTTATCGTCCAGGCTGGCCGTGACCTTATCATAGAGCACCGGATCGCGCCCCAACACGGCCTCGCCGATGTCGTAGGTGATGCTCAATTTGCCCGTGGCCATCCACTTGCCCGTATGCCGATACAGGTAAACGGCGTACGGCGCGGCCAGGAGGATAAAGGTCCCCAAGTAGAGCCCCAGATGGACCACCCGCCGCCAGGCCCACAAACGCCCCTTCGCCAGCCACGCCAGCACCAAGTAAATCCCCAAACTGGCCAACCAGACGATCCCCTCCGGGCGCGCCAGATAGGCCAGGCTGAGCAGCCCCCCGGCGAGCGCATAGGCCCAGGGCTTGTCCCGCTCTAGGGCGACCGCCACCGCCCACAGGGCGCTGTAGATCAGGAAGATAAAGAGCGGCTCGGTCATCGTGCCCCAATAGAGCACCGCCGAACTGAGCCCCGGAAAGACCGCCACCAGCGCCGCGCTGAGCACGGCCACCCGCCGGCCGTACAGCCGCCGCGCCAGGAAATAGACCGGCACGACCAGGAGCGCCCCCAAGAGCACGTACCAGAACGCGCTCCCCAGCTCGGGGTTCCCCGTCAAGAGATAGACCCCCCCGGCCAACAAGGGGAATAGCGGGGTATAATGCGTCTCCGGCACCCCCACGATGGTATACCCTCGCCCGGAGAGGAGGTTCCTCCCCAGCCAGAGGTAATCCGGCTCGTCCCAGCGGATCACCCGCGGCAGGCTGGCCAGGGCCGCCCGAAACACCAGCGCCCCCGCCCAGATCACGGCCAACCAGAGGTATTCGCGACGCTCTTTACTCCACACGAACTTCATGCGTTTCCCCTTCATCGCGGCTCCCCGCATCGCCCCCAAGGCCGCCCTCAGAAGCCCTCAGCCGGGCCAGCTCCGCCTCCACCTCCTCCAGGCGCTTGCGCGTCAGGGCCAGGGTCTGGGTCAGCGACTTGATCTGCTCGCTGAAGCGCGAGATCGTCACCGAGATCTGGAAAAAGATCAGCGCAAAACAGATCAGGGCGATGACGATCATCAACGCCGGCGGATAGTCTATCCCGATGGCGAAGGAGATGGCGTCAATGAGGTCGATGAACAGCGGGGCCAAGACCAAGACCACCGCCATAAACAGCCAGAGCAGGGCGTACTCCTCCTTCAGCCTCTTGGTGCGCACCAAGTTGATGACGAAAAGGAGCACCGCCAGCCCCAAACCCACGAAAAATAGCCGCGCTCGCCAGAGCACCTCACCCTCCCCGCTCGCTACATTCTGAAGACGCGAAAGCCCCCCGTCGCGTCACGCGGCCCCCTCGCCGCGCCCGCCAAAGGGCCAGGCCGATCAGCCCCCAAAGGATCAAGGCCCCGAAGAGATAGTGCGCCTGGACGAAACGCGTCAGCCCAGGGCGAAAGAGCACCAGGTTTCGTCCCAGGAGAAAATAGGCCACCAACAGCCCCACATATTGTCCCCAACGAGCGCCCGCCAGGGCCGGCCCCTCTAGCGCAAAGGCGATGAGCGCGATGAGCGCCCAAACGAACGTGTACACCTGGGAATGGGGCGAGACCAAAAGCAAGGCCACGACCCCCAGGGCAAATTCCAGGCTAAAGCGCCGCCTTTCCCCCTCGCCGGGAGCGGCTGGCCAGCCCTCACGGTGCCAAGTGAGCCAGGCGCTGGCCAGGATGACGGCCAGATCGCACCCTATGGTCAGCCCCTTGGCCAGCCCGGGCAGGTGCATCCCCTTGAGGGTGGCGGTGAAGACGTTGCGCATCAGGTTGCGGCTGAAGAACCCGTTGAACGACTGGTTCAAAGGGAAGGCCGCAAAGGCCCCTCCGATGCCGTAAAGCGAGGCGTAGTGGAGGTAGCGCCCCAGCGCCTCCCAGCCCACCAGGGCAAAGGAGCCGACGGTGAGGAGCACCGCGCTCCCCATGGCCCAGCCCGCCGCCCGCCAGCGCCGCCGCCAGAGGAGCAGGGCGATCAAAGCCGCCGGGAAAAACTTCAGACCCGCCGCCAGCCCCAAGGCGAGGCCCCCCAGCCGCTCCCACGAGCGGCTTAAGGCATAGAAGGCGAGGGCCAGGAGCAAGAACTGGACGAGCTCAATCTGTCCCAGGCGCAAGGTGACCACGGCCGGCTCAAAGCGGTAGATGAAGAACAGGGCCAGGGCCAGCCGCCACGGCGTGGCCGGCCCCATCGCGCGCAAGCATAGCCAACACCCCACGAAGAGCGCCGCCACGTTGATCCCCCACCAGGCCGCCTGCACCACCTCGTAGGGCAGCCACAGCGCGGGCACAAAGCAAAGGGCGATGAGCGGCCCATAGGCGTAGGGCCAGACCACCGTCGCATCCTTCATGCTGAAGGTGCCTCCCTCCACCGCCGCCTTGAACTGCGCGGCATCGGCGTAGATATCCTCCCCGGCTGCCAGCCGCCGTGCGGCCAACATAAAGACCTCCAGGTCATGATGGTTGGTCACCCGCCACACGCGGGCCAGGTCCAAGGCGATCAGCGCCGCCAACGTCGCCACGACCACCCACGGCCATAGGCTACACCATCGCCTCCTCCAAGCCGCCAGGCCGCGACAAAAGCGCCCCTCACGCCGGCCCTCTCCCTCGCCCAAAGGCTGAGGGCGATTGGTGGGCTGTTCCTTCTCTATCTCCATCTTTATCCTCACAAGCATGGGCGACCGGCCACCAACCGGCTCCCGACGACCGACGGCCGATTGCCGACACCTGACGACTAAATAACCCGCCGCCCGCCCTCAATCCCTAGCACCTGGCGCAAAGGGGCCAGGGCAAAGCTCCGCACCAGCGCCTCCAGTTTGGGCAAAACCGACCCGCTGTTGTAATACGTCACCAAACGTTCCAGGGGAGATACCCCCCCGACCCGTGGCGTGCCCGCATCCGCCTCCCAAGGATGCAGGTAGAGCACAAAGGGACGTCCCTCGGCGTTCACCCTCTGCGCCAGGGACTTGAGGAGGGGCCAGGGCGTGGCCCGTAGGTAAAAGCCCCCCGAGACGGGCACCCGCAGCCCCGCCAGGCGCACGGCGGTCATGGGCAACTCCACCAGCTCCCCTGCCCCTAAATCGTCGCCCCCCGGCTCGCGGCCCACGGTCAGCTTGCCCGCCGCCGGGCAATAAGCCCGCTCCGGACAACGCGCCACCCCATACAGCCTGTTGCGCACGGGGAAAAGGCTGGCATCGTAGCGAAAGCCGCGCTCGCGCAGCACCTCAAGCGCCCAGGCCGTGCGCTCGTCCAAAGAGAAGGTGGGCGCGCGAAAGCCGACCACCTCCTCCACGGGGAGCACCTTGGCCGCCTCGCGGTCAAACGCCTCCAGCTCCCGGATAAATCCCGCGCGATCCAACGCCCATAGCGGGCGATGGCTCCAGCCGTGGCAGCCGACCTCATGCCCCCGCTCATAGATCCGCCGCACCAACTGCGGGTGATCGCGCAACACCTCCCCCACGACGAAGAAGGTCGCCCGCACGCCGTAACGCTCCAAGAGCGCCAGGATGGGCTCCGTGGCCTCCGCGACGCGGCGCACGGGCCGCTCGCCCGCGTGCGGACGGATAAGCTCGGCGTGAAACCAATCCTCCAGGTCAATGGAAAGGGCATTGCGGATCATCGTCCCACCGCTCAGGTTCCCAGCGCGCCCACAAGAAATTTTGTAGGGAAACGTGGGATTCACCGCAGAGACGCCGAGGGCGCAGGGGCTTTTCGTTTTTCTCTGCGCTCTCTGCGCCTCGGCGGTGGATTGCCCATTTTCCCACCGAATCGCGAGGGCGTCCTCAGCTTCATGGCGCCTGGGGATGCCTCCCTCGCCGCGTCTTCTGCCTCAATAGGACGATAAAGATCGCCAGGAACATCTTGAAGATATAATACAGGATCTTCCAGCTACTGTGCATGGAAAACCCCGCCAGCCGTCCCCTCATGCGCACGGGCACCTCCACCACCCGGAAGCCGGCGTAATTGAGCAACAGCAGCGTATCCGCATCCGGATAGTCCGAGGGGTAGTTATCGCGGGCGAAAAAGCGCAGCGCCGCGCGGTTCAAGGCCTGAAAGCCCGAGGTGGGGTCCGTCACGGGGCGCTTGCTGAAGTGGGCCACGATGCCCGCAAAGATCCGCATCCCCAGCCGCTTGGGCCAGCCCACCTTATACTCCACGCTCCCCAGGAAGCGCGAGCCGACGGCCACATCCGCCTCGCCGGCGAGCACCGGGGCCAATAGGGCCGGCACGCAGGCCGGATCATGCTGTCCATCGGCATCCAGCATGACGGCATAGTCATAGCCCCTCTCCACGGCGTACTTGAAGCCGGTCTGCACCGCGCCGCCGTAACCCAGGTTACAGGGCAAGCTGAGCACCTGTGCTCCCAGATTTCTGGCCACGGTGGCCGTCTCGTCCGAGGAATAGTCGTCAACGACCACGACGTCCACGTCGGGCAGGGTAGAGCGCAGCTCGCTCAGGACTTTGGGCAGGTTCTGGGCCTCGTTGTGGGCCGGCATGATGACCAGCACTCTCGTCCCGACCATATCCTCACCTTTTAGGCCGACCACAGGATCACGCCACGAGGCTACCGCGAGCCGGGCGCGTGCCGGCGCCTCCTATAGGCGGCCAGCCAGCGCTCCCAGGGCAGCCAGGCAAAACGCAGCCGAAAGATGGTATAGACCGACTTGAGGATCTCCACCCGCGAGATCTTGGACTTGCCCAGGCGACGGTTATCAAAGAGGATCGGGAGTTCCCCCACCTTGAACCCTCGCCGCTCGCAACGGGTGATCGTCTCCACTAAGAAAGAATAGCCGTTAGAGAACAGGGTCTCCAGCTCCAGGCCCCGTAACACGCTCGCCCGGTAGCAACGAAAGCCGGCCGTGCAGTCGTGTGTCTTGAGCCCCAGCACGAACTTGGCGAAGGCGTTAGCCCCTCGGATCAAGAGCACGCGCCCCAGGCTACATCCCGCGCTCCCTCCCCCGCGCACATAGCGCGAGCCGATGGCCACGTCGTAATCCCTCATCAAGGCCAACAACTCGGGCAGATAGCGGGGGTTATGCGAGAAATCGGCATCCATGGTGATGGCATAGCCGTAGCCGCGCTCCAACGCCCGCCCGAACCCGGCCAGGTAGGCCGTGCCCAAGCCCAGCTTGCCCGGACGATGGATCACCTGCACGCGCTCGGAGCGCGCCGCCAATTTGTCCGCCAGCCGCCCCGTGCCGTCGGGCGAGTTGTCGTCCACGATGACCACATGCAGGGGCGCCGGCTGCTCCAGGATCTCTTGCACCAGGCGCTCGATGTTCTCCGCCTCGTTATAGGTGGGCACGATGACGAGGGCAAATCGCCCCAGGTCCCTATCGGGCACGTTCATCCCTCAGCGCAAGCCTAAGCGTATCTTGATCGCGGCCAGGGTATAGCTCCAGAGCATATGGAAGAAACGCGACTTGCTCTTGCCGTGCCGCCGCAACTTGTAGAACGTCGGCACCTCCAGCATGGTATAACCCTTCTTCCAGGCCAGGAACAAAAGGTGCATGAAATACTCGCCATACCCCCGAAAGATGCGCTCCACATCCATGCTCAGCAGCTTGTCCCGCCGCATGGTGAAAAAGCCGCAGAGGTTGTCCTGGATCTGCGTGCGCAGGATCAGGCGCACGAAAAAGTTAAAGAGGAAGCTGGCGTAATAACGCCACTGTTCGTCCATCCCCCCGCCCATAACGAAGCGCGAGCCGATGATGAGGTCATAGTATTCCAGGAACTTGACCATCTGCGGCAACATGGCCGGATCGTGGTTGAAATCGGTGTCCATCACCGCCACGCAATCGCCCTCTGCCCGGCGGAGGCCATAGGCGATGGCCGTGGCCAAGCCGCGCTCCTCGGTGCGCACGAAGAGGCGCACGCGCGGATCGTCCGCAAAGCGCTCGCGCACCGCCTGGGCTGTGCCGTCGGGCGAGTTATCATCCACGACGAGCACCTCGTAGCTGATGTTCGCCCGGCCCAGCTCCTCCTGAATGGCCTCAATGAGGGGCACGATGTTGCCCCGCTCGTTGTACGTCGGCAGGATCACCGAGACATCCATGTCAATGACCCCCTCCATATGCCGGTGAATCGCCCTGAAGCGGCTGCGCCACCCCTAAGAGACACACGCCCGGCCCCTCATCCCCACACAGGTACCATCGCCGCAAAAGCCTAGCCCATAGCGCCCCCCAGGTGGCCCTGCGCAGCGCCGGGAACAGGACCCAACGCCCCGTGAGCCGCTTGCATAGCAAGCAAGGCCAACTGGCCGGAAGCGCCAGATTATGCAGGCGAAAGACCTCCCTCGGATTGTACGTGTGCCGATACACCAACGCCAGGCCGCTGCGCGCCAGGAGCTCCTCCCAGGCTCTCAGGGTATGCATGTTGACCTGGCCGAACACCCGATTATAAACCCGTGCGTGCAGCCGCGCCAACCACCGCCATCGCGGCCCAAGCCAGGCCGGCGCCCCCTCGGGGTCCAGCGCCCCCTGCACCAGGGGCACGGTGAAGACCAAGCGCCCGCCGGGCCGCAACACCCGCGCGATCTCGCGCAGCCCCCCGGCCAGATCGCGCACGTGCTCCAATACGCCGTTGGCCAGGATCGTGGCCAAGGAGCCATCCTGAAAGGGCAAGGCCGCTATATCGGCGCACACCAGCGCGCGGTAAACGCCGCGCCCGGCTGCGCTGCGCAATTCCCTCGGCGAGCGATCCAGGCCCACCTCGGGGCGCACCGCCAAGACCTGGGCGAAAAGCCCATCCCCACAGCCGATATCCACTAGGGGCCGCCCCCACTCCAGCTCGGCCATTTGGCGACACTCAATCGCCCGCACCAGCGCTAGGGCCACCGGCGCTTGGGCCAAGTACTCGCGCAAAAAGTCGCGCTCGTCGCCAGCCGGTGCGCTCATCGTCGGCCAGTGGAGCCATGCGCCGGCCCCGCAGGCGGCGCGAGATCTTCCCAGGAGATGGGCCGCGGCCGCTTCAACACCTCCCCCAACCGCCAGGTCCACCACAAGACCAGGGCGAGCACCGTCAAGAGCGAGAGCGCGTAGCCCAGGTAAACGTACCCGGGCCGCTCAAAGCGGAACTCCACACGGTGTTCCCCCGGCTCAAGCCACACCCCCAAGAGCGCCCAGTTGACCCGCAAGGCCTTTTCGGCCCGCCCATCCACATACACCCGCCAGTGCGGATACCAGGATTCGGCGATGGTCAACACCCCGCCCTTCTCGCTCGCCACCTGGAGGTAGATCGCCTCGTAGCCCAAGCGCTCGTGATACACCGTGGCCCGCGGGCGTCCGCTGCCCCTCACGGCGCGCAGGTCATCGGAGGTGACCATCCGCTCCCCCAAAGCGGCCCGCAGCGCCGGGAGGGCCTGAGGGTCGCGCGTCACCGGCTCATCCACCAAGAGATAGTCGTAGCGCTCCAACTCGCCTAACGCGCGATCATCTAGATAGGGCGTATCCGGCGTGACCATGGCCACATCGTGCCAGACGAACGCGGGCAGGGCCTTGAAAGGGTGGCGGAAATCCTGGGTGACGTCCAGAGCCGCGCGGCCATAAAGCTGCGCATAATCCCCCACGTCGGGGTTCTCCCAGACCTGCACCCTCCCCGCTACAAAGGCGCGCCGATACCCGGCGGCCTCCAACTCCGGCACGAGCGCCTCCGAGCGAGGCTCCCCCTGGCGCAAGAGGACGTAACGCACCTGGTGCAGCCGCAGGACCGTGCGCACATCGCTCCAGGTGGTTTGCTCCCAGGTATGGAGGGGGGCGCCATTATCGTAATAGCCCAGATGGCGTGGGATAGAGACCTCGGCCAAGGAGTAGCTGCGCAGATAGTCGTCCTGAGGCACAGAGGAGACCTCCCACAGCCTGCCCGGATGCCCCTGTCGGGCCAGCCAGGCGTAGACGCGGCGCTCATCGACGTCAAAGTAAGACCGAGTCGTCTGATAGGCCATCCTAGAGGGCCAAAAATCGCCCACGATGGCCAGCGCGATCCCCGCCGCCAGCGCCCAGGGCAACCAGCCCTTCTGCGCGCGCCGCAGGAGCCACTCCATGCCCAGGCCGGCCAGGATGGAGCCAAAGGCCACCGTCAACATCAACCCTCTGAAGGGCATCAGCCGCCCCAAAACCGGCAGGCGGGCGAAAAAGTTGAAGGAAAAGGCTGGCCCGCTGACAAAGAGCAGCGATAACCCTCCCCCTAGCAGGGCCACGAACGCCTCCGAACGGCGGGGCACCGCCATCAGCCCCAAAAGCACCAGAAGAGGGGCCACCATACCCGGATACCAGGCCACGCTCCAGAAGGAGCGCGTCACCCAGGGCAACCCGGCCTCGCCGACCGGCAGGCGCAAGCGCTTGGCGATGGCATACCAGATCACTTGGGGCGTAATGGAATACTGCCGCAATACTTCATCGGTAACGTTCATCCCCGTGCCGTGTTTGGCGTGAATGCCCACGTAGCGCGCCTCCAGGACCGCCGGCAAGACGAAAAAGGCCGCGATCCCCAAAGCCACCACCCCCACCAAGAGGAACTCCCCCAGAGCCTGCCCAAGCTGGCGCTGCCCATGCCGCACATCGCCCGCCAGGCGCAAGCCGAGATAGAGCACGATAAAGGGCGCGGCGATCATCGCGTACTCGCTGCTCACGATGGGGAAACACCCCAAGGCCGCCCCGGCCAAGAGGAGATAGCTCACCCGCTTGGGCCCGCTCGTGCGGGCGAGCTCGATCATCCACAAGGGCAAGGGCAAGAGCGCCCAGAAGGCGGCGTGAATCCAGGTCTCTACGCCCACGTGGTTATGAAACGGCGAGGCCTCGTAGAGGATCGCCCCCACCAGCGCCGCCCGCCAATCGCCCAACAAGCGCCGCAGGTAACCGAACATCACCAGCCCCGAGCCACCCAGGACGATAAAGTAAAAGACGACCAGCGCCTTCTCCAACGAGATGCCCCCCCAGGCGGAGAGGGCCGCCACGGCGTAATAGAGGGGATAGGAGAGAAAACGCAACCAGGGGAACCCCGAAAACCAGGTGGGGTTCCACTCGCTGAGCAACTTGCCCTGCAAGAGCTCCTGCTTGAACATCCAGGTGATCGCCAGCTCCGTGAGCACCTCCCGCCGCGCCGAGGTGGGCAGCCCCCCGGAGAGCCAGTTCCCCAAGAGGAGCACCGTCAGCCCCAGGAGGAGCGCGCCGGCTATCGGCCAGCCGAGGCGCTCGCCGCGCCGTGAGCGAGCTACGGGCAGACCCATCGTCACTCCCCACCCTCCTCCCTCAAGGGCAACACGAACCAGCGCATCCGCCGGCCATACAGGGTGAACGCGCGCACCGGCCGCATCCCGTTGCGCAGGTAAAAGCGTTTGGCGCGCTCGTTCTCATCGTCCACCGTGAGGCCCATCGCCCTCATCCCGCGCCGGCGCATCTCCTCGGCCAGGGCCTGGAATAAAGCCCGGCCCACCCCCGCGCCCCGGCGATCCGCCCGCGTGCCGATGAAGAAGAGCTCCCCCTCCCCTGGCTCCCCTTTGCGCTGCGCGGGATAGAAGGCCGTCTGGAGCACCTTGGGCCAAAGCGCGGGCCGCCGCAAGAGCGCCCCGGCCACGCTCCAGAGCAGCCCAAGGCCCCGGCGCAGGATCAACTCCCTAAAGACCGCCCCCGCATCCACCGTCCCCGTGACCACGCCGATGACTTGCCCGCCCTCGCAGGCCACATAGCCGAAACAGTTCGCCGAGCTGGCCATCTGGGCGTAAAGCGCCCGCAAGAAAGCCGGGCCCAGGCCGGTCAGAAAGGTGCCCGGCTGGCCCTCGGCGTGAATGGCCGCCGCGGCCGCTGCATGTTCTGGAGCGAGGGGCTGTATCTCGAAGCTCATCCCTGTCCACCCAATTCGGCGATCTGGCGCACGACGTAGTCGATCTGCTCCTCGCTCAGCTTGACCGAGCTGGGCAGGTTGATGCCCCTGGCGGCGAGGTCCTCGGCGACGGGCAAGCGTTCCTCCCGCAGGTGGCAGGGCATGGTGTGGATCGCCCGGAAGAAGGGCCGCGTATCCACGCCCCGCTCCCTCAGCGCGGCCATGAGCGCATCCCGCGAGAGGGGGTAATCCGCATCCACCAGGATGGAATACATCCAATAGACGTTGCGCGCCCACCGGGCCTCCGGCGCCGGCGTGATCCCCGGCACCCCGGCCAACCGCTCGGCATAGAGCCGCGCGTTGCGCCGCTTGATCTCCACGAACTCCTCCAGGCGCTCCAACTGCGCCAGCCCCAGCGCCGCCTGGATGTTGGTCAAGCGATAGTTGAAGCCGATCTCGGGATGAAAGTACCGTTCCGTCTTGGACATGGCGTGGTCGCGCAATAGGCAGGCCCGCTCGTACCACTCCTCGTTGTCCGTGAGGATCATCCCACCCTCGCCGGTGGTGATCACCTTGTTGCCGTAAAAGCTGAAGCAGGACATATCCCCAAACGAGCCGCAGGGCCGCCCCTTGTAGAGCGCCCCATGTGCCTCGGCCGCGTCCTCAATGACGTAAAGCCCATGGCGCCGGGCCACCTCCAAGATGGCGTCCATGTCCACCGGGTGGCCGTAAAGGTCCACCGGGATGATCGCCTTGGTGCGCGGGGTGATCAATCCCTCCAGGAGCCGCGCGTCCAACTGCCAGTACTCGGGCTCCGAATCCGCAAAGACCGGCCTCGCCCCGGTGTAGCTCACCGCGTTGGCCGTGGCCACGAAGGTGAGCGAGGGCACGATCACCTCGTCCCCTGGGCCGATGCCCAACGTCACCAAGGCCAGGTGCAAGGCGGTGGTGCCGTTGCTCGTCGCCAGGGCGTAGCGCCGCCCGCAAAGCTCGGCCATGCGCTCCTCAAAGGCCCGCACATACTTGCCCAGCGAGGAAACCCACCCGCTCACCACGCAATCGGTCACATACTTGAGTTCATTTCCCCTGAGGTCGGGTTCGGCCACGGGAATCATAGCTCCTCCAAGATCACAAGATGGGGCGCCCACGTCGGCGCCGCGATGATTATACCCCAAGCGCCCTGCGCACGCCCATAAGGGCTCGGCCTATCGGATGGCGTACACGTGCACCTCGTCCTGCAGATAGCCCCGGCGCTCCCCGCTGATCAGCTCCGTCGCCGGCACCTCGGCCCTAGGCCGCAACAGCTTGAACAGCCGATCCCCCTGATAGATCGGCCGGTCCTCAAACACGGCCACCTCCCGGACCCCCGGCAGGGCTTCCACCGCGCCCCGCACGGCGAGCCAAGCCTCTCCATAGCTTCGCGCGCCCATCAGCACATAGCG
>DAOTVR010000018.1:0-2430 GCA_034436315.1 Anaerolineae bacterium
GCCGGCGAGCTGCGCCCCCACGACCAGCCCGCCCATCAGCGCCGCGCGGGCCACGGGGGGCGAAAGCCCCACGAAGAGGGCGTAGAGGGCGATGGCCCCCAGGCTGGCCACCAGCGCCGCCCAGCGCTGGATCAAGCGTTGGGCGCCCAGGATGATCGCCTGCGCAACCAGGCCCACGTTAAAGCCCGAGATGACGAGGATGTGCGTCAGCCCGACGAGGCGGAAGGCCTCGGCTATATAGGTGGGCAGCGTGTGGCCGAGGCCGAGCAGGATGCCGCTCAAGAGGCCGGCTTCGGGCTGGGGCAGAATGTCCTCAATCACCCGCCGCAGGGCGCTTTTGGCGCGCAGTAAAGCCCGCAAAAGGCCGCTTCCGTCCCGTTGCCCGAGCTTGGCGACCTGCGCCCGGCGCATGAGGGAGTGTACCCCACGAGCGGCAAGGTACTCCCGATAGGAGAAATCGCCCAACACGGGCGGGGTCTCTAACGTGCCGGTGATGCCCAGGAGATCGCCGTACTCGTAGGCGGGGTCGTGGGGGACGTTGAGCACCACCTTGCCGCGAACCGCCCGCCGCTGGCCGGCCAGCTCCACCTCACGGGCGGCCAGCTCCAACTGGGTATAGGTCGCGCGCACGCTGGGCTCCGCTGAGACGACCCCATACACCCTCAGCGGCCCGCGCTCGTTATACTGCGCCAGGCTATCCGGCCCCAGGGCAGGCTCAGAGAGCCGGTAGCGCCACCCGCCGAGCGCCGCCGCCAAGATCAATGTTCCCCAAAGGCCACCCCGACGGGCGCGCCGGCCCCAGAGGGCCACCGCCACACCGCTGAACGCCAGCCCGCCCAGCAGGGTCGGGGAGGGCGCAAGGAGGCTTGCGGCGACGATCCCTAGGGTCCAGGCGATGGTGATATAGATCAAGGTCATGGTGACATGGTAAAAGCCGGATGCCGAGCCGTTTCCAGCGATTATACCGTTGCTTTGGGCCCTCGTCTAATGTGGCCGCAACTCCACAGGCCTAAAACGAAAGGGGGAGCCGCTTAGCTCCCCCCTTCGTTCCTCAGGTGTCTAACGGATCAGCCCATCCCCTCAGGGGATGTAGTCCAACATGTCGCTGGTGTTCGGCGAGCGCGTCAGGTTGCGCTGATCCGTCCCGTCGGTTTTCATCCGATAGACCTCATAGTTCCCATCGCGGTTAGTCTGGAAGAAGATCCAATCGCAGTAGGGCATCCAGGCCGCGGCGGTATCGCTGGCGGGATCGTCGGTCAGACGCACCAACTCACCCGTCACCACGTTCACCTTGTAGAGATCGAACTGCCCACCCTCGCGGTTGGATTCAAAGACGATCCACTGCCCATCGTTGGACCAATCGGGGTTGCGATCCGTCGCGGCGTTATCCGTGATTCGCCGCACGTTTCCACCCTCGCCGTCCATCACATAGATCTCCCAGTTGCCGTCGCGGTTGGATTCAAAGGCGATCCACAGCCCGTCCGGCGACCAGGCCGGCGCCTGATCCGCCGCCGGGTTATCCGTCAGGCGGATCTGCAATAGCCCGTCCGGATCGGTCTTGTAGATCTCCCAGTTGCCGTCGCGATCCGTCTGGAAGGCAATCCATGAGCAGCTCCACGAGGGCGCCAGGTCTGTGGCCGTGGGATACTTGGTCACGTTGATCTGCCCGCTGCCGTCGGCGTTCATGCGATAGATCTCCCAGTTGCCGTCGCGCATGGTGGCGAAGGCGATCTCTAACCCGGGGAAGTTCCACGTCGGCTGGATATCCGATACCGGCGCCTCGGTCAATTGCCGCACGTCGGTGCCGTCCAAGTTGCTGCGGTAGATATCCCAGTTGCCGCTGCGATCCGATTGGAAGACCAGCCATCGCGGACAATCCGGGCACCGCCCGCCGGCTGAGCGCCGGTTGCCAAAGCTCAGGCCCCAAGGCGCGCTGCTACTGCCGAGCAGGTCGTACTCGCCGTTGGCGTAGAGATGGATGCGGAAGTGGCCGATGGTCCCGCCGGGGTAGGTCTGAACCCAACCGTCCTGGAGCACTTCCGTCACGACATAGTCCCCTTCCGGCAGTACCTTGGTCAAGTACCAGCCATCGCCGGCGATGGTTTGGTTCTCGTACACGAGATCCAGCTCCGGATAGGTGTAGATGCGGATCAGCCAGTGTCCGAGCAACTCCTCGCCCGGATCATAGCGTCCGTTATCGTTCACGTCGTGGAACTTGAAGCCCATTCGTCGGGCGTTGCCAAAGTTCAGCTTGCCTTGGTACCCGGCCGGATCCAACACCTCATACGTCCCGTCTCCCTTGACGCGAATCCTGTAGGTACCGCCTGCGGGGTAGGTCTGCACCCAGCCGTCCCTACGTACCTCTTCCACCGTGTACTCGCCGGCGTCCAGCGGCCGATCCACGAACCAGCTCCCATGTTGTGGCGTGTT
>DAOTVR010000019.1:0-6342 GCA_034436315.1 Anaerolineae bacterium
GATTCGTAAGCATAGGGAGAGAGGGATGGCCGACCAAAAACGGGTCCTGGTAATCGATGATGATCCCGATTTTCTCAGTTTTGTGCAGATCGTGCTGAAGGCCAATGGCTACGATGTGCGTACGGCGACGAGCTCTAGTGAGGGACTGGAGATGATGCGCCGTGACCCTCCCGATCTGGTCATCTTGGACGTGATGATGTCCTATGTGTTGGACGGTTGGTCTGTCAGCCGCGAGATGCGCAGCGATCCACGCTTGCGACAGATCCCGATCATGTTGGTCTCAGCCATCGTCAGCGATGAGGAGGACAACCTTTTCCCTAAAGGGGAGAAGGAACATGTCAAAGCTTTCATGAGCAAGCCCTTGGATCCCTCGGCGCTCCTTCGCCGTGTCGCCGAGTTGACACAGGGTGCCTAAGGAAAACTTGAACAAAAAGGAGAAGGATGAGTCCGGGTAAGTTTGCACAACAGGATCCTGTCAAGCGTTCCATGTTGCTCACTGCGCTCTACGTAGCTCAGGAGCAGTACGGTTATCTATCGCCCGAGGCGATCCAACGCGTCGCCGAGCGCCTGGGCATGTCCCCACTTGATGTCTATCAGGCGGCCAGCTTTTACTCCATGTATAAAACCAAGCCGATGGGCCGCTATGTGCTTCAGGTGTGCGAGGGGTTGTCGTGTCACTTGGCCGAGGGCGGGGACAAGTTGGTGGATTATTTGCAGAAGAAGCTAGGCATCAAGGTGGGGGAAACTACTCGTGATGGGCTATTTACCCTGCTCACGGTGCAGTGTTTGGCTTCATGCGGTACTTCCCCGGCGATGCGCGTCAACGACACGCTTTACGAAAACCTAACACCCGACCGGGTGGACCTGATCTTGCAAGAACTACGAGGAGGGCGATGATGTTTGAACCGATTCTCCTGCGCCGCGTCACGTTGCCGCGTTCGGATAGCATTGACGTGTATCTGGCGAATGGGGGCTACCGTGCCCTGGAAAAGGCTTTGCACGAGTTCAAGCCCGAGGAGTTGATCGACCTGGTCAGAAAGTCCGGTTTGCGTGGGCGCGGGGGCGCGGGTTTTCCCGCCGGGCTCAAGTGGGGCTTTATGCCCAAAGAGGACGTGCAGAAGTACCTTTGCGTCAATACGGATGAGGGAGAGCCGGGCACGTTCAAGGATCGCGTGCTGGTAGAGAGAGATCCTCATTCGGTCATAGAGGGCGCCATCATTGCCGCTTATGCGGTGGGGGCCACGCGCGCCTTTGTATACATTCGGGGCGAGTTTTTCCTAGGAGTCAAGAGCTGGATCAAGGCCATCGCCGATGCTTATCAGCGAGGTTTCCTGGGGAAGAACATCTTGGGCAGTGGCTTTAACCTGGACCTGACGGTTCATCGCGGCGCAGGAGCTTACATCTGCGGCGAGGAGACCGCCATGTTAGATTCCCTGGAGGGGAAACGTGGCGAGCCAAGATTGAAGCCCCCTTATCCGGCTCAGGTGGGCTATTTGGGAAAACCCACTTTGGTTCACAATGTAGAGACCCTGGCTAATGTACCCCACATCGTGCTCAACGGCGCAGAGTGGTATGCCTCCATTGGCACACCGAGAAGCACTGGCCCCAAGATCTTCTGTGTCAGCGGCCACGTGTTCCGCCGGGGGGTCTACGAGTTGCCCCTGGGCACGCCACTCCGCACGATCATCTATGACTATGCCGGCGGTGTGCCGCACAACAAACGGATTAAAGCGGTCATCCCGGGTGGGGCTTCGACGCCGTTTCTCACCGCCGAGCAGCTTGACGTGCCCATGGACTTTGAATCGCTGGCGGCGGCAGGCTCCGCGCTGGGTACCGGAGCGATCGTGGTCCTCAACGAGGATACCTGTATGGTGGACGTCGCCCGGCGTACGGCTCGGTTCTTTGCTCACGAATCCTGTGGCAAATGCACGCCCTGCCGTGTGGGCTCGCAACGTATCCTACAAGTGCTTGAGGATATAGAGGCTGGTCGTGGGCGGCCGGGGGATGTTGAGCGTTTGCACGACCTATGCGAAGGGATCGCCGGGCACACGTTCTGTCCCTTTGGTGACGCTTTGGTGGCTCCTATCCGCAGCAGCTTGAAGCTCTTTGCCGATGAATACCAGTATCACATCCGTCATGGCAAGTGTGCGGTGGCGGCGTAGCGAGTTCTTGGGTTGGACGCCGATGAAAGACAGTAGAGGAGGTTCCTATGAGCAAGATACTGGTCGTGGATGATGATCCGGATTTCGTAGAGGCAACCCGTTTGGTGCTTGAGTCCGCGGGTTATCAGGTGATCAGCGCCGCCGACGGCGATGAGGCTCTGCTCAAAGTGCGCACGGAACAGCCGGACCTGGTGATCCTCGATGTGATCATGAAGACCGTGCTAGATGGCCTCTATGTGAGCCAACAGATGGCCGATCACCCTGAGCAGAAGAACATCCCCATCCTGATGGTGACGTCCATCGCCAACAGCGACTATGCGGCGCTATTCCCGACGGACGAGTACATACACCTTAGCGATTTCGTCTCCAAGCCCATCGCGCCCGACGATCTGCTGCAGCGGGTGAAGGCTCTGCTTGCCAAAGCGTGAGCCCGGCGAGGGAGGTTAACGGTGGTGGCCGAGGATAAGATTAAGGTAGGGGGCATCCTCCAAAGTCGAGGATTATGCTTGGTAGGCGTCATGTCGGCTCCCGATCGCCCGGGGATTGCCGCGGCGATCTTTCATGCTTTGGGTCGTGAGCGCCTCAACGCACAGTTCATCGTCCAGAACATCGATCTGAACAACGATGCCCACGTGATGTTCTGTGTCGCTTTGGAGGATTGCGAACGCGTGTTGGCCACCGTTCAGCCCATCGCCGCAAAACTGGGGGCAAAGAAGGTCGTTGAGAACCGGCCTGTAGCTTTGGTCTCGGTATTTGGCCCCGACTTTCGGGAGCGTCCAGGCATCGCCGGCACCGTTTTCAAGGCCTTGGCCGACGCCGGCATTAATATCCTTGCCGTCAGTACCTCGATCTCCACCATATCCTGCGTGATCCGCGACGAGGATTATGAGGCTGCCGTCAAGGCCTTACGAGAGGTTCTCGCGTTTCCTTAGTGTGTTCGCCGATTAGGGGGCCTGGTGAGCGCCATATTGTATATACCTGTTGATCGAGAGTTGAGTTACCGCGTTCGCTGGCTTATCAAGGCGCGCTGGATCACTTTGCTTTTAGCTATCGTCCTCATCCTGGTGGGCAACCGTTGGTTAAGGGACATCCTGCCCCTAACGGCGCTTTGGGGCACGCTCGCAGCCATCGCGGTATACAACTTTTTCTTTTGGATCATAGCCTCACGCCTTGTCGGTCACGCAGCGCCCTATGAGAGCCACCTTTCTCTGATGCATTTGCAGATCATCACCGATCTATTGGCCCTTACCGTGCTTTTGCACTTCTCCGGTGGCCTGGAGAATCCTTTCTCGCCCTATTATCTTTTGCTCGTCGTCGTGGGCAGCGTGTTGACGACGAAGCGCGCCAGTTACCTTTATGCGACCATCGCCAGTGTGCTCTGGGTTGGTTTGTTGATCACAGAGGCTGTAGGCATCCTACCCCATCACAACCTGGCGGGTTTTCGTCTGGCGACACGTTATCGTGAGCCGCTTCATATCGCCTCTGAAGCTTTTGTTCTGGTCAGCGCTAATTTCGGCGTAGCCTTCCTTTCCTCAAGCATCATAGAGCGGCTGCGCGAGGGGGAGCGGCAGCTTTATGAGGCCAACACTGCCTGCGAGCTTCGGGCGGCAGAACTGGCCGAGTTAAATAAGCGCCTTCAAGAGGCCAATGCCGCGTGTGAGCTTCGAGCGGCGGAGCTGGCTGAACTGAGCATGCGCCTTCAAGAGGCCAATGCCTCCTGTGAGTTGCGGGCTGAGGAGCTGGCTCGGCTGAATCGCCGTTTGCAAGAACTGGACCAGACTCGCTCGCTCTTTATTCGCCTGGTGACTCACGAGTTGCGGGCACCTGTTGCGGCCATTCAAAGCTATCTGCGGCTCATTTTGGATGGCTATGTGCCCCAGGAGCGCTTGCAAGAGATCATCGCCAAGGCCGAGCAACGCGCGCGCGATCAATTGGAACTCATCGGGGACTTGCTAGAATTGGCGCGCGTCCAAGAACCTAAGGACAAAATGCCTCCTGAGCCGGTGGACATCGCCGCTATCTTGCGGGATGTCCTTGATCTCATGCAAGTGCGCGCTCAAGACAAGTCCATAACGTTGAGTACAGATGTGCCCGCCGATCTGCCCAAAGTGATGGCTACCAAAGAACACGTCAGGCAAATATGGATCAATCTCATCAGCAACGCCATCAAGTACACCCCGGACGGGGGCAAGGTGCACATCAGCTTAAGGGAAGAAGGGGATATGGTGCGCGGCGCGGTCCAAGACACGGGCATCGGCATCGCCCCGGAGGAGCAAGAGCGCATCTTTGAGGACTTTTACCGCACCGAAGCGGCCAAAGCCATGGCCCATCACGGTACAGGGCTGGGCCTCTCCATTGTCAAAGGGATCATGGAGCGTTACGGGGGGCGCATCTGGCTCACTTCAAAGGTAGGAGAAGGGAGCACCTTCTTCTTTGAACTTCCCAAAGCGGCTTAAGCGGCGAGCGCTGTTTCTGTTGCTACATAAATCCCCTTTATGCCCCGTGCTCATTGCCAATCGCTTGCTCCTATGCTATCATAGGTTTTCATCAAGGGCATAGGAGACGAATGCATGTCAGAGGCTCAACTCGCCCAAAGCGGTCCTGAGATGGCCGATCTTGACTGGGTGCGCGAATTGTTGCAAGGCGTTTATGCCATTGAGGACATCACGTTTGAGAATGTGACGCGCGAAATCCTCAGGGGGCGTGGTATACGGGTGAGGGGCAGGTTCCTTATAGATACCGCCAAGGCCTATGCCCGCTTGGCGCCTCAGTGTCGGGCGAGGGGGTATACCCTCATGTTCCGACGCGAGGGGGATGAAGCCTTTATCCGCATGATGGAAGGGGTCATTAGGCCGACGCCCAATAACATCTGGATTCCCCTTGTGTTGGCCGTGGCGACGGTCATCTCAGTCCTTTTCAGCTATGTTATCTTCTGGGAAACGCCAGAGCTTACCTGGGCGAGCATCCGGAACAGCCTTGGCAAAGGCTGGGCCTTCACGTTGAGCTTGCTTGCTATTATCGTTGCTCATGAGTTGGGGCATTACTTTGTCGCCCGGCATTTCGGCGTGGCCGTGACGCTTCCTCATCTCATCCCCTTTCCACTCAGCCCCTTTGGGACAATGGGCGCGGTCATTCGCGAAAAGGACATCCCTCGGGATAGAGGAGTCAAGATGCTCATCGGGGCGGCGGGGCCCATTTCCGGGTTGATTGTCGGCATTCCCGTCGTACTCATCGGGCTAAGGCTCTCGGAAGTAATGCCTCTGCCTGTCACAGGGGCTTATTCTATGGAGGGGAACTCGCTTCTCTACGCCGCCCTGAAGTTTCTAACTTTCGGGCGATTGTTGCCCTCGCGGGGAGAAGACGTTTTCTTGCACCCTATTGCTCTCGCCGGGTGGGCCGGCCTCTTGGTGACTTTCCTCAATCTGATGCCCGCCGGGCAACTGGATGGGGGACATGTGGCCTATGCTTTGTTCGGCCCTAAAGCGCGGTATCTGACTTGGGCCATTATTTTTGTGGCCTTGGTATTGGCTTTCTTGTGGCCGGGTTGGTTTCTCTGGGCCATACTCGTCTTCGTGCTTGCCCGGGTGAGCGTGCCTCCCTTGGATGATGTCACTCCGCTCACCCCCGATCAGAAGATCATAGCCGTTTTGCTACTGGCGATGTTTGTCCTGACCTTTACGCCCGTCCCGTTGCGTATCGTCGTCGTGAGGTGAGGGAACTGGGAGGCTGGGGTCGGCGTCAATACGATTGATGCATCCGTATAGTCCACCGGCGATCACCTGAGGACGTTAGTTCATGTATAAGAGACCTTTCTCCTGGCAGAGCGCTCTCATCGCGCTAGCGACTGTTGCGTTGCTGACCGCTGGCTTGGGTATTATCGTGTACATAGGCTTGGCGCGCGAGCGCCTCCTACCCACGCCTACTCCACGCCCAGGGTCACCCCAGACCGTTCGTCCTTCTTTGCTTTTGCCTTCTGAAACGCCTGAGCCTTTGGCGACCGTGGTAGGGGTCGTGCAAGATTACTCACCGGGGGCGTTGATTATCGTGATCAGCCCCATTGAGGGTAACGTTACGCAGATCATCGTGCCCGAGAACCTCACCGTGATCTGGGCCGATGGGAAGCGGGCCTCACCAAAGGACATTGCTCCGGGGCAAACCCTTTTTGCGGAGGGTCCCATTG
>DAOTVR010000020.1:0-1635 GCA_034436315.1 Anaerolineae bacterium
ACTCGCGCGATCCACTTGAGTCGTGCAGGAGATAGACCGAACCTCCCCGACAGGAGACAAGGTGATGCGCCTTACGGGCTTGGGCATAGGCTATGAGGGCTTCCTCGTCACGCCCCAGCACATCCACCTCTACCCGCAAACCGCGCGAGCGAGCCAGGGCAGCCAATGCGCGGCACTCCGCATGTGCGCAGCCGCGCATCAACAGTTGGGGAGCGATATCCACCTGCGGGTGGGTCACCAGCATGGCCCGCTCCAGCCCCAGGGCGAAACCGACGGCGGGCATGTCCGCGCCAAAGTTGGCCACCAAGCCGTCATATCGCCCTCCGTTGCAAACGTGGAACCCTAAGCCGGCGACATAAGCATGGAAGGTGATGCCCGTATAGTAGGCCATGCGGCGCACCTCGCCTAGATCTAGGATAACGTGCTCGGCGACTCCCTCCAATCGCAGGAGCTCGTACACCTGTCCGAGCCGCTCAATGGCTCGCCGCGCCGAGGCGTTCGTGGAGAGCCTTCGGGCTTCCTCTAGAACTCCCTCGTCACCGCACAGATGCGGGATGGCGCGGATGGCGCGAGCGGCCCCGCCGCCGATCCCTAGCTCGGCAAGTGTGCGCTGCAGCTCCACGTCATTTTTGCGGTCAATCACATGCTCCAAGCGGCGCAAAGCGCCGTTATCTAGGTGTGCATCACTTAAGATCGCCTGCAAGAAGGCCACCTGTCCTACGTTGAGCTGGAAACGAGTGATGTTCAGGGCCTGCAAGGCCGCGACGGCCAGCGCCAAGACCTCTGCATCGGCCTCGGGGCCGGCTGCGCCCATCAGCTCCACGCCCGCTTGGGTGAACTCGCGGCGCCGACCAGCCTGAGGTTCCTCGTAACGAAAGACGCTACCGATGTAGTAAAAGCGCAAGGGCAAGGGTTGATCGTAAAGCTTCGTCCCGGCAACGCGCGCCGCCTGTACGGTCATGTCGGGGCGCAGGGCCAGGATATGTCCTTCACGGTCAAAGAGGCGATACATCTCCTCCTGAAGCTGCGGGCTGGCATTAGTGGCCAAGGCATCGTAATACTCAAAGGTGGGCAGGATGATGCGGTTGTAACCCCAACGACGGAAAACATCCTGGAGCACCGCCTCCAGCCAGGTCTTGATCGCCGCTTGCTCAAAGAACATATCCGTCAGACCGTGGGGCAACTGTCGGGCCAACGAACTTTCCGCGAACGCCATGCGTTCATACCTCCAAAGCGCTACGCAAGCAACAAAAAAGACCAGTTCCCCGGGAACTAGTCTTTACGGTGAGCCATCTCCTCCTTGCTGCGCTGCAAGGGAGCAACTCACCTATGGCTTAACATGATGGTGCAGGAGAACGACGCTGACAGCCGGGTCTGCCCAGAGGTCAGCAACACAACAACATCCAAGCCCACAGCAACGAATCATGCCCGTTCTCCCTGCAATCTGCTCAAATGATAGCATGAGTTGGGCGAGGCGTCAACTTCCACACTACCCGACAACGATCCATAAAAAAGGCTAGGAGCAATCGGTTTGCTCCTAGCCTTCGTACCGCATCGGCGACGAACTCAGACCTCGCGAAACTCGCCTTCCACCGTGCCCTTGTCCTCGCCACCCGGCTGCGAGCCACCAGGAGG
>DAOTVR010000021.1:0-16887 GCA_034436315.1 Anaerolineae bacterium
CCGAGCACCATAACGTCAATGACTGGTGCGTGGACCTAGCCGACCGCAACCCCTTGGCCGAATAGCGCTCTTAAGCCTGGCCTACGGCCCGGAACATCTTTCGCGACCAGAGAAAGATGGCGAGCGCTGCGACCTCTGTCGCGGCGACATAGGCCAAGGTGAGAGTTGGAGCAAGGCCGTATAGCCAGCCGATGGCCGTATTGCCCACGAACCAGGCCGCGCCGTAAAGGGTATTAAAAAGACCGTAGGCCAAGCCGCGGTGTGCGCTGGTGGTCAGGTCGGCGATGGCTGCACGCAGGGTCGTCTCGTGCACGGCCATGGTGACTCCCCACAGGATGATGCCCACCACGGCCAGAGCGTAGCCCGTAGAGAAGGCCAAGAGGGGCATCACAACGGTCAATAGTGGAATGATCGCTAGCGAGCTCAGCCCCGCCCGATCGTATGCCTTGCCCACCAGCAAAGCTGCTCCTGCGTCTACACCCATCGCCACGGCGTAGAGAATGGGAATCTGAGCTTGCGGAACGACGCTCTGGGTTACCAGGTGATAGGAGATAAGCGGGAAGCCGGCGAACCCGGCGACGCTCAGGAAGGTGAAGGCGGCATAGGCCCAGTAAGCGGATCCCAGTTTACCTTCGCTTTTCTCTTGTCTGACTTCGGGATCCGTCGTGCTTTCCAGCAGCTCGGGCGTGGGTGCGCGTCGCCAGGCGATGGTGAGGGTCAGCAGCGTCAGCAAGACCGGGATCCATAGCACGGTGAATCCGCTGCGATAGTTGCCCCTCAGCAAGAAGACCGCCGTTAGGATGAGTGGCCCGATCACTGCGCCGATCTGATCCAGTGCCTCGTGGATCGCAAATCCCCAGCCGCGCCCGATCTGTTTGGTCGCGTGAGAGAGGATCGCATCCCGCGAGGGAGAGCGCACCGCCTTGCCCACCCGCTCCAGGATGAGCAACAGGGCAGCTATCTCCCAGCGGTTGGCCAGGGCCAGCAGGGGGATGGAGACGAGCAAGCCATAGCCGATGAACGTGCCCACCCAATAGGCCCGCGTACGATCGGCGGCGTACCCGGCAAGCAGGCGCAAGGCATAGCCGGCGAACTCGCCCAACCCTGAAACCAGCCCGATTACGCCCGCTCCTGCCCCCAGCAGGGCCAGGTAGGGGCCGCTGACGCTCCGCGCGCTTTCGTAGGTGATGTCGCCAAGGGCGCTCACCAAGCCGAGCAAGAGCACTAGGTGCAGAGCGACGCTTTTGCGCTCGACAGGTTGTGGTCTCATCTGCTCCTACCTCCTTTGGGGGCAAACGGGTCCCGGCTATCCTTCTTGGGCCGCGGTCAGCTTGGGCACAAAGCGCAAGCCAACGAACGCCAGAAAGGCCATCGCCGCCCCGAAGGCAAATGGAGCCGCCGGGGATACGCGCGTCCACAAAGCTCCGGCAATCACGCTGGCCGGGAGGGCCATGACCCCAATCGAGGCGTTGTAGAGGCCGTAGGCGGCGCCCCGATTGGCGTCGGGGACGAGCTCGGCGACGAGCGCCTTGCCAGCGCCCTCCGTGAAGGCATAGTAGAGGCCGTAGAAAGCATAGAGGCCCCAGATCATCCACGCCCGGCGGGCCAGGGCAAAACCCAGATAGGTGAGGGCATAGATGGCCCAGCCATAGGTGATGGCCCGACGGCGGCCGATGCGGTCGGAAAGCCTGCCGGCGGGAATGGCGGCCAGGGCCGAGACGAGGTTAAAGAGCGCATAGACCACAGGGATCGTCACCGTCGCCACGCCCACATCTTGGGCACGCAAGATTAGGAAGGCGTCGGACGAGTTACCCAAGGTGAAGAGCAACATCACCGCCAAGAAAGCAGCGAATGGCCCTTTCAACACCGCCAACGAGACGCGTTGTTTGGAAACCGCCGTGCGCCGCTCGCGCACGACCAGGCCGATAATGACAAGCGGCACCATGGCAACGAGGCCAGCCAGAAAAAAGATCTCGCGATACTTATTGGGATGGTCAATCCAAACGCGCAACAATCCGTAGGCGATGAGCGGCCCGGCCACAGAACCTAGCGTATCCAAGGTGCGCTGTACGCCAAAGGCGAACCCCAGCTTATGCCCCCCGGCTGAGCCAGCCACCAGAGCGTCGCGTGGGGCATCCTTGAGGCCCTTGCCTACGCCATCCGTGAGACGTAAGCCAAAAGCTCCTGCGCCGCTGCCGACAAAGCCCAGGCTAAAGCGGGCCAACGCGGAGAAGGCATAGCCCACGAAAACGATGGCCTTGCGCAGCCCCAGAGCATCGGAGAGATACCCGGCGCCGATCTTCATCAGGCTGACGACGGTGGTCAGTGAGCCCTCAATCAGGCCGAGGAACTCTTTGCTGAGGCCCAGGACGCTGGTGAGGAAGGTCGGCAAGATGGGCTGGATCATGTCTTGGGCCAGGCCGCCGAAAAAGGCCACCCAGCCCAAGGCGATCACGTTGCGTCCCAACCTGGCCTCATCAGCGGTCGCCGGGGCCGTGGCTAGATCTTGCTGATTCATCGTATACCTCCTCGGGTTCTCTGGCCAACGATGCGATCGCGAGCGCTAACTGCGCCAAATGCTCCATATCCGGGTCGAGCAACTCCTGTAGCTTGGGATCGACCGGGCCGTACCGCCTCAGTTTATCAGAGCGCGTGTCAATCAGGTTCGCCCAATTAATAGACATTTCGGCTGCGATCTTGTTCTCCAAAGGCTCATCCACCGGCCGCAAATTGAAGCGCTCGGCGAGGCGGGAGACGCCTTCCAGGGCTTCGGCGATGCACGCCAATATGGCGGCTCGGCGCTCGGCTGACAGCCGCAACGAGGTCCGATACAGTATGCCCGTGATCTGCCGGCCTTGCAACCACATCTCAGCCTGGCGTAAGCTTTGCTCAAGGTAGCATAACGCAATTGCTAAGGCAGCATGCTGTGCGGTGTTCAGCAGAGGCGGCATACCAGGCTCCTGATAAAGCGCACAAACCGGCTCCTTGAGGGGACTTGTTGAGGAGGGGTCTCCACGAGCGCGAGCCGTTCCTCTAGAGCTTGGATATGCTCCCTTAGGCGCCGCGTTTCCTCGGACAAGGCATCGTTTTCCGCCCGTAGCCGCTTCACGACTCCTTCTAGACCGACGTTGGCCTGGCGCAGCGCCGCTTCGCGCATCTCTAGGACCTGGTTATCGCGCATGAAGTTAAAGGTTTCGAACTTCATCACTGCATACATGGACTCGCGCTCGGCCAGACGTTTGGCCATGCGCGCCCGTTCCTCGTCGTTTGCCTCCAAGAAGAGCTGCCCCTTGGCATAACCAAGGCCCTGCGCCAGCAGGATCCTGAACCCTTTATCCAGGTCCCATCCACTGCGTTCAAGGATGGCGACCATTTCCTCATAGGTCTCTTTGAGGATCTTGATCTCAACCGTGACCACTTCGGCGCCCTCAAAGAATCGCCGCTCAAAATCAACGGTGCTTGGGAATTCTTTCTCCATCAGTTACTCCCCTATCAAGTAGGCGCTATTCCAGGGTGGCACAGATCACTCAGCGCCCACGAAGAAATCCACCGCTTTTCTCCAGGAGTCTCTCTCCTCGCCCCAAGGTTCTTCCCTGTAATTCCAATGGGCTTTGTGAATATATTCGCCGAGCTCCCCCTGCAGCTTCAGCAACTTTTCCAGCTGCTTCCTGCGCAGTAAATTGCCTACGAATGGGGGTGCCATCTCTGTGACCAACTTTAGATGGCGCAGGCAAGGAGTTGTTTCGCCGTTACTGATCAGGCCGTTGGCCACGGCCCGGACGATCTCGGCGGACATTTTCGCACTGCTCTCGTCTTTGGCCTTGCATACGGCGCACTCTTGGGGCACGAAAGGCATAACGGCCCTCGGAGGGCGCAAGCGGGCGAACAAAGACGCGTTCTGAGCAAGTAGGCGCTCGGAGCGCAACACGCTTTCCAGAGAGGCGATCAGCGTGTCGGCCAGCTTGGCCGACCACAAAGCGCACTCTTTAATCCGGCGCTGCTCAACCGCTAAAGCGTGCAGTTGCCAGGCATGGACGGGGCAAAGCCAGTCCGCTCCGCTTTGGGACTCTTGGTTGGGCTGTAGGAGTCTCATCAAGCTCTCCTTCTCGGCCTCCCGCTCAGCAGAGCAGAGAGCACAGCGGCTAGCATAGCGCCCACCGGCCAAGCTTGCTCGGCTGCCGAGAGCCTTTGCGTATCGGTAATAGTCGTGAGAGTGCGGAAAGAAAGGATAAGGCCCAACCAGGAGAGAGAGCCGGGGGCGAATGGGTTGCAGAGGATCCCGCCCCTCATCGTCCGTCTCATTCTTCCCGACCCGAGCTCTTTTCAGTTTATCTATGGCCACTGTCAAGAGAAAGAGCCTAACGGATGAGCGCGAGAGGTTGACGGCTTGTTGCAGATGTCGTAGACAGAGCCCAGAGGACCTCTCGTAGAGGGCGGCAAAGCGCCCTTGGGCACAGTACTTGACGAAGGAGGTGAGGTAATGCGTTTCTAATCTAGCCTGCGCCACACAGTAGAGACAGGAGCATCCCGGGAGTATCTGAGTGAGGCGTTCCGGGCGACCCATGCGTGGCTGGCGATGATCTTGGGACCTCACCGCGCATTCTGCCAGCAAACGCCCCGCCATGCTCTCGTAGATGATCGCGGTCGCCAAGGGGCCGCCTAAATCGGTCCGCGTCGCCATCCCCCAGGCGTGGCGATGGCATAAGCCCCAAGAGGCTGCGAGGCGATCGCGCATGCCCAGATCGTTGACGCTTTCGGTGAGCAGGGAACGCAAGCCGTTCTCTTCACGCTCTAGCATCAAGCGGCATATCGGGCAACCTTCCTCCGCAAAAGCTGCTTCCAGAGCAGCGCGTACGATACCTTTGCTGGGCATTCTACATTCAGAGCTCACACATCCACTTCAGATCGCAGTTCGCGCTCATCTCTTGTCTTCAAGGTGCCGCTATAGTCCCATAGCGCCTGCTGGCGCAACTGGCGTAGGGAATCGTCTTGATCGTTTCTCGCTTCTCCGGCGAAAAAGGCAACGATCCTGATCCAAGAAGCCTCCTCCCGAGGTGTCCTGAGCTCGGGGCGATCCTTCCAACGGTGTTTGTCCATATAGGCCCTCAGGTGAGTCAACAACGCTGCGAGCTGAACGGCCGTTATCTCCGTCAACAAGTGGACGCTTGATCCGTCAGGGGCATAGGTCAGGGCTTTGCGCAGGTGGGGCAAACAAAGGCCATCGGAGGCGGCAAACCAGGCGCGAAACTGGGGATCGGCCAGCTCATCCACCAACTTGCGCAAGTCGATCTCTTCCCGCTCACGCCCCTTTTTGCAGATCGGACATTCTTCAGATGGAGACAGATCCGCCAAAAGGGCCTCGGCAGGGGCCTCCTTGAATAGGCGTGCAGCCAGCCAGCGGCCAAGGCGGCTGGTGCGCACCAACCACTTGCACGAGCTCCCGCTCGATCCTAGCGGGAACAGGCCGCCCGGCTTACGGGTGAAACGCGGCGACTGCGCCTGGTCGCCCGGAGGGGCATCTTGTCGGGCGAGATAGCGCGTAAGCGCAGTATGTACGAGGGTGCCCAGGCTCTCATAGATGATCGCGGTCTTCAGGCCGTCGTTCCAGAGAAGCTGCTCATTGGCTTGGACAAACCAAGCGTGGTAGGAACAAAGGCCCTGGCTGCGCATAAAGGCCAGGCGAGTATCCCCATCATTCACATACTCAGACAACAAGGTATGGACGTAACGCCTTTCCGCCTCCTCTCGCAGGCGGCATATCGGGCACCCCGGTTTTCCGAACGCAACTCTTAGATTGGTTCGGGTGATGTCCATGCGCATCTTACTTTTCCCCGCGCTCTAGCCGCTCGCCGGCGATGACGGCCAGGGCCCGCAGCCAGGCTTTCCCTTCCTCCCCCAAAGGCTCGTTGCTGAAGCGGTAATCGCTCTTACGGATCGCCTCGCTGAGCTGTCCTTCCAGCTTGCTCCATATGGCCCTCTGGGCGCTAACTAGCGCCTTGAAAGTTGGCTCACGGCGCACATGCTTCAAGACTTGGCGAAAATGAGGCAAACATAATCCATCCGAAGCGCTATAAAGGGTCAGGAGACCCTCTTCACCCAATAAGTTATCCAGGAGGGCGTGGTAATAGATCTCTTCCATCTCTTTGGTGCGCACACACACGGGGCAGGTCGTTTGTGCGGTGAGTTTAGAGACGAGTTGGATCGTCGGCGAACGGTTTCCTTCGGGATCCAGGGCTTCTTGGACGCGAGCCAAGGGGGTTGAAGGGAAAGAAGGCCAATGCCTCTCCTCCATGGTCTTGAGCACCTCCCGTAATACATCGCGCGCAATGATGCTGACGCCCAATGCAGCCCCCCGACGCGCCAGCCCTAGGGCGTGCTCCTTGCAAAAACCGCGCGCCTGGCGTATCTTGCGTCGCAGACCCGGATCGTTCACGTTCTCGTAGATGAGGCGTTCCAGGTATTGCTCGGTGAACTCGGCCCTTAAGCGACATATCGGACAGCCCGGCAGTGCCAGGGCGTCCCGCAGATCGTAATAGCTCTTGCTTCGGCTCATATCTGTTCCCTGAACAAAAAAGCCTCTACCAGCGGGGCATACGTGCCCTCGGTAGAGGCTATCAGTCCCTAAGAGGACGGTTGAAAGGGCCAAATGCCTTGGGCGAGCCTCATCGCCCGATTTGCATAAAATGATACTCCTAAACAAAGGAACCGTCAAAAGGCGCTGAAGCATGGCGATGAAAGTCGGCCTAAGTGGCGTTTTTTGGGATCTAGAAGCGACAGGAAGCGGACAATACGTGCGCCATTTGCTCCGCGCTCTGAGGGAGCTCATGCCGCCAGGGGATTGTACCCTCTTGTTGCCCTATTCCTCGGGAAGTGGGCCCCCCCCCGCGACGGCAGGGCCCTGGCGGATGTGCTTTCTTCGCACGCCCTTTGATGGGCTCAGCGAGGACTTGGCTAAGGTATGGTTTGAACAGGTGTCCTTCCCTCGTGCTTGTGCGCGTTTGGGTATGGATGTCGCACATGTGCCCTATTTTGCCCCGCCGCTTTGGCCTCAGGTGCCAACGGTGGTCACCATTCACGACCTCATTCCGCTCATCTTGCCGGAATATCGCGGGTCTCCTTGGGTGCGGGGGTATATGCGCCTGGTATCTAAGGCGGCACACAAGGCCGCGCTCGTGCTCACCGATTCACAGGCCTCGGCGCGCGACATCGTCCGCATTTTGGGGATCCCTCCGGAGCGCCTGCGGGTGATTTACCTGGCTGCCGATGCCATCTATCGGCCCCTTGCACCCGAGGAATGGCGGCCAATCTGTGTGCGTTTGGGCTTGCCGTCACGATATCTCCTTTACCTGGGGGGCTTTGACCGGCGCAAGAACCTGGTCGGGTTGTTAGCGGCCTTTGCTCTGGCGCGGGAGAGGCTCAAGGGGATCTCGCTGGTCATCGCCGGGAGATTGCCCGCGGGGGATTCGGCCTTTGCTCCCGATCCTCGGCCCATTGCCCGGCGGCTGGGGTTGGAGGATAGCGTATATTACACTGGCTGGGTGGCCGAGGGGGATAAGCCCGCCCTATACGCCGGGGCCGAGGCTTTTCTTTTCCCCTCGTACTATGAGGGCTTTGGCTTGCCGGTCCTGGAGGCCATCTCTTGTGGCACGCCGGTGATCGTCGGTGGGGGCAGTTCCCTGGAGGAGGTCGCCGGCCCAGGCGGGCTGGTGGTGCCTCCGGAGGATGTTTCTGCCCTGGCCGAGGCGATGACTAGGCTGGTGCACGAGCCAGAACTACGCCAGGCGCTTTCCCTCAAGGGCCGAGAGCACGCGCGAAACTTTTCCTGGCTTCAGACGGCGCGCCAGACCCTAGCCGCCTATCGGGAGGCGATGGATACATCTCGTTGTTAGCCAGCGCGTGGGCCGACCCTGTACTACAAAAGCCTTTTTCGCGGCTATGGCGACCAGGCGGCCAGAGCTAGCCGTCTGGTTGTAGGATTACGGCATGCTGGACTTAACCGGCACCGAGTTTCTTCTACGATTCACTTAGAAGTATAATCGGTAGGCAAATTCTTCTTGGGTATGGGGAACTTTGGGCACCATTGAATTAGAGAGTCGGTATACCAGCGGCTTCTATCCCAAGCGCGAATTAGTCGTCGTCCGTGGGCAAGGGGCACGCGTGTGGGATGAACAAGGCCGCGAGTACATCGATTGCATGAGCGGCCACGGCGTGGCCATCGTCGGCCACTGCAATCCCGCTGTGGTGGAGGCTATCTGCAAGCAGGCGAACACCCTGATCACCTGCGCCGAGGTCTTTTATAACGATGTCCGCGCGCGCCTCCTGGAGCGGCTGATCTCCATCGCCCCCCAAGGGTTGGAGCGCGCTTTTCTCTGTAACTCGGGTGCCGAGGCCATTGAAGCGGCCCTCAAACTGGCTCGCCTCTCCACGGGCCGCCCCAATATCGTGGCCATGATGCGCAGCTTCCACGGGCGCACTTTTGGGGCGCTCTCGGCCACCTGGGAGCCGGAATACCGCGAGCCCTTCTTGCCCCTTGTCCCCGGCTTCAGCCACGTGCCCTATAATAAGCTGGATGCTCTGCGCCAAGCCGTGGATGAGAACACCGCCGCCGTGATCGTGGAGGTAGTGCAGGGGGAGGGCGGCGTCAACCCCGGGAGCGGCGAATACCTTCAGGGCGTGCGCCAGGTCTGCGATGAGAGGGGTGCGCTCCTGATCGTGGATGAGGTGCAGACCGGCTTCGGGCGCACAGGCAAGCTCTTTGCTTGCCAGCATTACGACCTCAAGCCCGACCTGATGTGTCTGGCCAAGGGGATCGCCGGCGGGGTGCCTATGGGCGCGGTGCTCTTTGGTTCCAAAGTGCAGCATATCAAGCCCGGTCTGCACGGCTCTACCTTCGGCGGCAACCCGCTGGCCTGTGCGGCGGCTCTGGCGGCCATTGATTACATCCTCGCCAATGACCTGCCCGCCCAGGCAGCGCGCAAAGGGGCTTGGGCCTTGGAGCGGTTGGGGCGCATCCAAGCCCCCCTCATCCGCCAGGTGCGCGGGCTAGGGCTGATGATCGGCATAGAGCTGCGCCAGCGGGTGACGCCTTACCTCCGCGCCTTGATGGAGGAGGGCGTGCTGGCCCTTCCGGCGGGCAAGACGGTGCTGCGCCTGCTCCCGCCCCTGGTGATCAGTGACGAGGATTTGGCCACGGCCTGCGACGCCGTAGAGCGGGTATTGGTGGCCAAAGCAGAAGGAGAATAGAGAACGCGCACGAGGCTATTACTACCGGATGGCGCAGTGTAGCTTAGCCCCTCGTGAGCGTTCACTTGCTTGAGAGGGTAAGGCGAGTTTATGACCAAGCTATTCCCTGATACCGATCCCCAGATAGAGCGCGTCTGGTTGGAGATGCTGCGCCAAGCGCCGGCCTGGCGCAAGCTGCACATAGTGGCCGAAATGAACCGCGCCGGGCGCGAGCTGGCCCTCTTGGGGCTGCGCAAGCGCTACCCAACGAGCCTCCCGAGCGCCTGCGCCGTCGCCTGGCGGCCCTCCTGTTGGGGGAAGAACTGGCTGCCCGCGCTTATGGCCCGTTACCCCCTCTGGAGGGAAAAGATGCTCCCTGAGCTGTTTGCTTTAGCCGATCTGCTGATGCGTGCCCTGTCTCAAGACTAGAGGAGCCCGACTATGTCCATTCCCAGTCGTGTGGATTTCGGCTATGCCTTCGCCACGCCGCACCGCCTGACTGTAGCCCGACCCGATAGCGGCGACAAGACCCTGCTTGACTTGCAGAACGGTTCTTTGCGTATGGCCTGGACCTACGATTCCCTGACGCGTTTCCCGCTGGGGGCCTTTGTCACGCCGGTGACAAATTGGGAGTTGCGCCTGACGCCTCTCCTGGATGGCCAGCCTTTCGCCCGTTCCACCTGGCGGCGCCTGGAGGGCCGGCTCCCCGTATTAGAGAACGAATACTTGGACGCCCGGGCCTCTATGCGTCTGGTCGTGGCCGGCGGCGAGACGGCGGCCCTGGCGCACATCCGGATGGATAACCCTGGCGATCGGCCACATCGTCTATCCTTGCGTTGTGAGCGCACGGGCAGCTTCTCCGGCTATAACCCCGCCTGGGTGGACCCCTCCGCAGCGAGCGATGTCCTCCTGGCCGGCTGGGGGGATCGGGCGGATCGCGTCCTCGTGTTGGGGCTTGGGGCGGAAAGTTACGCCGTGCCCACGGCCAACACCATCCTCATGGAGTGGGAACTTGGGCCGGGCGAGGAGCGCAGCGGCTGGCTCGTGCGCCCCTATCGCGCTTATGAGGCCGATTTGGCGGCATTGCGCGCTCGCGATTGGGCGGGGGAGCTGGAAGCAGCCCTGGCGGAATGGCGCCAGTTGCTCGCCCGCGCCTGCCGCCTGTCTATCCCCGACAAGGGCGTAGAAGACGCCTACTACGCCTGTCTGGGAGACCTTTTCATCATGCGCGAGCCGATCGCCCAGGGCTATGTGGCCTCCACGCCGGGGACGGAGGTCTATCGCGCGCCCAACTCCTTTGAAGCGGCGATCGTCGCCGTAGCTTTGGATCAGGCCGGATTCCACCAGGAGGCGGAGAGCGGCTATCGGATGCCCCTGGATCAGCAGGAGCCGGACGGCAACTGGTCGGAGCCGAAGGGCTGGGGGCATCTGATGTGGGGCGGCTCAGGGTTCAAGGCCTGGGCCGTCCGCGAGCACTATCTCACCACCCGAGATCGCGACTATCTAGAGCGCGTTTACCCCCGCCTCTTGGCCAATTCGCGCTGGCAGGAACGGCAACGGCAGCGCAGCCGGGTGCTGGTCAACGGCGAAAAGCCCCTCACCTATGGGCTGATGCCCCGAGGCATGGGCGATGGTGGCCTGAAGGACGGCGATGACCTCTACGGCGTTTTCTTGCCGCACAATATCTGGGCCGTCTTCGCCGACCGCGTGGCCCTGGAGGCGGCGGAGATATTGCGCAAGCGCGAGGATTTGGATGAGCTACGGGCCATCTACCAGCGCGGCCTGGCCGACCTCCTGCAAGCCATGGAGCGCGGGGCAATTCAGGAAGAGGGCTACCGTTGGATCCCCGGCGTCCCTGGCAAGACGACGGGAAGTCGCTGGGCGGTGCTCAACGCCCTCTTTCCCTGTGGCCTCCTGCCCCCCGATCACGAGCTGATCACCGGCACCATCCGCAAGATAGAGTCGCGCCTCAGCCCCGGCGGACAGCCGTTAAACACCGGCTGGATGCCCGAGGGGAGCTGGGTGGCCATCACCCTGGATAACCTGGCTGAGGCTCACCTGGCGCGCGGCAACGGCGACGCTGCGGTGGAGTACCTTTACTCTAGCCTGAACCACGGCACGCCGCTCTACACCTGGTGCGAGGAACGCGGCAAGGAGCCCGGCTCGGCCGAAACCTCTGGGGATCGCCAGCACCTCTTCACCCCGGTGGCCGTGGTGCGCGCGATCCGCGATCTGTTGGTCATGGAGCAGGGCGAGGGGCTGCACCTGGCCCTGGGGGCCTCGCGGGGATGGCTTGTGACGGGGGATGCGCTCGGCATAGAGGATGCGCCGACGCACTTTGGCCGCGTCTCCTTTGAGATGCGCTACGATCCGGCGGCCAAGCGTCTCAAGGCATGGGCCGACTTCCCGCAGGAATCCGCCTTGGCCTGGGCCATCCTGCACGTAAGGCTGCCCAGAGGGCTGCGCGTGCGCTCGCTGGAGGGGAGCGCTGGGGCGACGATCGTCCTGGGAGGCGAGGGAATCCGATGGCCTGCGCCGAGGGGGAAGGTAACGGTGGAGGCGGTGATTGAGTAGAGACCTTGAAAGCGCTGCCTTACTCTGTTAGAATGCTCTCCCAAACGGCCGCCCGGCGTTTGCCGGACGAGTTTCTGAATATGGAGGGATATGATGGATACGCTCTTCGGTTTGAACCTTGGCTTGGGGACCATTCCCTTGCTCTCGGACGCCCTGACCCGCTCCATCTCCGCCGAGAACCCCACCGGCGCTGTGGGCGGAGGCGCGAAGGAGGTGCCTGACGAGAATCATCCTGCCTCGCTCTTAGGGCAGGGCTGGAAGGTGCGTCCCTGCATCACTCTGGAGCCGGGCACGACGACCACCCTGGCCGATATCGCCGGCCCAGGGGTGATCCAGCATATCTGGATCACCGTGCGCCCCGAAGCCTACCGTAGTTGCGTGCTACGCATGTATTGGGATGGCGAGGAGACGCCCTCTGTGGAGGTCCCGCTGGGCGACTTTTTCGCCAACGTTCACGGCCTACGTTACAACGTGGTCTCTTTGCCCGTGGCCGTCAACCCCTCGGGCGGCTTTAACAGCTACTGGCCCCTGCCCTTCCGCAAGCAGGCGCGCATCACCATTGAGAACCAGTATTGGGAGCCGATCCAGGGCTTTTTCTACCAGATCACCTATGCCCTGGGCCAGGTGCCCGAGGAGGCAGCTTATCTCCACGCCCAGTGGCGGCGCAGCATGACCACGCGCGAGCATCCTGAACACGTGCTCCTGGACGGCGTGCGCGGACAGGGACATTACGTGGGCACGGTGATGGCCTGGACGCAGTTTTCCAACGGCTGGTGGGGCGAGGGGGAGATCAAGTTCTACATTGATGGCGACGGCCAATTCCCTACCATCTGCGGCACGGGAACGGAGGACTATTTCTGCGGGGCCTGGGGCTTTGGCGAGACCTTCTGTGCCCCCTTCACCGGTTATCCTTTGTGGCGCAAAGAGCCGGGCGAGGTGCCCCGACACGGCCTTTACCGCTGGCACATCATGGACCCTATCCGCTTCCAGAAGGACCTCAAGGTCGCCATGCAGGCCCTGGGCTGGTGGCTGAAGGGCAAGTTCCAGCCTTTGACGGACGATATCTCTTCCGTGGCTTACTGGTACCAGCGCGAACCACATGCGCCCTTCCCGGTCCTGCCTGACCTTGCCGGGCGCTGGCCAAGGTAGAAAATGGCTGGACAGGTTTCGTAAACCTGTCCAGCCTGGGCTTTAGCGCGCCTCGCGCAATAGCGCACATAGCTCCTTCCCTCGCTCCCGCTCCGGCCTGGAGGCGAGGAATTCCTCCAAGTCGGAGAGTGCCTGGCGGATCTTGGGTGTTGACGCGCCCTCGGCTAAAGCTTGCCGATAGAGCCGCTCGGCCTCCTCAGGCCGGCCGACGACGAATTCGTAAAGCGCCAGGTTTAAGGTGTTGGGCCAATCCTTGGGGTCTTCGGTGTAGTGTTTCCGTGCCTTCTCAATGGCTGCGCTCATATCCGTTTCGGCCTGGGCGGCCTGGCCCAAGGCCCAATGCGCGAGCGCGCGGCGATAGAGGCTCCAATCATCATCGGGGCGCAGGGTGAGCACTGCGTCCAGGTCGGCCAGGGCGGCCTCGTGTTCGCCCTTACTGAGATGGACCTCGGCCCGGGTGGCCAGGGCTAGATCGTCCTGCGGATCTAGAGCGATGGCCCGATCCAAGTCGGCCAGGGCTTCATCATGGCGGCCCATCTGGTAATAGGTCCGCCCCCGGATGCTCAAGGCCTCTGGGTCGTCGGCAGAACGCTCCAGGGCCTGATTCAGGTCGGCCAAGGCCTCTTCATAGCGCTGTAGGCCCAGATAGGCGCGGCCCCGCTGGATAAAGGCCCAAGGCAGTTCCGGATGGCGCTCGATCAGCCAGGTAAAATCGGCTAAAGCCTCCTCATAGCGCTCCAATTCCAGATAGACCTGCGCGCGGTCGGCAATGGCTTCGGCGTTATCCGGCTCCAGTTCAATGGCACGGTTGAAATCGGAAAGGGCGTCGCTCCAGTTTTCAAAATACACGTGGAGCTCACCCCTAGTGGCATAGGCCCAGGCATGATCCCTGGAAGAGAGGGCGATCGCCCGGTGCATCTCGGCCAGCGCATCCAGGTAACACCCCTTAGCCTTGAGCACCTGACCTCGTCTGGCGGCGGCCCAGGCGTTCAGGCTGTTGAGGCGCAACGCTTGCGTGAGGTCCTCTAGGGCCTCATCGAGTCGCCCATGCTTGCGGTGGATCTCTCCCCTCTCCGCCCAAGCCCCTGACATCTTGGGCTCGAGCTCTATCGCCCGGTTGAGATCGGCCATGGCCTCTTCGTCCCGGTTCAGGAAGCGATAGATGCGCGCGCGATTGGTCAGCGCCCAGGCATAGTTAGGATTCAGCTCCAGGGCGCGGTTCGTCTCGGCCAAGGCCTCTTCAACGCGCTCCTGGTTCATATAGAGCGCGCCACGACTGGCATAAACCCAGGCCAGGTCGGGCACCAGGGTTAAGGCGCGCTGGTAATAGGCCAGGGCCTCCTCGTCGCGGCCCTCTAGTCGCGCCATCTCGCCTACGGCACCCAGACTCTCGGCCAGCTTGCTCAATCCCTCTTGCTTGGCCTGGGGAAAAGCTGCCGGATCGCGTTGATAGGCTTCCACGAGGTGGTTAAGTGAGCCCTTCGCAGCCAAGGCATCAACGACTTGCCGCTTCATGAAGGCTGCGCGGGCCATATCCGCCAGGGCTGCGTCCTCGTGCCCCATGCGCGCGTGAACCTGCCCCCGCTGGGCCACCGCCCAGGCCAACGTAGGCTGGCGTTCGAGGGCCTTGTCAAAGTCCTTCAGTGCCTGCAAGAATTTCCCTTGGGCACCCCGGGCCGTCCCCCGCAAGAGGTAATAATCAGAAGTGCGCGGCAAGGGCTTGGCGAAAGAGAGCGCCTCCGCCTCGGTGAGGACGGCGTAGAGATCTTTGCAACGCTCCCAATCCTGGCGTTCCAGGAAACGCTCCAGAAGCTCGTGCAGCCGATTTTGAGCTTCCTTGTACTCATCGGCAACCAAGTAGCAGTAAACTATTTCCAGCGCGGTGGCATCGTCATCCTCCCAGCGCTTCATCAAAGCTTCAGCTGCGGCCTTACAGGCCGCCTTCAGTTCCTCGGCTCGTTCCTCTTGGTAGCGCTCCAAAAGCCCTTGGCGAGTGAGCCGCTGGTAAGCGTGGCCTTGGGGCACGGCCTCCACAAAGGGAAGGGCAGTGATGGCCGCCGCGACCGCCTTCTGTTCCTCTTCGGATGTGCCCTCAGGCAGAAGGGCGGCGATGACCTTCTCGTTGAACCAATGCATGACCACAAGGCGGCGAGCTACATCGGCCGCGTTGGGCGCTAATTGGGCGAAAGCGGCCTCGGCTTGCTGTGCCGCCTGAGCCTTGCGGGTGGGCGTTGGGGATTTACGACCTCTCTCCTCTGGTTTCACGTTGCCTCCCTTTCTCCATAAGAAGGATCACATAAGGGTTTCTTCGGGACCGAAGTGCACATATTATCTTAGGCCAATCATCGGCCCCCGTCAACCGTGCAAACGTGGGCCGTATGCCCCTCAGAACATGGTGTGCCTGATGGCGTTGCTAAGCGTGAAAGGAGAAAGGGAAATAAGCCTACCTCAGTTCGTCAATTCCCTTACCTCTTGGAAAGCGGCCGCACCTAAGTTGTCTCAAGAAAACATAGGATGCTGCTGAGGTTGACGATGCCATGGAGTTGTGTTACGCTGGCTTTTATGTACATGGCTGAAAGGAAGGTGTTGACATGAAGCTGTGGAGTTCCGTGCGTGGACAGGCAGAGAAGATGGCCTTTGAGGCCGAAAAGATGGTCCGTATCAAGAAGGAAGAGGCGGCCATGGACGAGGTGCGCAAACAGCTCCAGTCCAAGCAGCTCGGCTTGGGGGAGGTAGCCTTAGGGCTCTTTCGCTCTGGAGCGCTGGCCGACCCGCAAGTAGCGGCGCTGGCCGAAGAGATCGCCGGACTGGAGGCCAAGATCGCCGAACATGAGGCGCGCATTGCCGCCATCCGCGCCGAACAGCCCAAGGGAGCCGAAGATGAAGCGGGCCAGCCCCAGGAGGCGATTGCCGAGCCGGCGGCTGCAACTCCGACAGAGG
This sequence comes from Anaerolineae bacterium, assembly GCA_034436315.1. Lineage (GTDB taxonomy): Bacteria > Chloroflexota > Anaerolineae > UBA1429 > UBA1429 > DAOTVR01. The sequence goes on from DAOTVR010000021.1 coordinate 15,886, forward strand.
CGCCTCGTGCCAAATTCTGTCCCAGTTGCGGCAAGCCCGTCGCGCCGGGGGCGGCCTTTTGCGGAGAGTGCGGGGCCAAATTGGGAGCTTAGGATTTGGCGTAGTTGGCCGCTAACCGCGGTGCGAATCCTCAAAGACCGGGGCCAGGAGGTTATCCACGGGTACGTGCTCGTCGGTGAGGATAAGGGGCGGGTCAAGGGCTAGGTATTCAGCCAACTCCTCCGCACTAAGGGGGCGATCTTCCAGGTTAAGACCCTCTAACCCCAGGGGCTTCTGACTGGCGACGACAACAAAAGTCGTCCGCGCAAGCTCGCGCCAATCTGCGCCGGAGGGGATGACCGCTACATAGCGAAAGACCTGCTGTAGTGTGCGCACATAGGCGCGCATAAAGTGCCCGCGCCGTCCGCCATCAACGATGTTTACCACATAAAGGCCATCGTCGCGCAACAAACGATCCACGAGCTGGTCGAACTCTAACGTTGTCAGGTGGTAAGGTACCGAGTAGTCGTTGAAGGCGTCGCCGAAAATCACATCATACGAATCGGGCTTGGTGTACCACTGCATAAAGATGCGCGCATCCAAGGCATAGTTCTCAATGCGCGTCTCGGGGATCAGCCCTAACTTCTCACGCGCCACCTCCGTCACGCCGGGATCGATCTCTGCCACCACGATGTGGCTTTGGGGCAACGTGGCCTCCAGGTAGCGGGGAAAGGTGTAGCCCCCGCCGCCGATGAAGAAGGCATCCAAATTCGGCTTGCGCGCGGTCAGAGGCCGGATCACTTGAGCGTAGATGCGCTCGTAACCGTAGACCAAATTGGTGGGATCCTCAATATCCGAGTAGCTGTGTACCAGCCGATCCAGCACCAGCTCACGCACCTTCCTGCCCGCTACCTCTTTATCGTAGACGTTGATGCAATAGTAATTCGTCTCGCGCAAACATTCTTTGCACAGAAAACCCCCCGTCTTAAGGAACCAATAGGCTCCGCCCAGGGCGATGAGCAA
>DAOTVR010000022.1:0-7638 GCA_034436315.1 Anaerolineae bacterium
AGTATGCCAGGCCACTCATCGGCGGACCATTGATGCCTTACGCTCGCCTTACTTGCAAGATGGTGCCCAAGCGAGCCGGCTCCCGCTAAATGGCATAGAGCACGCCATGAATACACCGCTCATGGCGTGCCTCCCATCCTACGGCAAATAGAACGGCAGAGCAAAGCCAGCGTAGCCTCTACGCACAATGAGAGGCTCGGCGGTCAAGTCAATGGCGCTCTGGAGGCCATCTGAGGCGGTGGCGCGCAGGAGCACTCGGCTGCCCTCAGGCAAAAGGTTGGTATCCCAAAGATAACTGCCCCGAGGGGGAAGATTGGCCGCCACAGGGCTCCAAGATTGGCCGGCATCAGAAGAAACTTCCAGCTTGACTTTGATCGGCCGACCTGTATGCTGCGTCGCGGCCCAAATGATGCGCTGTTTACCAATTACTTGCTCGCCGCCCACCGGCGCAAGCAACTTGATCAGTGGCGCATGGGGGTTGCGAACGGCGAAAGGCCCATCACACATATCGGCCGACCAGAGTCGCCCATCGCTTGCCGTCACTCGCAGCCAAACACGTTCGCAATTGGGGATCGTCGTAGTATCCCACAGGTAGCTTTTGCCCGACAGCCCCTGGGCCAAAGTCTGCCAAGTGTTGCCCATGTCAAGGCTGTAGAACAGTGTGGTGGTGACGGGACCGCCGTCTACGTCCAGGGTGCGCCAGGTGATCTCTCGCGTCCCCGACCAAACCTCGCCGCCCTTCGGGCAAGTCAACGAGACCACCGGCGCGTTCTGGCCAGGATTGTCTAATACGAAAGGCTCACTGACCTCACTGCCCCTAGCCTGGCCGTTATCTGCGGTCAGACGAAGCAAGTAAATGCCGTTAGCCAAATCCCGGGTATCCCACCGATACATCCCGGTATTGCCAATCCCCTCGGCCAGCGTCATCCAATTCTGGCCTCCATCGCGACTGAATTCTACATCAACGCGCAAGCTTTGACCCGCAGGATCGCTGGCTCGCCAACGCACCATCTGAGTACCGACGCACTTTTCACCGCTTCGAGGCGAAATGATCTCAACCTCCGGAACCATCTCAGCAAGCTTGGTCAGCCTGAAGGGAGCTGAATAAACTTGCACCTCATCCAGGCCATCACTGACACACAAGCGCAAACGATAAGAGTGTCCTGGCTTTAAAGCCGCGAGGTCCAACGCATACTCTCCGGCGTTAAAGAGATTGCCGACCAACTTTTTCCAGGTGACACCCTCATCGTCGCTAACGGCCAGCGAGACCGTCAGCGAGTCACCATCCACGTCCTCGGCAACCCAGGTTACGAGATTACCCCGCAGGAGTTTACCTTGAGGATCCGGGGAAATAAATCTCGCCTGGGGAGGGTGATTGCCAATCAAGCGAAAAGTCCCCGGGCTGCTATCCTCCGCAGTAGCCTGGGAATCGCTAACCACGATGCGCATTTGATACTCCCGGCCGGGCGGCGCTTGAGACGTATCCCAAAGGATGCGCCCGGCGCGCGCGTCAAGAGTGGCGACCTGCACCCACTCCCTTCCTCCATCAACGCCAAGGTATAAGGTCGCCGTGAGCACATCGCCATCCACGTCCCAGGCACGCCACAAAACCTCCCGCATACCAGACCAATGCTCTCCTCCTTGCGGAGAGATCAACTCCACCTGCGGGGGATGGTTGAGTCGGTTAGAGATCGTAAGAGGCTGAGGCAGAACCGCCGAGACCAAAGATAAGCCATTACTGATCGTCACCTGCAAGTCATACGTTCCATCGGGATGGTTCCTCGTATCCCAAAGATAGAAGCCGTCGTTGGGTATATCCAGGGCTAAAGGCCTCCAATCAGCTTTACCCGCAGGAGAGAGCCGGAGGCTGGCCGATAAAGGACCGTTACCGGGATTTGATACGGACCAACGGACGCACTGTATGCCGGAGACATTGCTTTCAGGCGCAGGAGAAAGCCACGTAATCTGGGGCGGCAAATCGGAGCCGATGGAAAAGACATCCTCGCTTTCGGCTGCGGCCTGCAGGAACCGGCCACGGGCCACGACGCGCACGCGGTACTGCGAACCTGCCGGCAAATAGGAAGTCTGCCAAACATAGTACCCGCTATTGGGCAAGCCCTCCGCCAAGGGCAGCCAAGTTTGCCCGGCATTATCGCTGTAATAAAGATCAATGAGCAGCTCTTTATCATCCTCAGAAGTAGCGCGCCATAGGATGACCGCCTCCTTTTCCAAGCGCGCCCGGCCTTTCGGCGAGAGCAACCGCACGGTAGGGGGCTTGCCGGGGATCAGCCTGATCCCCTCTACCGAATCAATCCCTATTCCCCCTGCCGGATCTTTGGCCGTGATACGCAGGGCATAGTCTCCCATATCCGGGGCTTTGTCCTCAATTTGCCAGACATAAGAGCCGGTATCCGGCAACTGATGGGCCAAGGGAAGCCAATCTCCTTGGCCTCGCCGATAATCCAAGTCAATGGTCAGCGCGTCACCATCCGGGTCGTAAGCTTGCCAGGCGATATAGACTTGCCCGCCGGCCAAGATATCCTGACCCTTCCCTGGACCAGGAGCCAAAAAGGTGACGCGCGGCGGCTCATTGACGTTATTCAGCACAAAAGGAGGGCTCGTCACTTGGCTGCTATGAAAGCCGTCCGTGACCCAAAGGCGCAGGCGCGCTCGCAGACTATCGGGGTAAACGGCCGTATTCCAGGCAAAAGACTCCGCTGCTGCGGGAATATCCCGGTTCACCGTGATCCAATGGCTCCCGTCATCTGGGCTATACTCCATCGTGATGGATAACGGCCTGCCCAAAGGACTCTCTGCCTCCCAGAAAACTCGCCTGACTCCACGCCAGGAAAGGCCCGCGGTGAAGTATCGCAACGAGATGGAAGGCGTCACATTGTGCACCATAACCTCTCGCTCTATCCAAGAGGTGTGACCTGCCACATCAACCACCCAGGCCACTAACGTATAAGCGCCGTCAAGGACCGTCGTCGTATCCCACGTTATGCCCCAGCCGTTTTCTGGGAACTCATCCCGGCCGATGAAGCGAAGCTGCCCTTCCGTATCTTTATAGTAGAACTCAACTTTAACAATAGAGGTTGATGGCCCCTGTGTTAGGCTGATGGGCACCGACCCCTTTAGGACCTGCCCTGGACTCGGCTCCGCAAAGTCGCAGAGAGGTTGAGCATTTTTCAAGGATAGCTTGTCACTACGCGCCAGAGATTTGTGGCCATCTGTGCGATGACCTACCGCCAAAAGAGCATAGTCCCCATCGGGGAAGGAGCGTGTATCCCATTCATAGAGCCAGAGCCCATCCTCTTCATGCATCTCGCCCAAGTAGGTTAAATTATCACTCGGATCCTGAAGGTAAAGCTGAACCCGCATGAGCTGACGAGCCCCTACAGACACGGAGAGTTTAACTGTCTCTGTGAGGCGCAATGTGCTCCCTGGTAACGGGGATACGAGCTGCATATAGGGCCTATCCTGTCCCACGATAACGAAAGAGACCGGGGAACGCGCACTGGCAGTCAAGCCCTGATCATCTATGGCGACGGCTCGAATATACCATGTATCTCCATCCAGACGCTCATCCACCGGAACCTGGATGGCCCAGCCGTCCGAACCATCTGTGTCGCTGCCCAACCAGATCAGATAGGGTATATCCAACGCGTAATCGCGTCCGCGATAACGGCCCTGGAGCAATGATTGAGCGCGCTCAGCATAAAAATCTACCCGCTGGACTCTCCCATCTAAATCGCTTGCTCGCGCTGAAACCCGCAAAGTGTCCTTGACGACCGCCCCTGCCGAAGGAGAAACCACCTCTACAGCAGGGGAAAAGCTGTTATCAACCAGCAGAGGGAGCGCAGCAACCCCATAACCACGTCGCGCCGAGCGATCCGTGGCGACGGCCAGCACCCCGTAGGCCCCATCGGCCAAACGACGGCTATCAAAGACCATCTGCTGCCACCGAGTGGTCGGCTGGTCAGAGAAGCTCAAGGGGCCATAGGAGCCCACATAAAGCGACTGCGGTGGAAGGGGGCAGGTATCAGAGAGCACCCCTCGCGAAGAGGAACAACCCAATGGAACAAGAAAGAGATCCAGACGTCGCAACCACTCTCTAGGGCTACCCACCAAAGCGACGATGGACGCCTCTTTTCCTTGAGCAGCCGAATTCGGGGCCTGCAGCCAAATCCATGGCACCGAAGCCTGCCGCACAGTAAACGGGTCCCCCAGGGCCTTGACCGTCCTCCCCTCCAGATCAACGCCAAAGGCGAGCACGCGGTAAAACTTATTCCCCATCAACTCGGCGACGCGCAGGGGAACGCTCCAGCCATCTCGGCCATCCCGGTCCACTCCCAAATGAAGCAAGGTGGACTCGGAGGGATCACGGTTCAAGCCATCGAGTTGGAGATAGAACTCAACTCGCAGCAACTCGCCAGGTAGCAGGTTGGATTCGGCCTTGACAAACACGTCATCGGTGAGCACCTCCCCCTGAAGGGGATAGGTAATACGAAGCTGAGGATCCCTGGGCGTAGGACAAAGGTAATAGATGTCCGCATTACCTTTGTCATCTAGAGCAGACCAGGCGATGTGCGGGCGGCCGCTCCGATCGATCGCCATACTGACTCCGGCAAAATGGACCTGCCTCACAAGGGGTCTCTTCGAGCCATGCCAGTCAGCCGAATTAGCGTACCAGAGGGTGTGCTCCTCAACCCAGACGATATGCGCCACCTCACCAGGGCCTATAGCGAAGGCAAAGGCATCCACCGAAAGGGGAGTCGTCACCACCTGTTGCACCGAACCCCAGTCCTGGCTATTGGCGTAAAACAAACCCTCATCCGTCAACCAACAAAGATGCGCCCGCCCGCTCGGCCCCACCAGAAGCCGAGGTGTGTAACCTCCAGGAGCTATCTGAATTGGGGCCGAAATGCTAAGGGACGTAGCGTAGAAAATCCCTGTCAGCTGATCTGATGGCCCTTGACTCACCCAGGCCAAACGGGGTTCGCCCGTTTCGGCAATCCCCAGCGAGAGGTCGGCCACGACAGGAGCGATCGTGATCGGAATCGTGGCAGTCACCGTGCCGGATTCATCCCAATAGCCGAGCTCGGCCCCCTGTGCCCAGGCAACATGAAGGCCTCCCTTGGTATCCAGGGCAAAGTCCGAGAGAACCTGAACAGGTAACGTCAAGGCTAACGTCGGCTTCTGACCCGGCACGCAACGCAATATGGCCAAGGTATCCGTCATGGGCTGAGACCAGGCCAAAAGACAGATTTCAGTGCCCTTTTTCTCGGTGACGGCTAAGGAGACGCGCGTTCGCGCTGCATGAGAGGGAAGAAGGGGCGCAACCGAAACCTCATTCCATTTTGGCGATTGAGCGATGACGAGCCGAGCTTCGCTGCCCTCAGCAGCGTGGTACTGCCAAGATATGGCCACACGCCCATCTGGAGATACAGCGATGACGGGGGCTAAATCAGCCCCCGGATCCTCCGTAATACGCAGGGGAATAGGGTCCTTACCGGGCAGTGGAAGTGGCTCATCTCGCCCTATCAGATATGTTTCAGCCCGCTTTCCGATCGTAATGGCGATAGATTGAAGCTCGTCTGCCCTGACCCCCAAGGAGACAGTCAACAACCACAAACCCACCAAAGCGATGAGGCAAACCCTCAACATGCAATCCCCCCAAGGGCATTGTAAACCCAAGGGCACGTTAGACGCAAGGCGTCCTACGCCGAGCACATAGTCCAAACACCCGCCGTAGATGTTCCCCTTTAGCTCATCCTCGCCGCGTCAACTTAAAGACCAACGGGAAACGCAAGATATAACGGGGAGATTCGGGCATACTGCCATAACGCCAAACCCCTCCCGTGGTGGTGGCAAATACCACCACATCGGTAGCCGTTGTCCCCAAAGCCAGATCCCGGATATAGCGATTGGCTAGACCCTCATTCAATGAGCTCCATGTTAGGCCCCCATTCGTGGAGCGAAAAACGCCATCCAAACCGGTGCCCACATAGAGATTTGGCCTGTGGGTGTAATCTGGATGGGGCACGATGCGGCGGATATCGCGCCCAAGAAGCCCCGTAAACTCCCACGTATTGCCGCGATCAACCGAGCGAAATATGCCCGCGGTGGTCCCAGCGAAAGAAACTTTTTGTCCGGCGTATCCCGCAACTCCGACAAGGTCGTGGATAAACGGTGTATCCGGGCTGATCTCCGCGGCTACCCAAGATAACCCTCCATTGCTGGAGACAAAGACACCTGACCCCCATGTCCCGGCTAGGAGATATGTCTTACCCTCCTCTGAACCCAGCCACTCAATCGCCGTAATATAGGGGCTCTGTAAACCAGAAGACCGCCGCACCCAGGAGGCCCCGTCGTTGGCCGAGTAATAGATGCCGCCCCCAGCAGTAGCAATCCACAATTCGCCCCCAGAGCCGAGGGCTAGATCGGTCACATCCAGAACGTCCAGTCCTGCTGAAACCCCTCGCCACGATTCTCCCCGGTCGCTAGAGACAAATAAGCCGCTGTTTGTGGCCGCATAAACCTTCCCGTCGGTCGCGTAACCGGGCGAACAAACCAGAGCCCTTATTTCCGCAAAGTTTAGAGAGGTGGCCTGCCAACTGAGGCCATCATCGGTGGACCTCCATACGCCGCTTGCCCCGCCAGCAAAGACGGTGCGATCGGTGCTGAAAGCTGGTGAGACGGCAACGGCATCAAAGGACAAGCTGGCGATCCCGTTATTGCGAGCCACCCACGTACGGCCTTGATCCATAGACATCATGACGCCACTTCGCTCCGTCCCCGCGTAAATGAAGGGCTGTCTTGCATAGCTGGGCGAGGCTACTAGAGCGTAAACGGCACCAGAGATCTGCGGATTGACGGCCCACGTTTCCCCTCCATCGCGCGAAACATAGACCCCATCACTCGCACCCAAAAACAAGGTACGATCATCGGCATAGTCAGGCGAAAAGAGCACGCTATGTACCGATTTCCCCTCTAGCCAGGCCGCCCCCCATGAAGCTCCCCCATCTGTGGAGAGATACGCCCCCCTCAACGTGCCCACAAGGATGGTCCGATCCCTAACAAACTCAGGAGAGAGAGCAATGGCCACAACCGGCACGTCACCAAGCGCCGTCGGGTCCCAGGTCCTACCGCCATCTGTGGAGACATAGAGCCCCAGGATGGTGCCGGCAAAAGCCACCAGACGCGTCCCGCCTTCCGCGAAACCGGCTGCATCTTGTCCGATGGCCACCGACAAAGCGGTAACACTCGGTCCAACCGCATTCCAGATCTTGCCCGCATTCGTGCTCAGATAGAGCCCCCGGTCAGTCGCCGCGATCAAGGTCTGATCCGTAGCGTAAGCTGGGGAGATGGCCAACTGAGCGATAGACAGGGTGGATAAGCCACCAATCCAAGGGCTCCACGATACTCCGGCATCCCAAGATTTGAAAACCCCTCCCTCAATGGTGGAGATGAAAAGCGTCCGATCCCTGTTAAAAGCCGGCGAAATGACGATACTAGATACCGTCAGGTTAACGGGTAAACCGATACTACCCTGCCATGTGTCGCCGGCGTCCGCAGAGCGGAATAAGCCCGCCTTGTCCGCACCTGCAAAGACAAGATGATCAACAGCATAGTCAG
>DAOTVR010000023.1:0-1697 GCA_034436315.1 Anaerolineae bacterium
GGCAGCAACATCACCAATCCCCTGGTAGCCATCGGCGGAGGGGCCCTGATCTCCACCTATTGGGCGCCCAAGCCGTTGCTCTATTGGGATTTGCCCTGGGAGACGGTCACCGGGGCGATCCTTTGGAGCATTCTGTGGTTCTCCAAGGGCAAACTGAGACGGCTGGGCGCTTTCTACTTGATCGGACTGTACGTGTTATACGTTGTCCTCAGGGGCATGCTCTTTATCACCGACTAGGTCCCCTTAACGAGACAACGGCCCTTTCATTCTGCTTCCGCTTGGCTTCCACCTTCTTTATAAGGCCCCGGATACATGGTCAAAGGCCCGACTTGGTTCGTATCGGGCTACGTCGGCTCAAACGTGCAATCCCGATGGGTAGAATGCTTGCACATAGGCGAAAATCGCCTATGATGCCTGTGGCGGGGCTAGTCCCCATGAGCTTTGACCTGAGGTTGGCAAACGATGATCGGCGTTCTCGTGGGCTTGCTCTGTGCTACCACCTGGGCCAGCGCCTCCGTGATGATGAAGGAACTATCTAAAAAGCTGGATCCCTTTACCCTCAACGCTGTTCGCGCCCTTGCCGGTGGGGTTTCCATGCTTCTGCTTGCCCTTGTCACCGGTAAAGCCACAGGCTATCAAGCCCTCACCCTGGAGAGACTCTTTTTCCTATTTAGTAGCGTCCTCATCGGTGGAGGAATCGGCGATACGCTTTACATTTCCAGCTTGCCGCGCATCGGGGTATCGCGCGCCTTTCCCATTGCCAGCACCTATCCGGCCCTGACTCTCCTCGTCGGCCTTATCTTCTTGCGTGAAAAGATCAATCTGGCAACCGTCGCCGGATTAGTGCTGGTTCTGGCCGGCATCATGCTCATCAGCGGGTTACGAGCGAAAAACAGTGCAGACCTCGCCCTTCCCACGACGACCTCGGGAATCGCCTTTGCGCTGCTGGCCTCCGTATGTTGGGGGGTGGGCACGGCCCTAGTCGCACCTGGCATTGAGGGTCTTGACTCCCTCATGGTTGCCTCGGTGCGCACACCGGCGTATGCTCTGGTCCTCTGCGGGATCGTGGCCCTACGCAAAACCTATACCGACCTATTCAAGCTCTCGCGCAAAGAGTGGCTGATCCTTGTTGCCAGCGGCGTCATGGGCTGGGGACTGGGAAGCGTGCTTTTTCTGCTCACGGTCTCTCTGGTGGGACCAACGAGGGGGGCGATCCTCACCTCCACCGCGCCGCTCTTCGCCCTGCCGCTCAGCGCGATCTTTCTCAAGGAACGAGTTAACCTCCCCGTACTGGTTGGCACCATACTCACTGTGGGAGGGATCATCCTTGTATCCAAGGGCTAGCTGCCCCACGATCCATCCGGCGTGAAGGACGGCCCAGCCGCCTATCGCCCGGATAGCTAGCTTCACCCTGGGAAGGGCATATCAAAGACGAGGGTAACGGTCATCCAGAGGATCGGCTACTCAGGTTTCTTCAAAAGCAACCTTAAGGTAATCCCCCTCCACCTGTGCCCAGGCAGGCTGTAAACCGGCAAGGTATTGGGGTAACACCAGCGAACGCCGAAAGCGTCCCAACTTGATGGATAGCTCATCTCCCCGCTTTTCTAGCTCCACCGAGCCACCCTCAACGCCCGCCACGCGCAGGGCCAATATATAGTGCTGGCCATCCACATAAAAGCGCAGGGGCTGCTCGTCGG
>DAOTVR010000024.1:0-9519 GCA_034436315.1 Anaerolineae bacterium
GGCCAAGTCTGCCATAGGCGTGTTCCCTCCTGGTGGAGATGTTGCCACCATCCTTTTACCAGAGGTGCCCCAGACTTGGCCAATAGCTTGTTGACCACCTGGTAACGATCTCTTGGCGCAAGCGCACAATCATTTTGACAAGCCTGGCCTATCAACATATAATGAGCTTTCGCCAGGACCGAAGGCTCCTTCATCTAAGGGGAATCGGTCGTCCAAGATGAGGTCCCCGGAGGTTAATGGATTGTGTACGCGGTAGTGGAAACGGGCGGAAAGCAGTACAAAGTGGCCGTTGGAGATACCATTGAGGTGGAAAAGTTGGCGGCTAACACCGGAGACAGAATTGAGTTAGAGCGGGTGCTTATGGTCGCCGACGAGGGTGGTGTCCGGGTTGGTCAGCCTGTTCTTGAGAATGCCAAGGTCTCGGCTACGGTGTTGGGCCTGATCAAAGGCCCCAAGCAGATCATCTACAAATACAGGGCCAAAGAACGTTACCGCCGTAAAACCGGCCATCGTCAAACATACACGCGCTTGCGCATTGACGAGATCAAGGTTTAAGGCCGTCGTACCGAGTAAGGAGAACGATAAATGGCGCACAAGAAGAGTGGTGGTAGCAGCGTCAATAATCGCGATAGCCAATCCAAGCGGCTTGGGGTGAAGCGCTTTGATGGTCAGGCCGTGAGGGGAGGCACGATCATCGTTCGTCAGCGAGGAACTCGCATCTTGCCGGGCGCGAATGTGGGCGTCGGCAAGGATTACACCCTCTATGCCTTGATTGATGGCTACGTGAAGTTTGAACATCACTCCAAGACGAAGAAACGGGTATCGGTGTATCCGGAAAGGGTCGCAACGTGAAGAGCAAGATTCATCCCCGGTATTATCCTGAGGCTAAGGTGATTTGTGCTTGCGGCAATACCTGGACCGTAGGCTCGACGAAAGAAGTGCTTCGGACGGATATCTGTGGCAAGTGCCATCCGTTTTTTACCGGACAGGTGCAGCGCATCGTGGACACAACCGGCCAGGTGGAGCGCTTCAGCAAGCGCCATGAGCGTGCCCAGGTGCTCCGCGAGGAAGTCGCCAAGCGCAAGATCGCGCGGGCCGAGCGCGCGCGTGCACGCGCTCTGGTTGAATTGGTTGACGAAGAAGAGCAGGTAGAGCCGATTGAAGGGCTTGAAGCCCCTGAGACCGGCGATGAGAGAAAATAGTCGTTCCGGTAAGTGTTGAGTCTTTCAGGAGGGCAGGGTGGTTACACTCTGCCCTCCTGTTGATAAGCTTTCTAGAACACAGGACTGGGCGAGGGCGGCTGAAGTGGCGCCTTGGCCCGATGGGAGGAACCCGGTGGCTTATCAGCGTTACAGGGGAGGATGGATTGAGGTCATTTGCGGTTGCATGTTCAGCGGCAAGACTGAGGAGTTGATCCGCCGGGTAAAGCGCGCCCAAATCGCCAAACAAAAGGTTCAAGTCTTCCAGCATAGCCTGGACACTCGCTACGGTGAACGACGTATCGCCTCGCACTCGGGAGCTCATCTCGATGCCCTGCCCGTGCAAACATCCTCTGATATCGCCCGCTTGGTTGCCTCGGATACCCAAGTAGTGGCCATTGACGAGCTGCAGTTCTTTGATGATGCCATCGTTGAAGTCTGCAACCGGCTTGCTGACCGTGGGGTGCGAGTGATCGTTGCCGGCTTGGATATGGACTTTCGCGGGGAGCCTTTCGGTCCCATCCCTCTGGTATTATCCCAGGCGGAGTTGGTGGACAAATTGCAGGCCATTTGCGTGGTATGTGGTGCGCCAGCCAGCCGCACTCAACGACTCATTAATGGCAAGCCGGCCTTTTACGAGGACCCGGTTATCATGGTTGGAGCCAGCGAAGTCTATGAGGCCCGTTGTCGAGTTTGTCACGATGTCCCTAGGAAGGCCGGATCGTGAGTCACTTTAACTACGGTGGACAGGCGGTCATTGAAGGGGTGATGATGCGTGGCGAACGCGACTGGGCCGTTGCTGTGCGCAAACCCTCGGGAGAGATCATCACCCATCGGGAGCCGCTCACTGCCATCGTCTATCGCAGTCGTGCGCTCAAATGGCCTTTCCTGCGTGGCCTGACAACCCTTTGGGATTCTTTGGGCTTGGGGATACGCGCGCTCATGTGGTCGGCTGACGTGGCCGTCAGCGCCGAGGAAAACGTCAGCTTCTCCGGGCCATTGGCCTGGGGGACGGTGGCCCTATCTCTTGCTCTGGGCGTGGGCCTCTTTTTCCTACTGCCCACGTTTTTGGTGGGTTTGATGGACCGGCTCATTCGCTCTACGCTCTTGAGCAATCTCGTTGAAGGTCTCGTCCGCCTAGGGCTATTCTTGCTTTACCTTTGGGGCATCGGCTTCATGCCCGATATTAAGCGTGTCTTTGCTTACCACGGTGCCGAGCACAAGACGATCAACGCCTACGAACACGGCGCATCGTTGGAGCCGGACGTAGTAGCGCAATATCCCCGTGTCCACACGCGCTGCGGTACAGGGTTCTTGTTAATCGTCCTAGTGCTCTTTGTTCTCTTGGCCACCTTGATGGGCCGCCCGCCCCTGGCCTTGCGCCTGCTTTCCCGGCTCGTCCTCGTCCCCGTCGTCGCCGGCGTCTCGTATGAGTTGATGAAGCTCGCCACCAGGTTTTACGAGCAAAGTGCCTTGGTTCGCGTTTTGGTGGCGCCAGCTCTTTCCTTGCAACAGCTCACCACCCGCGAGCCGGATTCGGCGATGCTTGAAGTAAGCATTAGGGCCCTACAGGAGGTGCTGCGCTCCGAGGGATTGCTGCCCGAGGCGGAAACACTCCGTTCGTAATAGCGCCGTAAGGCGTTTATGCCCTTACGGGCACACTACGAACGAGCTGCGTCCCCCAAGGCCATCGCCCGTTCCTCCAACAGCTCTTTGCCCGTGATGGCCAGCCGCTCTCTATCAAAGTCGCTGAGCGCCAAGCCCTGGACTATGTTGTAGGTCCCGTTTTGAATGGTTACGGGGAAGCTAAAGATCACGTCCTTCGGGGCGCCGTACTCCCCATGGCTTAGAATGCCCATGCTCACCCAGTCGTCAGCCGGTGTGCCATGGTACCAGCTCTGTACATGATTCACGAGGGCGTTGGCGGCGCTGGCAGCACTGGATTGGCCACGGGCCTCAATGATTGCTGCCCCGCGCTTTTGCACCGTGGGGATAAAGGTCTCCTTGATCCAGGTATCATCGTTGATGACCTCGGGGGCGGGCCGACCGGCGATCAAGGCATGGTAAGCGTCAGGGTATTGGGTGCTGGAATGGTTGCCCCAGATGGTTACCCTTTTGACCTCGCTGACGTTCACCTTAGCCTTCAAGGCCAACTGACTGACGGCGCGGTTATGATCCAGGCGGGTCATGGCCGTAAAACACTCGCGGGGGATATCGGGGGCGTTGTGCATGGCTACCAGGCAGTTGGTGTTAGCCGGATTGCCCACGACAACCACGCGAATGTCCTCTGCGGCCACGGCGTTCAGGGCTTTGCCTTGCTCGACAAAGATCGCGGCGTTGAGCTGCAAGAGATCGGCGCGCTCCATCCCCTTGCCCCTGGGCCTCGCGCCGACCAGAAGTGCCCAGTTCGCGCCTTTGAAGGCCTCGGTGGCTTGATCCGTCAAGATCATGTCGGCGAGGAGCGGGAAAGCGCAATCGCTCAATTCCATGGCCACGCCCTCAAGGGCCTTCATCGCCGGCGGGATCTCAAGTAGCTGTAGGATCACCGGCTGTTCGGGCCCGAAGAGGTCACCGTTGGCGATGCGGAAGACCAAGGCGTAGCCGACATTCCCGGCCGCGCCAGTGACGGCGACACGAATGGGAGTTCTCATCTCAATTCCCCCTTCATCATCGTAGTAGTGACGCGCGCGTTTGTCCCAAACCAGGCAAAGATAGCGATGTTCGCCCGGCCTGTCAAAATGCCCCTTGGCCCGTGCTGAGGATGGCTCCCTGCGCCTTGAGCGTTCGCTGAAGGGCAGAGATATCCAGAGCGCGCACTTGGCCGCCTGCTCCCGCCGCCAGCGCCGCCGCAGCGCCGGCAGCGTGTCCCGTGGCCATGCAAGTGGCCGCGCCCCGCAAGGAGGCATGGGCTTCATGATCGCTGGAGATGCAACGCCCGGCCACGAGGAGGTTTCGCACCCCCTGAGGGATGAGCGCTCGCAGGGGGATGTCATGGTTGCCCACAAGCAGGTCGAATTTGAATACGTCCCCCTTGAGGTGGCGATCCAAGGCGCGGGCGTTCAGGGCCACGACATCGGGAAAACGGGCATTACGGAGCAGGTCGTCAAGGGTCAGCACGTATTCACCGATAATACGTCGTGTCTCGCGCACCCCCAGCGGCGATTCGCCGATGACGATGGCCTCCTCGTAGCCGGGCACCGTCCTCTTGAGGTATTCCAAATGGGCCATCGCTCGGCGGCGAGCTTCCACCTCGGCGCGGGTTAGGTCGCGTACGTCGGTGCCGTCAACCTCCACCGAGCCTTGTACCCGGCTGATGCTCCGGTGAATCAGCAGTTTGACTGTGGGCACAGGGCCTATATGGACGAAGTCTCCCTCGCCTTTTGTCTCGCTCTCCTCACGGATGATGAAGCTGACCATAGGTTGGAGGCCGGCTACGGCGCTCTCTTTGGGCGTGGATAGCCAGATGACGCGCCCTTCGTTCTCCCTAGCCCAGGCAATAACCTTTTGGGCATCTACGTTACACAAGGTGAGGTCCACAGAGGTTTGCCACAGCCTATCGGGTTCCAGCTTCTCACAAGGCGCACCGGCTAGGTGGGCGATGTCGGCATCTCCCGTAGCATCCACATAAGTTTGCCCGCTAAAGATCTCGCGCCCCGATTTGCTTTGCACGATGATCCCCTGAATCATCCCGTCCTTTAACAGAATCTCACCAGCCCAGGCGTGCAAATAGAGCTCTACGTTAGCTTCAAGGACCATCTCCAAAGCTACGGCCTTGGCCGCCTCAGGGAAGAGCTGTACGGACCAAGCGTCACGGCGCACGATAGCTGCTCCTGCTCGCTCCATCCGCTCCACGAACTCCCAACCGATCCCCCCAACGACCTGGTTTCCCTCTGAATCACCGAAGAAGCCCGGAGTGGTGGCGTAGGTCCCAGTGAGGCACCCGGCCAGATAACCGTAGCGTTCAACGAGGATGGTGCGTGCGCCCAGACGGGCGGCGGCAACAGCAGCAACAAAGCCCGCCGTACCTCCCCCAATGACGACAACGTCCCCCTCGGCCATGATGGGCAGGCGGCGCGCCGGTACCTCCAGGGTACGTAAAGGCCTTGACATGGTTTACCTCTTGCTCCTTGTCGGGGGTTATCTCTATAATGATAGCGGTCCCTCATCTCATTGTGCAAGCGGAGCTACCTATGATGCGCGCTTCCCTTTTTATTCTGGGGCATATGTCCCTCAACACCTTGGCTAACATCTGCTTCAAACTGTCCTCGGCTGCGGGCAACGTGCGGCATTTCGCCCTCTGGCAGATAGCCGGCAACCTCGCCGGATTCCTTGGCATCCTGGCCTATACCGGCTTGCTGCGCCATGTCCCGCTGTATGTCGCCTTCCCTTTGACCCAAGGGTTGGCCGTCCTTGGTGTGCAACTTGTCGCCGCGCGGTTGGTCTTCCAAGAGGCTATCTCGCCGCTCAACTGGCTTGGGACGGCCTTGATCGTCGCCGGGATCATCCTCGTCAGCTTTAGGCCATGACTTCAGGAGGACATTATCTTATGTTTGAGGAAACCTTGCGTCGCTTCCTAGCTTCCTTGGCAAATGACGCAGCCTTGGACGAATTTGCCCGCAAGCATCGGCTGAGCCTACATTACTTTATCACCGACAAGGCCTTGGATTTCTACATGGCTTTTGAGGAGAGTGGCGTAAAGGCCGGCTTTGGGGCGCCGCCCGCCGAGCCGGATCTGGTCTTAAAGATGGAGGCGGCAACTTTTGAGGGCATCATGAGCGGACAGCTTAACGGAACCATGGCGTTCATGAGCGGCAAGATCAAGCTCCAGGGCGACATGGCCAAGGCCCTGGCCCTGCAAACGACCATTAAGGACATGGTCCGCCTTTACACCCAGGCGCGGACCGGAGCTTAGACCCCAGCGAGGCAAATGGCGGCGATATCTTTAGCAATCATCTCGCCCGTTTTACGGACTACAAGAGGTTTTCTCTTGCGCCAGCGCCCAGGCTTCGGCGACCGTGCGTGCAAAGGCCTCTGCGCCATTTAAGAGCAAAGGCGTATCCCGGCGCAGGTACAGAGCCAGCTCAGGTATGGCCGCCGCCAGCCGCTCAAAGCGAATCCCCTTCTCCGAGATCGGCGGGAGTCGCTTGTAAGGCGGCAAGTCTTCTTCCCAGGGGTCGCGATTCTCCAGGTAGACCAAGGCGTCCTCCAGGAGGGCTCTGCCTTCGGACCGGGCCACCTCGGCGGCAAAATCGGCGATCACTTGCTCCACACCCGTCTCCGGCTCACGGCAGAAACGCACCAGGGCGTAAAGGTTGAGCGCCTGCCGCGCGGAATAGACGTTGCCCATCACCCCTTCAAAGGGCGCTTGGGCAAGCAGCCCGGCGAGCTGCCTCAGATAGCGCAGGCGCACGCTCAGCGTGCCCCAAAGCCGGCCGTGATAAGGATCGTTCTCCACGATGAAATGCGTCCAGGCCAGGAGCGGCCGCCCACTTTGGGCGAGGCGCTTCAACAAGCCGTAATCGGGCCAGAAGGGGAGCTCCTCCTCCCGATACCAACGCTGGCAGAAACCACGGTACCAGTGATGCAAGGGGAAAGCCAGCCCCACGTGGGGTGGCACCCGGTCCAACATGGCCAGAAAACGTTGGGAGAAGGCGATCTCATCGTCCCAGAAGTAGCGCCAGTTGGGATCAGTCAAACTGGTGGGAATGGGATACGCGGGCTTCTGCCAGGAGCTAATGGACCAGAGGTTGGCCCAAATTCGGGCTTGGGGCTGCTCGGCCTCCAGGCATTCGGCATAGAAGCGCACATATTCCAGATATTGTTCGATCCCGCAACGACCGCAACGGCAGCCGCCCCAATCGCCGGCAAAGACCTCAAAGGCGTCTGCGCCGCGGAAGCAACGTGCGTAATAGAGCCCGATACCCGAGGTGCGCGCGAAACCGCCCGGCTTCTGGGGACATTCGGTGACCTCATCCTCGCTTATCTCCAGTTGCCCCGGCGGGACGCGCTCCGGAGGCCATCGCGAGTAGAGGTTGGTGCCCAGGATGAGCGAGAACTCCATCCCTCGCCGATGGGCTGCTTCCACCAGCCGCTGACGGGCGCGCAGGCGGTCAAGCTCTTCGGGCAGGGTGGGGTAGCGATACCAGCCCATCTGCTGGCAATACTCCACGCGCTCGACCCCGGCGTAGCGCAACCAGTCAAGGAATGGCTCGTATTCGGCGAAGCCCCAATAATAGGGACACTCGGCCCGAGGTTCAAAGGTGAAACCATCGTGGATATAGATGCCGACCTTCATCCATCTCCCCGGAGATTCGGGCTTGACATTCACTTCATTATACCAGCCTTGGGCGCAAGTTGAAATAGTAGATGCTTTGACTTCACCTCTGACTCGGCTATACTCTCAATCAGTGCTGTGCCGATTCATCTGAGGATGTGCGGTTGAGGACGCCATGTTGCGACGCGTGGCAGGAGGGGGCCTACGTAGGTCCACGCCAGGCGCCATGGGCGATGCTTACCCCTGCCGAAAGAGACCATCCATGGGATGAACAGATCTTTGCCAAGCGTCTACTTCAAGCGGTTCAGGAGCTCTCATGGGGACCCAGCGTGCGGGATCAAAAGTGCAGTTAAATCAGCCGGCTCCCGATTTCGCCCTGCCCGATCTGAATGGGCAAATGGTGCGCCTATCCGATTTCCGTGGCCGGCAGCATGTGGTTCTGGTCTTTAACCGGGGCTTCACGTGACCATTCTGCCGGCGGCACATGGCGCAGTTGCGCCAGGACTATGATCGGTTCGTCGAGCGGGGCGCGGTGGTCATCGTTGTGGGGCCAGAGGATGCCCAGGCCTTTCGCCGCTATTGGCAAGCCGAGGGCTTGCCCTTCATCGGCCTGCCCGACCCCACGCATTCGGTGCTCAAGCTGTACGGACAAGAAGTCAAGCTCTTCAAACTGGGGCGCATGCCCGCGCAGGTGATCATCGACCGCCAGGGAATGGCTCGTTTCGTACACTACGGTCATGCGATGGATGATATTCCCTCTAACGCAGAGTTATTTTCCATCCTAGAGGGGTTGAGCTGAGCCCGCATGGAAGGTCCGGAGAACGTGCGAGGGATGGAGTATAATGACCGGGTTACAGTCGTTTTAGGGAGGTCGGTTGGATGTTCAAACAATTACTGAATTTCGAGGGCATCAACTGGTGGACGCTCTTGGGGGGCTTGGGCCTTAACTTCATTATCACCATCCTTGTAGGGTTGCTCAGCATCTACCTTCAGGCTACCAGTCCAGAAGGCGGGTTCTTCGCTATGTTTGGCGCCCCGATCATGGTTTTGATTTTCTTTCTGGCCTGCACCCTTGGCGGGTTCATTGTGGGCAAGGTTGCCGGCGACGAGCCTGTCAAGCACGCTCTGTGGAGCTCCTTGGGGGCGGTCGTTCCGTTGCTCGTTGCCTCCGTGATGATGATGAACCTTAATACATTGATGTTCCCTATTATCGCCTTGGCCGGCGCGGTGAACGGCGGGATGTTGGCCATGCCCCGACGTCGCTACTCCCCGCCTCAAGATCGGGAACGGTAAAGCCGAGGGAAATGACAAGCCCCGATTTGCAGCGAGCCTTGATCCCTGATATACTCCTAAGCGTTGCCCCCTTAGCTCAGAGGATAGAGCATCGGCCTCCGGAGCCGTGTGCGGGCGTTCGAGTCGCCCAGGGGGCGTTGTCACAACCTATAGGGCCTCGCAAGGCACAGGACTACTACCGCTTGCGGTTTACACTTTACATTAGGCCCTTGCTCTACGCCAACAAAGGCCCCAAAACAACAAGCCCGCCCAAGTTTGACGCTTGAGGCGGGCTATGCTATCCTACCCTTGCTCAAGTGTCGCTACCACTTGGGCCGGCCCCTTGGACGCCCAAACGTCGCAAGGGGCGTTTCGTTCACGCCCCCATCTTAGCACAGTCCCCGAGCAAAGTCAAGATAGAACAAGCGTTCAGCGCAAAACGAAAAGGCGGAGGCTGACGAGGCCTCCGCCTGGCTCAAGAAGCTAGCCTAGCTCTCGCTTGGCTGCTTCTAGCTCCCGCACTACCTCCGCGTTGGCCTGGGCAAGCTCCACCTCGCTAAAGGTCAAGGGGTGCTCCACATTGAAACGCTCCGCCTGTTTCTGCCATACCTTCACCAGGTCGAGCTTCTCTAGCTCCCGCTCCAGGCCCGCCAAATGCGCCAAGTCCTCATCATGACGCGCAACCCAGTTCCGCTTGTCTATCAGCCCCTGCAACTCCGCAGCCTCGGGCGCTAGCGGCTCGGGCAAATGCCCCTCCCGCTTCTTGGCCTCGGG
>DAOTVR010000025.1:0-4775 GCA_034436315.1 Anaerolineae bacterium
TACCCGTTCCGTTTTTACGCCCTGCCTCATGCAATTGGGTTCAAACGTTTCTTAACATCCCCCGTCGCAAGTGGCATGATGCCTTGGCTTGTGAGTCCAGCGTGGCACTCTGCTCAACGACGCGCAGTCATGGATCTGTTCCCCCAAAAAAGAATGGAAAGGAATTGACAACATGACAAAACAGATCGTGACGGCGGAGAAAGAGGTCATCACAGCCGAGCCGGACCTCGTCTTGGATCCCAGCAAGGTCGTGCTCAATCCTGACGATGCCTGGTTCATCGAGTTCCTCAAACCCTACTATGTCATTACCGCCGACGGCCAGTATCTCTTTGGTACCACTCAGGTGGGCCGGCGACCGGATGTCGCCTATTATATGATCCCTCCGGGATACAAGCTGGGCAAACTCCTGCAAAGCGAGTTCCCGCGCGAGATCGGCCTCAAGCTCTTTGAGGTGATGAAGCGTTACCTCAAGACGGCGAGGGTCATCGTCCAGGACGGGGTGCAGGGAGAATCGGCTTACAAAACTCACCTGAGAGTGGTCATCAGCATTGAGAACCCCCACAGCGCTTACATCGGCTGGATGGGCCTGAAAATGGTCTTCCCTCCGGAGCCAGGGGCGCAGCCCCAATGCTATAACTACACCATTCCCGAACGCCTGCCAGAAGAGTACATCGCCGAGATCCAAAGCTTCTGGCCGGAGTTCAAACCCGATGAGCCCTTTACCGTCTACGACCTGACGGGAATGGATCGGGATGTGCGCCGCGTGCTAAATTATCGCGTGGACTATTTCGGAGGGACCTACAAGAAGCCCAACCTTACCCTGGTCTGGAACCGGGGCGAGGGCGATGGGCTGATCTCCTACCATGCTGGCGCGACCGCAGATCGTATCCTTAAGGGGCTTTCGGGCACGGGCAAGACCACGCTCAGCGTCGGTCCACAACTTGAACAGGACGACGCCTGTCTGGGGCTGCCCATTTACGATGAGCAGGGCAAGGTTACGGCCGTCCGCATCATCGGCCTGGAGGCGGCTTCCTTCGCCAAGAGTGAGGGCCTGGTGCCCACCAGCCCCGAGTGGCCTGGGTTAATGAAATCCAAGCACCTCAACCCCGACGGCAGTCGCCCGGTGGTGTTGGTCATGAACGTGGATTGTGAGGGCGTGGAATATGCCATGGTAGAGATCGCCGGCCATAAGGTCAAGATCCCACGCCAAATCCCAGGAGAAAAGATCGGCTCCCTGCAATGTACGCGCTATTCCAAGAGCGGCACCACGAACGGGCGCTTCATCTTCAAATTCTCCGAGCTGAATCCCACGTGGGATCCGGAAAAGGAGAAGTGGCTCAAGTCGGAGGGGCTCTCCTTCCGCCGCTTTGACATCATGGAGCCGATCATCCGTGTCATTGACCCCGCGATGGCCTGTGCCTTGGATGCGGCCTGCGAATCCATCGTCACCTCGGCTGTCGCCGGCAAGCCGACCGGCCAACGAGTGCGCTCCTATGCCGCCACCGACTTTATGTGCCGTGAGGAATCCCTACAGACCCTTCTCAAACTAAAGGTCTATTCCGATCTAGGCCTGGGGTTGGATGGCAAGCTGGTCTTCTTCGTCGTCAACACCGGGTATGTCGGCGAGTACGATCTAGAGGGCCGGCAAATCTTGCGCAGGGATGCCAACGGCAACCCCATCATCAAGATCGACGAGGCCACCGGCCAGCCCGACTTGGATCAGAAGGGCAACGTACGCTACGTAGGCCAAGGGGAAAAGATCACCGTGCAAGATTCCAAGCTCTTGTTGGACCTCGTGGAGCATCGCAAGATCAAGAGCTGGATCCAGAACCCCATCTTTGGCTACCTGGTGCCCGACCCTCGGGAGCTAGAGGAAGTGCACGGGATGAGAAACTTCCGTTGGCGCTTTAACCTCCTGCGCTTTTACACGCCGGAGCAAATCTTGGAGTTTGCCAAGCGCGATATCCAGGATAACACCAAATTCCTGCGCGAGCTTTTTGCCGGGCAGACGGGCGAGGAACAGCTCCAAGACGTGATCAATATCTGGACGCGCCGCGCACTTCCCTCGCCAGAGGAAATCCGAGACTATTACCTCACGTATTATGGTGAGGTTTGAGCCACTGCTGACCGTCGCCAGCCATGGATAGCACGCGCGGCCGGGGAAAAAATGCGAGGATGAACAAGCCCGGCCGCGCATGACGACCAGAGGTCAAAACGGAAAGAGGCGGGCGCGCCGCTGAGGGGTGAGGGGCGCACCGTACTCGCTGATCTCAAACGCCTCAGCGTAGCGTATCTTGGCCCCACGCTCGGGGCCATAAGTGGCTATGAGCTCGGCGCGGAAACGCTCGGTGATCGCCGCCTGATAAGGCCCCAGCCTCTCGGCCAACCACCGCCGGCGTTCAGCATCGTCGCGCGGTACTTCCTCTAGATACCCCCCGTTATAGGGCAGCCACTCGTAGAACTGCGAGCGGTGGCAGTGCAGCATGTCCAGCTTGGCCTCCCAGGCGTCGTCGATATCTACGACCACGTCCGCGCGAAAGGGCACCGGGCGCATAAACGGATCGCTCAGGTAAGCGATCACGGGGTTTTCCTTAAGATGGGGCACGAGGGGGCAAAAGTTGGGCACGGTGACCAGGTAAGCTGAATCCTGCACCAATAGGCCCGTGTTGCGGTGGTCGGGATGATAGTCGTAAGGCCGATGGGTGAGCACTAGGTCGGGGCGAAAGGCGCGGATGAGACCCGTCACCTTGCGACGGTTCTCCAGGGTGGGCTCTAGCTCGGCGTCGTGGTTGTTCAAGACGAGGTACTCAATCCCGGCCACCTTGGCCGCCTCCTGCGCCTCGGCCTGGCGGCGTTGGGCCAGCGCCGCCCCGCCCTGGGAATAATGCCCCGCGTCACCATTGGTGAGGGAAACAAAGCGCACCTGATGCCCCAACCGGGCATATTTCACCGCCAGCCCTCCGGCGTGGACGTCGCCATCGTCAGGATGCGCGCCGAAGACGAGGATGCGTAAAGGCTCCACCTAGACTCCCTTCTGAGGTCATCCGATCCACGTGCCTCCACCAGCCAGGGCAGCATGAATGGGAGCCTCTATGCGCCCATCGGCAAAGATCACCTGGCCCACGCCCATCTCCAGGGCCTCTATGGCTCCCAAGACCTTTATGCGCATGCGCCCCTGGGCGTGCTCCATGAATTCGGTAACGCGAGCCGGCTCGATGCGCGGGATAAGCGTGGATTCGTCGGGGAAGGCGCGCAGCAGTCCGGGCACGTTGGAGAGGATGATCAGCTTCTCCGCCTTGAATGCGGCCGCGATCATCGCCGCGGCGCGGTCGCCGTCCACGTTGATGGCCTCGTTCGCCGTACTGATCGCCGGCGGCGTGACCACGGGGAAATAGCCGTGATCCAGGAGGAGGTTGAGCAGCTCTATGTTCACCTTTTCCACCGTGCCGGTGTAATCGTCGCGCAGGACGCGGCGGCGGCCATTTTCTACGATCTTGATGGCCTCCTTGCGTTTGCCCTCCAGAAGGCGGCCATCCAGCCCGGAGAGTCCCACGGCGTTGACCCCTTCGGCCTGGAGCATCTCCACAAGGCCC
Organism: Anaerolineae bacterium; assembly: GCA_034436315.1. Taxonomy (GTDB): domain Bacteria; phylum Chloroflexota; class Anaerolineae; order UBA1429; family UBA1429; genus DAOTVR01. The sequence continues at coordinate 3,594 of DAOTVR010000025.1, forward strand.
TTGTTTACCTCGCCGCAATAGACCATCTCAAAGATCTTGAGCGTCTCGCGGTCGGTGCGCCGGCTGGTGAAGCCGGAGACCGAGGTGACGAACTGCGGTGGATGCCCCAGCTTCTCGGCGACCTCGTTGGTACGCTGCGAACCCCCATGCACCAGGATGAGCCGCTGCCCCTCCTTGAGGAGCGCGGCGATATCCCGACATACCGCGGCGAGGTTGATCCCCGCACTGCCACCGACTTTAACAACCAGCATGATCGCTCCTTCGGAGCTATCAGCCATCAGCTTTCAGCTATCAGCCAGAGTAGCTGAGAGCCGATTGCTGACCGCTAATAACTACTCTCTCAACTTTTGGATGAACACCGTCAACATGCGTTTTAACTCTACCACTTGGGCCGTCAAGCGCTCGTAATCCAGATCATTGAGGAAATGTAGATCGTGGGCTAACAAAAGGTGATACTCAAGCTCACTGGCAGAGCCTGTGGCAATTTGAGAAAAGCGAGCCAGCTCAACAGGACTTCCCCTGCCACAGCCCTCCGCGATGTTCGCCGGGATGGAGGTACAAGCGCGACGGATCTGGCTTGTCAGCCCATAAAGCTCGTCTTTAGGAAAAGCTCCGGTGACCTCGTAAACGTCCAAGGTCAGTTGATGGGCTTTCTCCCAGACCTGAAGCGTCCTAAAGTCGCGCATGACCCCTCCAAGCCATCCGCAGTCAGTTATCAGCCGTCAGCAATCAGTGATTAGTTCTCAATTATCAGCTATCAGCCGAAAAACTGAAGGCTGAAAGCCGACCACTGACAACTGACGGCTGATTGCTGACTACTGACAGCTACACCGGATGTAACCCCGGGAACGTCAGCCCCGCCGTCTCCTCCAGGCCGCAAGCGAGGTTCATGCACTGCACAGCGCTGCCGGCGGCGCCCTTCATCAGATTATCAATGGCGCAGATGGCCACCACGCGCCCCGTGGTCGGATCATAGTCAAAGCCCACGTCGGCATAATTGGAGCCGGCTAGGATCTTGGGCTCGGGGTAGCGGTAAACCCCTTGCTGCTCGCGCACTAGGCGCACGAAAGGTTCCTTGCCATAAACGGCGCGGTAGGTCTTCCATAAATCCTTCAGCTCGAACCCTTGGCGGCGGATCTCTTCCCTGATAAAGACGTGCGCCGTGGCCAACACCCCGCGCAC
>DAOTVR010000026.1:0-11207 GCA_034436315.1 Anaerolineae bacterium
AAGGGAATGCCCTTGTCTATAGCCAGCATAATCTTACTGGCAGCCACTACGCTAGTGGCCATATCCAGGATCAGCGGGCGATGTCGTTTAGCGGGTACGGCGATGGCAATAGGGCTGTTATGGACCCCGGCGGCCTTGGCTCCGTAAGGGGCCATATTCGGTGGGTTGCAGACGAAGGTAAGCCCGGCCATGTCCTCCTTGGCGGCCATCAGGGCATAGTAACCCATCGCGCCCTGATGGGTGGTGTTGCGGATCAATCCCCAGCCGATGCCCACATTTTGGGCCTTGGCGATAGTTCGCTCCATGGCGAACTTGGTCACCACCGGGCCGAAGGCGTGGTCGGCCTCGATCTCCAGCACGGCGGGTGTCTCTTTGAGCACGCGAATGTTGGGGCGAACATTCATGTTCCCTGCTTCTACTGCTTGCACATAACGGGGAATCTGCAGCACGCCGTGTGAATCCACGCCGCGCAGATTAGCCCAGACAAGCACCTCAGCCTCTATAGCCGCATCCTGGGGGGGCATCCCCACGCGGGTAAACACTTTGGTTACCCAATCTCTCAATGCCTCCGAACTCACACGAACCTCTTGAAACATCGTTACCCCTTTCAGCGCGTTAGGATGGCTACAAGACCGTGATCCTTTGGGAAAGCCTACCACAAGACGGGGCAATGCACAAATAGTAAGCGGGCTTGCCGCACGGCGGAACTTTGACATCTGCCTCGGAGTGTGTCATAATCTCTGTTAACCTCCTGATGTTTGGGGAATATCACACAGTGCGACAACCTTTATGATCGATCCCCTGACGCTGTACCTCTTGCGACGCGGCAAGAGCGTAATCAACGTGCAGCGCTTGTTTCCTGCTTACAAGGCCTATCCATTTCCCTCTCAACTGCTCCGGTGGCCTCATTGGCAAGAGGACAGAGGAGTGCATCTGGGCCGGATCGCGGAAGCCGCTGTGGGGAAGGCAGGCTAGATACCCTATGAGCTATCTTTCGTTCCTGGGTTTAGCGCTGAAGCGTGTGCGCAGTCGCTGGGTGTTAACCTTGTTGTCTTTGCTGAGCATCACCTTCACGGTGGGCTTGATGGCCAGCATCCCCGTATTCACTGACACGGTCGGCTTCAGCATCCTGAAAAAGGAGTTGGCACGCTACGCCTTCGGCAACGCCAACCCCCCGTTGGCGATGCGTTATTACCGAGTGCCCTCTGCCCCCGAGCCGATGAGCATGCAGCAGGCTATGGAGACGGCTACCTGGCTGGGGCTGTTGACCGCTCAGGAAGTGGGGCTCCCCATAGCGCGGACCTATGTCCAGATCGGTAGCCACGCCTTTATGATGCGTGCCTTGCCCGAGGACACGCGTTATAAGGAGCGCGACTTGCGCTTGGTGCGGATTAACTGTGTTCCCGGCGCTGAGGAACACATTGAGATCATTGAGGGATTGCCCTTTGCCCAGGGAGATACGGCCGACGAGCTTCTGCTTTGGGGGCGCCCGGAGTTTTTGGACAAGTTGGGGGTGCACCCTGGCGAGGTATTTGAGCTCTTTAACTACAACGCGGTGCATCCTGATGTGCCCCTAAGGTTTCGCGTGGCCGGCACTTGGCGGGCCAAAGACCCTCAGGAAGCGTTCTGGTACCGGGATCCCCACGATCTCATGGCCGAGGAATTCCTGACCACTGTAGGAGCCTTTGCCCGTTTCATCGCCCCTTATATGCCTCAGCAGATAGATTTCACCTACTGGTACTATGTCCTAGATGAAGGCAAGATTCGCTTCGCCGATGTGGATCGCTATGTAAAGGGTGTGCAGTTGGCCCAGTACAAGGCCGAGGCAATGCTTCCCAACATCCAAGTGGATCGCTCGCCTATAGAACCGCTCAAGGATGTGCAACTGCGCACGAGGGTGCTCAAGCGGCTGCTCTTTGGTTTCAGCCTGCCGGTGATGGCCCTGTTGCTCTTCTTTGTGGGCACCATCGCCTCCATCTCGGTGCGTTATCAACAGGGCGAGATCGCCATGTTGATGAGCCGTGGCGCTAGCCGGACACAGACTTTGGCTATCAGTGCTTTGGAAGGGCTTATCCACATTGCTTTGGGTGCACCCTTAGGCGTGGTGGCCTCTCTGGGGATGGCCCGCGCAATGAGTCTAAACTCGAGTTTCCTGAGCTTTGATCGCAGCGAGCCTTTGCCCTTGGCTACGCAGGCGCTGGACTGGCGGTTGATCGGAGCTGCCCTGGCGATCTCCCTTCTGGCCAGGTTAGTGCCTGCTTGGCGTGCCACTCAGACGACCGTCGTCACGCACGGGAGAGAGCGGGCGAGGTCGCGCCGTTGGGACGTTGGGTTGCTCTTGATGTTTGATTTGCTTCTCATTATCTCGACGGCCTATGCCTATCATCAAGTGCGCACACGGGGGACGTTTGGCCTGGTGAGTTGGGAGCCGCAAAGCGGGGTGATGAACGATCCCTTGCTCTTCCTCGCGCCGGCGCTTTTCGTCATCACGGTGGGGGTGCTGGCGGCGCAGCTTTTCCCGTTGTTGATGCGCTTGCCTGACCTGGTCGGTGGGGTTTTGCCCAGTACTTCGTTCTACGTCAGCCTTAGGAACCTGGCTCGCCAGAGTGGCGCCTACACCACACCTCTCTTCTTGCTCACCGTTTGTCTTTGTTTGGGGGCTTTTGAAGCCTCGGTTGCCCAGAGCGCCGATAGCTGGCTGGTGGAGCGTTGGCGATACAAGGTGGGCGCGGATTTTGCCTTTACGCAAGGCGTAGAGCCGGCAGAAGGGTTTGGTGGGCCTGTAGGTCAGGATAGCTGGCTGTTGCCTGTAGAGCAGTATCGCAAATTACCCGGCGTAGAGGATGCTACGCGAGTGGGGGACTATGTGGCCATCCCTGCGCGCGCCGATTTGCCGAGAGTGCGCCTCTTGGGTGTGGATCGCGTAGACTTAGCGCGGGTGATCTACTGGAAAGATGAATATGCGCCGGAATCTCTTGGTGAGTTGCTCAATCGCCTCGCGCAATACAACGGTCTCTTGGTTACGCGCAAGTTTCTGCAGCGATCCGCGCTGAGCTTGGGTGACACACTGGAGTTGGACGTTCTCCTGCCGGAAGGCGGACAACGGATGTCTTTCGTCATCGTGGGCGTCTTTGATCAATTCCCCACCATGTATGAGGACAAGGCCACGGTGGTGGTAGCCAACCTTGATTACGTATTTGATCAGTGTGGAGGGGCACAAGCTCATAGCATCTGGCTGCGCACGAAGCCTGATACGGATCCCTGGAAGCTCAGACAGGCCCTGAAGGCGATGCGTGTGGTGCCTGTCAACGAGGCGGATAGCCGAACCATGATTCGCGAGGAGTTACAAAGGTTGGAGCGTGTGGGCATCTTTGGCCACCTTACCATAGGCTTCTTGGCCGGTTCGTTGCTGGCTTGGCTAGGATTGCTGATTTACACGTTCGCTTCGTTGGCCGGCCGTGTCCGTCACTTTACCATCTTAAGGGCTATAGGTCTCAGCTTGGAACAGGTGTTAGCGAGCCTCAGCATTGAGTATCTGGCGGTGATCATCTATGGGGTCATTGCAGGGGCTATCGCCGGGATCGCGACCTCTAAGCTTTTCCTGACTTATTTTCAGTTTACCGAGGATCCCTCTATCCAGGTGCCTCCGTTCACTCCTCAGATCGCCTGGAGGCAAATCTCCTGGATCGTCGTCGCCTATTTCGGTGTGTTGCTCGTCGCGGTGGCGATCGTGCTTCTGCGAGCGGCGCGGCGGGAGGTCTTTCAGGCGCTGCGCATGGGGGATGAGGAGTAGGGACGTTCAACGGAACGTCCCTACCAGCCGGGCGGTAGGGGCGCCCAGTTCATCTCCCGGCCGACGCTGCGGGCATCCCATTTATCGGCCATGGCTTGCAGCGAACCGACGCGAGGCCCCACCGATTTATAGCCGCGGTGCATCCCCGTGCGTGCCCCCGGCTCGTTACAGCAGGTTAGCTGGCAGTATTTGTAAAAGTCAGCGAAACTGGACATGCTCACTTCAATGCCGTATTTTTCGGGGTGCAGGCTCATCGGCGAGAGGGGATCCAAGGTATGATAGCTATTGATGATCCTGAGCAGGTGCAGGGGGTAGAAACTGTAAACCCTTTCCGCAAGCGCCAGAGCCTTCTCAAAGGTTTGCTCGGTTTCCCCCGGTAGGTTAAGGGAAAAATAGACCAGCAAGGGCACGCTGTACTCCTTGAGGACGGTCAAGGTGTGCCAGAACTCCTCGTTGGAAAACGTCTTGCCGTTGAGTCGCCGGACCCTCTCGGCGCCGGAAAGGGGGCTCAAGGCGACACAGGAGTGTTTCATCACGACCCGCTTGGCGAACTCTACGATGAAAGTATCAGGAGGGAGCTGGTAGAACTCGTTGACGAGCCCAATCCGAACGCGCTGTTGATCCATTTGAGCGAAAAGCTCCCGCCAATAGGCTTCTCCCAGCATCACCACATCAAACGTGAAGGAAACCTGCTTGATCCCCATTTCGGCGAGGCGTTTGAGATCCTCGGCTACCTTAGCCGGCGAACGGGCCACGATGCCATCTCGCCCGGCCAAGACTTTGTGGGCTGAACGGCTCCCCCCGCAGTAGGAGCAATCGCGATCGCACCCCCTGGAAATGCTCAGGAAATGCCCGGAGATGGTTTCGGGATCAAAGTCCTGGGGCGGGCCGGGGATGGTGTACTGATGGCGATAATAGCGTTCATAATGCTCTAAGAAGCCCATATCCACGAAATTCAGGCGGTCCAAATCCGCTTCCGTTGCGCAGTAGGAGCGTTCGTTCTCAATGATCTCACCGCCGAGCCGGTAAGAGAGGTTGGGGATGGTGCGCAAATCAAGGTTCCCCAATAGTCCTGCCGGGTCCCTTGAGGTTCCAGCGTCTCCTAGGAGCCTTTGAACCAACTCAAGGAGTGGCTTTTCTGCGTCCCCTCTGATGATCAAATCCACGAAGGGGAAATCGCGCAAGATCTCTTTGGCATAGGCTGAGGCCGTGAGCCCGCCGAGAAGCGTCAGGGCGTGGGGAAGCTCCTCTTTACAGACCTTGGCGGTGTGGATGGCGCCATAGCAATGCTCATACCAATGCAAGTCAATCATCACCAGCCGGGCTTGCTGCTGTCCTCTAAGCCATTCCCGGAGGCTGAACTGGCGGTTGAGCAACCTCTCCAGAGGATAGTTCAGGCCGCAGACTTTGAAGCCGTGTTCTGCAAGCAGGTTGGCCAGGGCGATGACGCCGACGGGGATTAGGCCGTATGGGCGGCCCATAGGAAGTCTGCCCGGGTCGAAATCCACCCCTTGTTTAGAGGGGTGGATATACAGTATCTGGGGCACACCTGAGATAGTTGATGATTGTTCGGCAGAGGCATTTGCCTCTGCCGCAGCCTGAAAGGGATTGTGCATGGTTTAGCCCCTACTGCCTGAGCACCCTGCTGATCTCGCGCCCTTCAAGGGTGGGGTTGCCCTCATAGAGATAGCAAGCGGTAGCTCGGGTTTCATTTGTTTGATATAACGGAGGAGGGCTCTCCCGGCAAATGGGCATAGCTCGCGGGCAGCGCGGGGCAAACTTGCAGCCTGTGGTCTTTTGGGCCAGCATTTCGCCTCGATACTCGGCGATCTCTTGGCCCCATTTGCGTTTCGGGTCAGGCCAGGCGATGGAGCCCACCAGCAGGCGCGTATAGGGATGTTGAGGATCTTTGATCACTGCATCTACATCCCCGGCCTCAGCCACAGAGCCTTGGTAGAGCACCATGATGTTCTCGCAGATATGATAAGCGGTGGCCAGGTCATGGGTGATATAAAGGATGGAGATGCCCAACTCCTTGTTGAGCTTGCGCAAGCTTTGCAGGATCGTGGCCCGCAGGGAGGCATCTACCATGGATACCGGCTCATCGGCGATGATCAACTTGGGCTGGAGGAGAAGCGCTCGGGCCACGGTGATGCGTTGGCGTTGGCCCCCGCTCAACTGGTGAGGGTAACGCCCTAGGGTCTCCTCGGGGCGCAAGCCCACGTCGATCAAGGCCTTTTCGATCATCTCCCTCTGGGCCTGCTTGGAATTGGCGAGACGGAACTTGACGATAGGCACCGTCAACACATGGTCTACTTTGTAGAAGGGGTTGTAGACCTCAAAGGGATCCTGGAAGATCGCCTGCACCTCGCGGCGGAAAACGCGCCATTCCTCCTTAGAGCAAGTCCACAAGTCTTTGCCTTTATAGAGGATTTCCCCACTCGTTGGGGGCAAGAAGCCCAGGAACAACATGCCCATCGTGGTTTTGCCACTGCCGCTTTCGCCGGCGATGGCGGTGATCGTAGGCGTCTCCGTCCCGATAGCAAGGGAAATGCGATCCAAAGCGACGGTGGTTCGCTTCTTGACGAGACCGCTCACGTAAATTTTGGTCACCTCGCGGAGTTCAAGCAATGCTGTCATCGGTTATCCTCGTATAAATGGCATGCCACCCAACGGCTGAAGCTCACTTCCTTCAGGACGGGGGTCTTGGGGATTAGACAGGCATCTATAGCTTTAGGGCATCTGGGTTGGAATAGACACCCTTCCGGCGCATTCAGCAAGGTCGGCGTGATGCCGGGGATCCCCCTGAAGACGCCCTTCACTTCCAACGTTGGCAGGGTGCTAATCAAGAGTTGGGTATAGGGATGTAGGGGTTGGAGGAAGATATCCTCTACGTTGCCGATCTCAACCAATCTGCCGGCGTACATCACCGCCAGGTAATCCACGCTCTGAGCCATCAAGCCCATATCGTGGCCGATGAGAATGATGGAAAGCCCCAGCTCTTGCTGTAGGCGGCGTATCGTCTCCATCACTTGCCTTTGTACGACCACGTCCAAGGCGCTGGTCGGCTCATCGGCGATGATCACCTTGGGGTGCATGGAGATGGCGATGGCCACACAGACGCGCTGTTTCATGCCCCCGCTTAGCTCGTGGGGGTACATAGTCGCCACGCGCGGATCAAGCTCTACGGATTCCAGGAGCTCCTTAACCCTGGCCTCCATCTCGCTTTTGGAGAGGACCACATCGTGATCCAGGAGGCCATCAACGATTTGCTCCTGGATGCGCACGACGGGGTTAAGGGAGTTCATCGCTCCCTGAGGGATGAGGGCGATCTTGCTCAGGCGAGTGCGACGCATCTCCTCGTCGGAGAGCTTGACCAAATCCACGCCGTCCAGAAGGACCTCGCCGTGGACGATCCGCCCAGGGGGGCGAATCAAACGCATCAAAGCCATGGCCATGGTGGACTTGCCACAACCGGATTCGCCCACCAAGCCAAGCCTCATGCCCTGTTGTAGGTCAAGACTGACGTGATCTACTGCCTTGACAGGCCCTTTCTCCGTGTAGTAATAGACCGAAAGATCCCTGACGCTCAGTATTGGCTCCATTATACGACCCTCCGCACGCGGGGGTTGGCGAACTCATCGAGTCCGGCAGAGAGGAAGAAGAGGCCCATGAAGATCAGCACGATGACCGCGACGGGCTCTAGGATCCACCACCACAGCCCGCGGACGAAGGCCCCATAATATTGTACCCAGTAGATGGTCATCCCCAACGTCGGCTCGCGCATGGCCCCGAGGCCCAGTTGCTCCAGGCCCAGGGAGGCAAAGATGGCCCCGGTCACCGAGCCAACCAAGCTAGCCCCGAGGTAGGGCAGGAGGTTGGGGAAAAGCTCTTTGAAGATGATCTCCAGGTTGTTTTCCCCCGAGAGCTTGGCCACGCGCACAAAGGCCCGCTCGCGCAAGGAGAGCACCTGAGAACGGATCGTGCGCGTGGGCCCCATCCAGGCCAGCAAGGCCAAGATCAGGGACAAACTCGTGGGCTTCAGGGTGCGCTGGAGCATGGCCGCGATGACCACCAGTACCAGCAGCCCCGGCACGGTGAGCAGGACATCCACCACCCAGCGGATGATCGTGTCCAGCACGCCGCCGTAATAGGCGGAGATAAACCCCAGGAACGTGCCCACAGCCAGGCCGATGACCCCGGCGAGGACGCCGATACGCACCGTGAGGTAGGTGCCCATGACGATCGTAGCCAAAAGGTCCCGCCCCTGGCTATCGGTGCCGAAGGGGTATTCAGGCGAAGGGGGTTTATTCGGCGGGACGGCTAACGGATAGGCCCTCTCCGGTGGGGCTATCAGGCGCCCCAAGGTGGCGAAAAGGAATAAAAAGGTAAGGATGAATATCCCTGCAGCCAGGCGCTTGTTGCGCCGCAAGTAACGGAAAAATCTCATCTCACTTTCCTTCTCCAGTTCTGATGCGCGGATCCAACAAGGGGTAGATCAAGTCAAGGATCAGGGTTACTACTCCGATGGAAAGGATGAGTAGAAACGTGATCCCCAGGATAGCGTTGTAATCGTAGACGAAAATGCTCCTATTTAGTAGAGAACCGATGCCGGGGAAGCCGAAGAGGGACTCCACCAGGATCTGCCCGGTGACCAGGTAACCTAAGGATAATCCCAGGCCGGTGATCTGGGGAAGCAGGGCGTTGCGCACGGCGTACTTCAAGAAGAGGCGTCGGTCCTTGAGTCCCTTGGCCTCGGCCAGGATCATATAGTCCTCACCCTCCACGGTGACCATCATCCCGCGCATCCCCAAGGCCCAGCCGCCCAGCGAAACCAAGATGACGGAGAGCGCGGGGAGGACGGCGTGTTTAGCCACATCCATGTAGTAGGCCAAGCTGTTATCGGGCACCGTGCCCAGGGTAAAGCCCCCGCTCATGGGGAAGATCTTGACCCTGAACGCGAGAAAATAGACGAGCACCAGGCCAAAGATATAGGCGGGAACGGAGGAGATGGTCATCAGCGGAGCTACCAAGTACTGGAGGAATTTAGGCGATTTAGGCCAGGCGATAAGGGCGCCCAGAAGCGATCCCAGGGTGAAGGACACCAGTAGGGTAAACAAGGCGATACCGACGCTCCACCCGATGACCTCGGCGATCAGGTCGATCACTCTTTTGGGGTAAGCCGAGAGGGAGTAGCCCAAATCCAGGCGGGCCATATCCCCTAGATAGCGCAGGTATTGCTTCCACAGAGGCTGGTCCAGCCCGAACTTGGCCTCGTAGGCCTTGACCATTTTATCGATTCCCTGTTCTACGTACCCGCCTGAGGTGGCCATCTGGATGATCCTCTCGCGGACGGGGTTCCTGGGAGACAGGCGAGGCAGGAAAAAGTTCAGGGTAGCTGCAGTCCAGACCACGGCTAACAACAACCCGAATCGTCTAAGTAGATAAGCAGCGCGCACTCTTCTATACTCCTTACTAACAGCTTAACGCAAATGATGGTTTTTGAGAGGTACTGGAACGGACAAACGCAACCTGAGTTAGAAAGTCAGCTCCACATCCATTCCAACATCCTCCCCTCTCCCAGGATAGGGAGAGGGGAGGAGTAGGGTCAAGCCCCCGCCATTATTTCTTGACCGCCTTGAGGCGATCCAGGATGCGCGGGAAGGTCAGGTGCCAGGGAGCGCCGTTGAGGTAGGGGTTTTCCTCTGTCGGCCAGCCGGTCCAGTATTGGGTGTTCATGGGGATGCGATGGTACCATTCGATCATGGGCACACTGGGCAGCTCGCGCAGCCAGATCTCTATCGCCTTGTGCCATAGCTCCATGATCTTGGGATGGCCCATGGGCAGCAGGCCGATCTCGTCAACCAGCTTGGAGTATTCCTCGTTCTTCCAGCGCCAGGGGCCGCTCCAGCCCGGTGCCCCCGTCACCGACACGTACTTGGCGTGGTAGAGCGTCATGGAAAGCCAGGGATCGGGGCCCACGCTGCCGCCATGGCCATACCAGAAGCCGTTGACCAAACCCTTGGAGACCCGGTCGCCCCAATCCGAGGGCTGGCTATAAGAGGCATCAAAGCCGGCTTTGCGCAGCTGCTCGGCGACGACGGGACCGATATCGGCCCAGACCTGCCAGCCGCCCATCTCCATGACGATCCGCTTGCCGCCCTTGACCCAGAAGCCCTCCTTGTCCTTGGTGTACCCGTTCTTCTTCATCAGCTCCTCGGTCTTGGCGGGGTTGTACTCGTTGCTCGGGTACTTCTCCAGGAGGTCCTTGATGTTGTCCATGAACGGCTTGAGCGACTTGTAGCTGGGCAGGAACAGGGGCTGCTTGGAGCCAGCGCCGTCGTAGGCTATCTCAATGGCCTTGTCGCGGTCTATGGCGTAGCTCACCGCCCAACGCAGGTCGGGGTTCTTGAAGGGCTCCTCCAGGTCGTTGAAGCCGATGTTGTTCGGCCACCAGTCCACGTAGCCGTAGGGCTTTTTCTTCCCTGTATGGCTGATGATCAGTGGGTTCTGCTCCAGGATGGTCTTCATAGTAGCAGGACGCAGGTCCAGACAGGCGTCGATCTCGCCCTGGATGGCCAACTGGGCGGCTTTGGTGTCGTCCACCATGGGGATGACCAGCACACGCTCCACCTCGGGCAGCTTCTGGAAGCCGATCTTGACCGCCCACCAATCGTCGCGCCGGTCCAGGAATTTCTGCATGTTGGTGAAGTAGGTGACCCTATACGGCGCGGTGGTGACGGGCCAGCCCTTCGCCGGATCCCAGAAGTTGAAGGTGGTGGGATCCTCTATGTCCTTGAAGATGTGCTCGGGGATGATGTACTGGCCGGTGTCGAACTTGAAGGTCAGGGTCTCAAAGTAGAAGCGCGGGCAGGGGTCGAGGAAAGTGATCTTGACCGTGTAGTCGTCCAGGGCCTTGACCTCCTTGACGTGGTCCTTGATGTAGGCGGAGTTGCGTAGCTGTGGGGCCCACTTGAGGCACATGTTCAGGGTGTACTCCACGTCCTTGGCGGTGAAGGGCACCCCGTCGCTCCACTCCACCCCCTTGCGGATCTTGATGGTCAGCTCGTCCAGTTTGTCGTTGTAGGAGTGGCTCTCGGCCAGCCAGGGCATGAACTGGTTGGCGAAGGCGGAATAGTACTCCAGGCCCTCAATGGCAGCCGATTGGCCCTCCTGGTGGGTCCAGCCCACGGTAGCATAGGGGTTACAGATCCCTGCGTTGCTCCAGGTGCCACCGCTGCCACCAAAGTAGTAGACCAAGGTGCGTTCGCGGGGCACGTTCTTGAGGCCCACCTGCTTCTCCACGACCTTCTCGACGACCTTGGTGACCTCCTTGGGCACCTCCACCTTCTTCTCGACGACGACCGTCTCCTTGACTTCCTTCTCCACCGGTTTCTCGACGACGACCGTCTCC
>DAOTVR010000027.1:0-12183 GCA_034436315.1 Anaerolineae bacterium
TTATCAAGTCCGTCTTCACCTTTGAGTAAAGATCTTGGGGCGACTACCACGGAAAGGGGAGCGCGAGTAACCAAACCGGTGCACTCCTGGCTGCGCCATATCTGCGTAGCCGCAGTGCCCGGGGCTGCAACCCCTCTCGCAGAAGGGTTGATCCAAGAGCTTTTGCGCTTCTTTCAGCTCCTGGGCCATACCGCGCAAAGCGCGCCCGATGACCGGACTGACGTCATCTTGACCTCGGCCCGTTTCGGCGAGCCGGTGCCCTGGCGTGAGGCTTTGCTCTTCTCTGCCCGACGACGCTTCGGCTTGAGCCATATGCCCACCCTCTATACCCTGGTACATGTACCAAGCTCCGCGTTTCATCGCCTGCTGGATCACTTTCAGGTTGCCCTGGCCAAAGAGCCGCCGGATCCGGGCGACTATGTTTTCCCCGGCCTGGCCCCACAGGCCTATCGCGTGCTTTGGGAACAAAGCCGCCGTGGAGGGCCCATTCTGGCCCTAGAACGCTTGGTGCAAGCCCAGGCCAAGAGCATCCGCGTCCTTTTGGCGGTTGGGGACGAGCGCCCCGAGGCGGTGTATCATTTTGACCTGGTGGGTGCCTACCCTCGCAGCGACGCTCAGGCTCACGATTTTTACGAGGACATCGTGCTCCGCATCGTAACCACGGTGAGCACGAGCGAGGTTACCTACCATCAGACGGTGGGCACGCCCATTCCACAAGACCTTTGGGAGAGCTTGAGCACGCCTGCGAGCATGTGTGTAGCGGGACAGCACCTAGGGGAGCGAGGCTTTTTCACCGAGATGGTGCGCATCGCCGATCTGGTGCGGGTGCCCGCCGTGGCCGATGCTGTGGCCGAGCAATACAGCGAGGGGTGCTTTGCTACGTGGGAGCCGATGCTATCCGCCCTCATCGCCACGGTGACCGGAAGCGCTCGCCCCGTAGACAAGGGCAAGATCACCGAGAACGACTTGGCAGTTATCGTGGGGGTGCGCCCCGATAAAAGGGGGGCGCTCGTCCGCCCAGTAGAGGGACGAGGCGAGGTCTTTCCTTCATCCGAAGCGGTGGAGATGATGGATATGGATAGCGAGCTCCCTACCATTGAGCTGGGCCCGGCATGGGGCATTTCCTCGCCCGTGCCGGTGGTGCGCTCAAAACTACACGGACATCGGGGCATCGCTGCCTATGACCCCCGGCGGGTGGAATTTGTCCCCTTGGACGCACCGTACTACTATTACCCTGTATCTTGTGCTACAGGGGCACAGGCGCTGGGGATTAAGGCGGCTTTTGCGCGCTCAGAGGCTTTGCGGGCTCCCGATGATCCTCGCCAGATCGTGTTTACCATCCTGCCTGGCCACGGCGTGGTCCTTGCCGAAAAGTGGGTGCAGGGCAAAGCCCCCTTCCAAGTGATCTGGGAAGCCATGGATGCCGGCTATTTGCAGGTATGTAGCTCCATACCCCAAGGCCCCATGCAGTATACCCTGGGGCCAGATGGCCTAATGCACTTGCGCGCAGAGACGGATCCCATAATTCAGAGGTTGAGATGAACGGGTTAGATAGCTTGCCTCCCAATCGTCCTCCCTTGCGCCCGACGGCGTTCATCGCTTTGCCCCTTGGGGCGGTCAAGCCCAAGGGATGGCTTTTGGATCAGCTTCGCGTGCAGGCCAACGGCCTCACCGGGCATTTGGACGAGTTTTGGGCTGATGTTGGCCCTAATAGCGGCTGGCTGGGTGGCACCGGCGAATCCTGGGAGCGCGGACCCTATTACTGTGATGGCCTCGTGCCCCTGGCTTATCTCCTAGACGATCCCCTCCTCATCGCCAAGGCCCACAAATGGATGAACTGGACGCTCAAGAGTCAGCAGCCCAACGGCCAGTTCGGGCCGACGCGCGACCGGGATTGGTGGCCGCGCATGGTGATGCTCAAGGCCTTGGCGCTCTACTATGAGGCCAGCGGCGACCCACGTGTCCCCCCTTTCATGAGCGCCTACTTCCGTTATCAGTCTCAGGCGCTCAAGGCCCGCCCCTTGGAGGGCTGGGGCGCGGCGCGAGCAGCGGATAATATCCTGACCGTTCACTGGCTGTATAACCTCACCGGTGAGCCTTTTCTCCTGGACTTGGCCGCGCTCATCTTCAGTCAAACGAACGACTGGGCCGAGTTGCAGGGGCATTACGCCGTGGGCGAGCTGATCCCCCTCCGGGAGTACGGGATGTTCACTCATGTGGTGAATAACGCCCAAGGCCTAAAGGCGCCGGCAGTGTTCTATCCTCAATCGGGCGATCCTTGGCATCGCGATGCTGCCCGCCAGGGGATAGAGAACCTCATGAAGTATCATGGCCAGCCCAATGGCATCTGGAGTGGCGATGAGCACCTTAACGGCACCTCACCTACAGCGGGCACGGAGCTTTGCGCCGTAGCCGAGTTCATGTTCTCCTTAGAGGAGTGTTTGCGCATCCTCGGCGACCCCTTCTTCGGTGACAGGCTGGAACAAGTGGCCTACAACGCCTTCCCCGCCACTTTCAAGCCCGATATGTGGGCACACCAGTACGATCAACAGGTCAACCAGGTGCTGGCTACAGTGGCCAAACGCAACTGGGCTAACAACGGCGATTGGTCGAACATCTACGGCTTGGAGCCGAACTATGGTTGCTGCACGGCCAACATGCACCAGGGATGGCCCAAGTTCGTCAAAAGCCTGGTCATGGCCACCAACGATGGTGGATTGGCCTTGGTGGCTTATGGCCCCTGTAGGGCAAGGGCCCTAGTCGCAGATGGGGTACCTGTCACCTTGATAGAAGAGACCGAATACCCCTTTGGGGGGCATATCTCAGTTCGCCTTGAACTGCCTCGCCCGGCGCGTTTTCCCCTCGTGCTGAGGGTCCCCGCCTGGGCCTCGGGAGCTTGTCTGAAGGTTAACGGTCAGGAACAGCCTGCGCCCATGCCGGGCACTTTCCATCGCCTGGAGCGCCTCTGGAGCGATGGCGACGAGGTGAGCTTGACGTTGCCTATGAGCATACGTCTTACCTCAGGGCATGAGGGCCTTATTTCCGTCTATCGCGGGCCGCTCCTTTTTGGCTTGAAGATCGGCGAGGAATGGCGCAAGATCGGTGGCACCGAGCCCCATGCTGATTGGGAGGTTTACCCTACGACGCCCTGGAATTACGGGTTGCTCGTGGATTGCCAGAACCCCGCCGCGTCCTTCGCGGTGAAGCGGTCGGCCATTCACAGCGTGCCCTTTGAGCCGAGTCGCGCGCCCGTGACCCTCTTGGCCAAGGCGCGCAGGATACCCGCGTGGGGGCTGGTGGATAACTCGGCGGGGCCTATTTCGGTTGGCCCCTTTGATTCGTCCGAGCCGCTTGAGGAGGTCGCGCTCATACCCTATGGCTCCACCAACCTGCGCATCGCAGCCTTTCCGTTGGTCTCAAGTTAGCAAGCGCTTATCCTGGTCTAGGAGGTCGAGGTGTTGCTGGAGCATCTGCGTCAGGAGGTCTATGAGGGCAACCTGTTGTTGCCGCGCTACGGCCTGGTGACCTGGACGAGCGGCAACGTCAGCGGGCGCGATCGAGAGACAGGTTACGTGGTGATCAAGCCCAGCGGGGTGCGCTACGAAGAGCTAAAGCCGGAGGATATGGTCGTCGTTGACTTGGAGGGTCATGTGATTGAAGGACATTTGCAGCCCTCCGTTGATACAGCTACCCACCTGACGATCTACCGTGGCCGCCCGGATGTGGGGGGTATCGTGCATACCCACTCCACCTTTGCCACGGCCTTCGCCGCCTTGGGGCGCCCAATACCGGTCTATCTCACGGCCATTGCCGACGAATTCGGTGGGCCGATCCCGGTGGGGGCCTATGCTCAGATCGGTGGCGAGGCCATAGGCCAGGAGGTGTTGCGCTCCATCGGGGGTAGCCCCGCGATCCTGATGAAAAACCACGGCGTCTTCGCCATCGGGCCGACGGTTATGGAGGCCGTCAAGGCCGCGGTCATGACCGAAGACGTAGCCCGTACCGTCTTTTACGCTCTGCAGATGGGCCGTCCTGATCCTATCCCCCCTGAGGAAGTGAGGCGCGGACATCAACGCTATGTAGAGAAGTACGGACAGAAGAAGAGCACCTGATGAGGACCGATAATACCAAGGGCGGTGACTATACCGTTTGGCCCGCTACGCCCCGCCAGACCGTCCAGGTGCACTTTGTGGATGGCAAAACCTATGAGGGGCCGGTCGGCACGCCTTTAGTCCAGTTCATCCAATGTGCCTATGCGCAGGCTCCTTACCCGATCGTGGCCGCCTTGGTCAACGATGAGCTGGAGGAGTTGAGCTACCGGGTCACTCAGGATGTCCGCGTCAGGCCCATTGACACTTCAACGAACGACGGCATGCGCATTTACCAGCGCTCCCTTTCCTTCTTGCTTATCGTGGCGGTCCACGAGCTATTCCCAGAAGCCCAGGTGATCGTTGACCATTCGGTGACCCTCGGCGGTTTTTTCTGCCAGATCGCCGGGCGTGAGCTTTTCAGTGAGGACGAGCTCAGGGCCATTGAGCGGCGCATGCGCGAGATCGTGGAGGCCGACGAGCCGATCATTAAAACGTGCGTGTCTGTAGAGGAAGCCAAGAAGTTATTTGCCGCTCAGGGTTACGAGGACAAAGTCCGGCTGCTGGCCCAGCGGGGACAAGGGGAGATCACGATTTACTCCTTGCGAGGTGTGAATGACTATTTCTACGGCTATATGATGCCCTCCACCGGGCAAATGCGCTGGTTTAGCCTGCAGCTCTATCCTCCCGGCTTCATCCTTCGCCTGCCCCAGCGACACCATCCCACCAACCTGCCTCCCTATCGGGATTATCCCAAGCTGACCGCCGTCTTCCGGGAATACGGACATTGGCTGAGCATCTTGGGTTTGGAAGATGTGAGTTCGCTCAACGAGGCTGTGGCCAGTGGGCGTATCCGTGAGGCGATCCTCGTGTCCGAAGCGTTGCACGAGAAACACATCTCCGACATCGCCGACGAGATCGTCCGCGAAAGGGGGCGCGTGCGCGTCGTGCTCATCGCCGGTACCTCAGCCTCGGGCAAGACTACCTTTGCCCGCCGATTGGCCATCCAGCTCATCGTCAACGGCATTAGGCCCTTTGCCCTCGGTCTGGATGATTACTTCGTGGATCGCGAGTTGACCCCTCGCGACGAGCGCGGCGAATACGATTTTGAGGCTCTGGAAGCGATCAATCTGCCCCTTTTTAACGAGCAACTCCTGGCTCTGCTGGCCGGAGAGAGCGTGTGTGTGCCGCGATACAACTTTAAGGCGGGCAAGAGCGAACCGGGCGAGAGGATCTGCCTGCCTAGAGACGCCATCATCATCGTGGAGGGCATCCACGGCTTGAATCCTAGGCTGGTGACCGCTCTTCCCCCTGAGCGCGTTTACCGTATTTACGTCTCCGCCCTGACCCAACTCAACATAGACCACCATAACCGCGTGCCCACCACCGACACGCGCATGTTACGGCGCATCGTGCGTGATGCCCAGTATCGGGGATACTCGGCCAAGGAGACGATCGAGCGTTGGGAGAGCATCCGACGAGGCGAGGAGCACAATATTTTCCCCTATCAAGAGAACGCCGATGTGATGTTTAACTCCGCGCTGGCCTATGAGCTGGCTGTGCTCAAACCGTTCGCGGAACCGTTGCTTTTGCGCATCCCCCGAGGCACGGAGGCCTATATAGAGGCCAGGAGGCTGCTTGCCTTCCTAGAGTGGGTGCGTCCATGCGCGTCTGACTTGGTGCCCGATAACTCCTTGCTGCGCGAGTTCATCGGCGGGTCCATCCTCCAGGATTTCAAGTTCTAGGGCGTCCAGGGTCTCTGTGGGACGTCCTTCGCCCATCTTATGCCGCTTGTGGCTTACGGCCTCCTTTAGGGTCGCGTTTCCGGCAAAGGCCTTCCTTGCCGATGACATGGACTGCGCTTGGCATCGGTTGACAGGGGGGCCGGATTTGTTTTATCCTAAGAGGGCAAGATCGGCCGACCAGATGCCGTCGTTCTTTTCACTTTTCACTGGACGGTCTTGCTCAAGAGCTGGAGCGCTGCGTTGGCGAGCGGAGGCGAATGACCATGCTCAAGACCTTGTGCGCTCTCATCCTTCAAGATCGGGCCAGCGATGTCGAGCTGATCTTGTGCGAGCTACGCCGGGCAGGGGTTGAAGTGCGTTGGCGTCAGGTGAGAACCGAGGCAGAGTACTTGGCCCATCTGGATCCGACGTGGGACGTCATCCTCGCCGACTATTCCCTGCCTCAATTCACCGCTTTCCAGGCATTGCAACTTCTCCAGAAGCGTGAGCTGGATATCCCCTTCATCATCGTCACCGATTCCGTCGGCGAGGAAGTGGCCGTAGAGTGCATGCGCCAGGGAGCGGCCGATTACCTGCTCAAAGATCGTTTGGCGCGCCTGAGGCCGGCCATAGAACAAGCCTTGGAGCGAAAGCGCCTGCGCGCCGAGCGACGGCAAGCGATAGAGGCCTTGGTCAAATCCGAGCGGGAAAAAGCGGCCATTCTGGACGCCATGTCGGAACTTGTGGCCTACCATGATATGGAGATGAGGATCCTGTGGGCTAACCGCGCTGCGGGCGAGTCGGTTGGATTGCCTCCCGAGCAGCTCGTGGGACGTTATTGCTATGAGATATGGGGCGAAGGGGATAGGCCCTGCCCGGGCTGCCCGGTTGAAAAGGCCCTTTTGACCGGCCAGCCCCAAAGTACAGAGATCACCCATGCTGACGGACGGACGTGGCTCATCCGAGGTTACCCCATAAAGGATGCGGAGGGCAAGATCGGGGGCCTTGTGGAAGTTACCTTGGAGATCACCGAGCGCAAGCGAGCAGAACAAGTCCTTTGGCAGACCAAGCTTGTTGTCGAGCACAGCCCCGTGGTGCTCTTTCGCTCCAGGGCCGAGGAGGGCTGGCCCATTGACTTTGTCTCCGAGAACGTGCGTCAGTTCGGCTACAGCGCCGAGGAGCTCCTCTCCGGCGCCGTGCCTTACGCTTCGTTGGTGCACCCCGACGATCTCCCGCGCATGGCTCAAGAGATCCGCGATTTCATCGCGCGTGGGGAGGACGCCTTCCGCCAGGAATATCGCTTTCTGACCAAAGACGGGCAAGTGCGTTGGGTGGATGATCGCACGATGGCCGTTCGCGGCCCCGATGGGCGCATCACACACTACCAAGGGATCATCCTCGATATCACCGAGCGCAAGCGCTTGGAGGAGCAGTTCCTGCAGGCCCAGAAGATGGAGAGCGTCGGCCGGCTGGCCGGCGGCGTGGCCCACGATTTTAACAATCTGCTTACGGTGATCAACGTCTACAGTGACCTGGCCTTGCGCGATCTGAGGCCGGAGGATCCCCTCTACCACGACATAGAGGAGATCCACAAGGCCGGCGAGCGCGCCGCCCAGCTCACCCGTCAGCTCCTGGCCTTCAGTCGCCGACAGGTGTTGGAGATGCGACCCCTCAACCTCAACGCCGTGCTTCAAGGCTTGGCCAAGATGCTGGCGCGCATTCTGGGAGAGGACGTTGTCCTGGACATGAAGCTCGCTCCCAACCTCTGGCCCACTTACGCCGATGCCGGGCAAATCGAGCAGGTGGTGATCAACCTGGCGGTCAATGCCCGTGATGCCATGCCCGACGGTGGCCGGCTGATCGTTGAGACGCAAAACACCACCCTGGATCAGGCTTACGTGCGCCAGCATGCGGACGTGGCCCCCGGAGACTATATCGTGCTTTCCGTCAGTGACACCGGTTTGGGGATGACCGAGGAGGTCAAGGCGCACCTCTTTGAGCCTTTCTTCACCACCAAGGAGGTCGGCAAGGGCACAGGGCTGGGGCTGGCCACGGTCTATGGCATCGTCAAGCAGCATCAGGGGCATATCTGGGTCTATAGTGAGCCAGGCCGGGGAAGTACCTTCAAGATCTATTTGCCGCGCGCAAAGGAGGAACCGGCAACCGTAGCGCATGCCGAAGAGGCCGTCCCGCTGCCTCGGGGCACGGAGACGGTGCTGGTCGTGGAAGATGACCGGGCCGTGCGAGGGGTGGCCGTGCGTACCCTAAAGGAGTTGGGCTACCAAGTGCTGGAGGCAACGAACGGCCTTGAGGCTCTTCGGGTAGCTGCCAACTACGGGCGAACGATTCACCTCCTCTTGACCGACGTGGTCATGCCGGGGATGGACGGTAAAAAGTTAGCCGAGCATTTGAGCGCTTCCCACTCCGGCCTGAAGGTGCTCTTTGTCTCCGGCTACACCGATGAGGCCATCTCCCAGCGGGGGGTATTGGAGAAGGGCGTGGCTTTCCTACAAAAACCCTTCACGCCGGCCGGTTTGGCGTGCAAAGTACGCGAGGTGTTGGAGCAATGAAAAGCGCTTATGCTGCTGCCGGAGTGGATATCGACGCCAAGAACCGGGCCTTTGCTCTCATGGCCGAGGCGGTGCGCTCCACCTACGGCCCGGAGGTTTTATTGGGCCTGGGGGCCTTTGGGGGGCTCTATGACGCCCAGCGCCTGAAGAGGATGCGCGCGCCCGTCCTGGTGGCCTCCACCGACGGCGTGGGCACCAAGACAATGATCGCCAAGGCCCTGGGAAGCTATGCCACCTTAGGCTGGGATATCGTCAATCACTGCGTCAACGATATCCTGGTTCAAGGCGCGGAGCCGCTCTTTTTCCTGGATTATATCGCTGTACCGGCCTTGGAACCCGAGGCCATCGCGGCCATCGTGGGTGGGGTAGCGGCGGCGTGTCGCGAGGCGGGCTGCGCCCTCTTGGGCGGCGAGACGGCGGAGATGCCCGGCGTCTATGCTCCGGGGCAGATGGACCTGGTGGGCACGATCATCGGCCTGGTGGAGCGCGAGGAGATGATCACCGGCGCAGAGATCGTCCCCGGCGATATCCTTGTTGGGCTGCCTTCCAGCGGGCTACATACCAACGGCTATTCGCTGGTGCGGCGCATCTTTGCCCCCGAGTCCTTTTCTCAGTATAGCGAGATCCTGGGGCGCCCTTTGGGCCAAGCCTTGGTGGAGCCGCATCGCTCCTATTTGCCCCACTTCAGGGCTATCCGCCAGGTAGCGAGGATCAAGGGCATGGCCCATCTTACCGGCGGAGGGTTCCTGGATAACATCCCCCGGATCTTGCCCGAGAACACGGCGGTGGTGATAGAGCGCAGTGCCTGGGAGGTGCCGCCGCTTTTCCAGCTCATTGAGCGCTTGGGACAGGTGGATCATGAGGAGATGTATCGCGTCTTTAATATGGGCATCGGCATGGTCGTCATCGTGGCCCCTCCCGAGGTGCAAAACGTGCTGAAGGTGCTTAAAGGAGAAGCGCATGTCATCGGTCATGTAGTGGCCCGAGAGGGGAAGGAGAGGGTACAACTGCGATGAACTATCTTGCCGTCTTGGTTTCGGGTTTCGGCAGCAACTTGCAGGCCATTATAGATGCCTGTGAATCAGGCGCACTGCCTAATACCCAAGTGTCGGTGGTGGTGTCCAATCGCAAGGATGCCTATGCCCTTAAGCGGGCCGAGGCCCACGGCATCCCCACCATTTATCACCCCCTGAGGCCCTATCGCCTGGCGGGGCGCTCGCGCGAGGAATACGACGCCGACCTGGCCAAGAAGCTCAGCGCCTATCCTGTGGATTTGGTTATCCAAGCGGGATGGATGCATGTTTTCACCATGGCCTTCTTAAGGCATTTTCCGGGGCGTGTGCTCAACATCCATCCTGCCTTGCCGGGGATGTTTCCGGGGACACACGCTATTGAGCGCGCCTATGAAGCCTTTCAGAGGGGGGAGATCACCCACACGGGGGTGATGGTACATTACGTGCCCGATGAAAGGGTGGACGTGGGCCCGGTCATCTTGCAAGAGGTCGTCCCCATCTACCCCCAGGACACGCTTCAAGACCTAGAGGCGCGCATCCACGAGGTGGAGCACAGGCTCTATGTGCGGGCGATCGCCAAGGTGTTGGGGCTTGGAGAGCCGAGAAAATGAGAGCATCCGATATCCGCATCCTGGAGGTAGAGCCTTATTACTCCCACGAGGAGGCACGCACCCCTTTGAAATTCGGTGCGGTGGTCGTGGAGCGCACGCCCTATGTCCATGTGCGCGCCAAGGTGGAGAACCGTCGCGGACAAGTGGCCCAGGGGTGGGGAGCTATCCTGGTCATGGATTTCTGGGCCTTTCCCAGCAAGGTCGTCGCCCACGAGGTGCGCCTCCAGGCGATGTACGCGGTCATTGAGCGCTATGGTCGCTTGCTGGCCGACTATGGCCGTTATGCTCACCCTATTGAGATCTTTTTTGATACCGAGCCAGAGCTAAAGCGCCTCGGAGAGGAGGTGACACGGGAGTTGGCTCTGGCGGAAGCTTTCCCCTTCCTGGCTTCGTTGGTTTGTGCCTCGGCAGCGGATGCGGCCCTGCATGATGCCTTCGGCAAGGTTAACGGCATCTCTTCCTATGAGGGCTACAATGCCGATTACATGACCTATGACCTGAGTCGCTACCTGGGGCCGCGCTATGTGGGCCGATACCCCGGCGATTATATTCGGAGAAGCTACCTGCCGGAGGTACCCGCTTTTCACCTCGTCGGCGGCCTGGATAAGCTCTGGGAAGCGGAGGTGGATGATTCAGATCCCCAAGATGGCCTGCCCAATTCCCTGGAAGCCTGGATAGAGCGCGATGGCTTGACCTGCCTCAAGGTCAAACTGCGGGGCAACGACCTCCAATGGGATTTGGAGCGCCTGATTGAAGTGCATCGCGTAGCTCAAGAGGCTCAGCGGCGCATCGGCCTGCACGAGGTGCATTTCTCCGCCGATACCAACGAGCAGTGCGAGACGCCGGAGTATGTGGTGGAGCTGATGAACCGGCTGCGCGAGCGCTCGCCCGAGACCTTTGCCGCGGTGCTCTATATCGAGCAGCCTACCGAACGCGATTTGACCCTGCATCGCTACGACATGCGCCCGGTATCGGCCATCAAGCCCACCATCTTGGATGAGAGCCTGACCACGCTCGAGGACTTGGAGCTGGCTATGGAGTTGGGCTGGTCGGGTATCGCCCTCAAGACGTGCAAATGTCAATCGGCGGATCTGATCTACGTGGCTAAATGCGAGGGGGAAAAGATCCCCTACACTATCCAAGACCTGACCAATCCCGGCATTGCCCTGATTCAATCGGTAGGCCTGGCGGCGCGTACGCATCCCCTGATGGGTGTGGAAGCGAACTCTTGTCAATTTTTCCCTTCCACCTCCAAGCCCGAGGCCACGGTGCACGAGGGTATCTTCCGACGGATCAACGGCCGTCTGAGCACGGCGAGTATTCAAGGCGCGGGCTTGGGCTACCAGGTTGAGCGCATCCCCAGAGGTATATTCCGGTAGGCGTGGCTTTCTCGCTGCATCCCGGTGTTACGGAACGATTCGTTCGGGGTGTGCGTAGACGGTCATCTTACGCCCGCGCAAGTAGCCGATGAGGGTCAGGCCGAAGCGCTCGGCGAGCTGTACGGCCAGAGCTGTCGGCGCAGAGACCGAGGCCAGAATGGGAATGCCCAGGCGGATGGCCTTGGCGGCCATCTCATAGCTCAGCCGGCCGGAGGAGAGCAAGAGCTTATTGGCCAAGGGGATGTCGCGCAGCAGACAATAGCCGACGACTTTATCCACAGCGTTGTGCCGCCCAATGTCCTCGGCGAGGGCCACCAGTTCTCCGCTAGCCTCAAAGAGCGCGGCGGCGTGGACCCCGCCCACCTCCTGATGCAGGCGCTGCCCGGCGCGCATGGCCTTATCCAGGCCGAGGAGAACTTTGGAGGATACCTGAAGCCCACTTTGGACGATGGGCAGGCTCAAGGCCGCATCGTCAACGCCCACTGCCCCACATCCGGCACGGATCAGCCGCACCACCTCCAGCCGAGCATCCTCGCGCAAAGCCTCGGGACGTACCTGAAGCTCCACACGATTGCGCGATTCGGGCGCGCCATCTGAGGGATCCTCCAAAGGGCTGGGTAACCCTTGGCCACAGTGGTGGATGGTGAGCACATCGGCGAAGCGGCTCACCAATCCCTCGCTGAGGCAAAAACCGGCGGCCAGCTCCTTCTCCATCCCCGGCAGGCGCATCAGCACCGCCACTTGCTTGCCGTTGATGTGCAGGGCCAGAGGCTCCTCAAGCACCATCGCAATCTCTTG
>DAOTVR010000028.1:0-7422 GCA_034436315.1 Anaerolineae bacterium
AGGCCCGCTTGGCCGCCAAGGCTGCGCTCCACAACTTCTGCATTTGGCTCAACCAGCGACTCGGTCGGCCCAATCTCGCTTTTGCCGACCTAATCGATTGACAGTTCATTTCACAACAAGCGTTTAAACCTTGAGGTCCTCCCTGGGCAGATCGTGGCCATACTCGGAGGCACCGGATCGGGCAAATCTTCGGTGATTAACTTGATCCCTAGGTTCTACGATCCCCAGAAAGGGCGTATTACCATTGACGGTATAGATATTCGCCAGGTCACTTTGCGTAGTCTGCGCAAGCAGATCGGCATCGTGCCTCAAGAGACCTTTCTCTTTTCGGATACCGTGCGTAACAACATCGCCTTTGGACGTCCCGACGCATCCTTTGAAGAAGTGGTAGAGGCGGCCAAGGCGGCCCAGGCTCATGAGTTCATCAGCAAATTGCCCAAGGGCTATGAAACCCGTGTTGGGGAACGAGGCATCGGCTTGTCGGGTGGGGAGAAGCAGCGTATTGCCATCGCCCGCGCGCTGTTGACCAATCCTCGTATCCTCATCTTGGACGAGGCGACCTCCAGCGTGGATGCAGAGACGGAATATGCCTTGCAAGTAGCTCTGGATAGATTGATGCGGGGACGGACAAGCCTCGTCATCGCCCAACGCCTTTCCACGGTGAAAAACGCTCATAAGGTGGTTGTGCTGAAGGATGGGATGGTGGTTGAGGAGGGCACTCATGAGGAGTTGTTGCAGCGTGGCGGCGAATATACGCAGATCTATAACCTGCAACTGCGGCCTAGGGAGGAGCTCATCTGAAAGGAGCGGTAAATGGCTGGCGATCCATATGAAGAGATTGAAGAAGTAGAGAAAAGGCCCTTCAACTACGCTTACTTCAAGCGCATGATACGTTACGCGTTGCCCTATCGCCGCGAACTGGGCGTAGCCACTTTCATTATGGTTGTGAGCAGCATATTGCGGCTTGTAGAGCCCTATCTGGTGCGCACGATCATTGACCTGGGGATCGTGGCCCGCAACTTGGAGGTCGTCAACCGCGCGGCGATCTTGTGGCTCGCCTTCCAGCTCATCGGCGCGGCAGCCGAGTACGGGCGCATCCAAATCCTGAACCGTACGGGCCAGAGTATCCTCTTTGACCTGCGCCAGGAGCTGTTCACTCACTTGCAATGGCTATCCTTGCGCTTTTATGATGGCCGTCCGGTGGGGCGCATCATGTCTCGTGTGACCAGCGACGTTGAAGCCATCAACGCTATGATCAACATGGGGCTGGTCACCATCGTATCGCAGGGGGTCAGCTTGATCGGGATCATAGGGATCATGTTTGCCCTGAATGCGCGCCTGGCCTTGATGGCCTTTATAGTCGTTCCGGGGATGATTTGGATCGTAGCGCGGCTTAGGCCGCTCATGGAAACCGCCTGGCGCAACGTGCGCAGGGCTAACTCTAACATTAACACCAATCTAAACGAGTCGCTGACAGGCATCCGCGTCACCCAGGCGTTTTGTCGTGAGGACGTGAACATCGCCAAATTTGAGGAGCTGAACGATGCCTATTACAGGACTTATATGCGCGCTATCAAGCTTGAGGTCCTTTTCTGGCCGTTGGTAGATGTGTTCGGCATGGCAGGGACTTGTTTGGTTGTGTGGACAGGAGCGAGGATGATATTGCGCGGAGAACTGACCATCGGCTACATCATGGCGTTCATAGATTACCTCTGGCGTTTCTGGGAGCCGATCAGCGCCATCAGCCGCGTCTACAGCCGCGTGTTAAGCGCTATGGCCTCCGCCGAACGCATCTTTGAGTATCTGGATACTAAGCCGGAGATCGCAGACGCTGTCAACGCTCAGCCTCTGCCGCCTATTCGTGGCGAAGTGATCTTTGAACATGTCAGTTTTCGTTATGATGATGGGGATGACTATGTGCTCCGCGACATCAACTTTCACGTGCAACCCGGTCAGACTATCGCCTTGGTGGGCCCTACGGGCGCAGGTAAGACCAGCATCATCAATTTGTTGATGCGCTTTTATGATCCTCAGGAGGGCCGTATCCTCATTGACGGTCACGACATCCGCTATGTGCAATTGGCCAGTTTGCGCTCTCAGATGGCCTTGGTGCTACAAGACTCTTTTCTCTTCTCCGGCACCATCGCTGAAAACATTCGCTATGGGCGCCTGGACGCCACTCAGGAAGATATTGAGCGTGTGGCTAAGATGGTGGGAGTGGACCGCTTTGTGGAACATTTTGAGGATCGTTACGAGCATCAGGTGAACGAGCGCGGTAGCCGGCTCTCGGCAGGGCAGAGGCAGCTCGTCTGTTTCGCCCGTGCGCTCTTGGCGGATCCGCGCATCCTCATCCTAGACGAGGCGACCTCTAGTGTGGACACGCAGACGGAAAGCATGATCCAAGAGGCCATGCAAACCCTGCTCAAGGGACGCACGGCCTTCATCATCGCCCACCGCCTGAGTACTATTCGCAAGGCGGATCGTATTCTGGTCATCGACCAAGGGCGCATCGTCGAGCAGGGTACTCACGAGGAGTTACTTGCTGCGAATGGATACTATGCGCACCTCTATCGTCGGCAGTTTGCCAGTTGGGAGCTAGAGGCGCAGACGCATGCGGTAAACGCTTAGGATAGGAGCTTGTCTCGCGTAGGCCCTTTGGCTAGAATGTTCGTGCCGTGCTATGGGTCATAGTGGCGCTGTGAGGTGCTCTTGCCCTGAAGGCACGCTATGAGCGTTTGCCCAATGCATACATTATAATGTGATGAGGAGATGGTTCTTATGGCTTCACTGTTGCGGTTCGGCATCATCGGCTGTGGCGAGATCGCCGCGCAGACCTGCCAGGGGATCAGTTCGGCTCCGAACACAGCCATTGCTATGCTGATGGATACACGGCCTGAGGTGTTGAGCGATCTGGCCGAGTTCTATCATGTACCCACTACAACCGATGTGGACGCTCTTCTGGCTAATCCGGAGGTGGATGCAGTCTATATTGCCACCCCCCACTATTTGCATGCGCCCTTGGGGATCAAGGCGGCTGAGGCGGGCAAGCACGTGCTTGTAGAAAAGCCGATCGCTACTACCTTGGCCGATGCCGATGCTCTGATCGCAGCTTGTGAGAAGCATAACGTCAAGTTAGGCGTAGCTTTTTATGCTCAGGTGGATGCGGCTATGGCCGCCGCGCGAGATCTGGTTCGCGCGGGGGTTTTGGGTAAGATCACCTTCGTGCGTTTGAGCTCGCTGAGCCGCAAGCCCGATACCTACTGGCACGGCGGCTATACGGGCCGTGTGTATACGGATTGGCGCACCCGGAAAGCGCAGGCCGGCGGTGGAGTCCTGATCATGAATGTGATCCACGACCTGAATACCGTGCGCTGGGTGACCGGCCTTGAGGTCGTGCGCGTGTATAGCGAGATGGATACTCTGGCCACGCCGGTGGAGGTGGAGGATACTATTGGTGTAGTTATGCGCTACGATAACGGGGCCATCGGCGTCGTTCAAGCTGGCTCGGCCATGCCCGGCGGGGCGCACCAAGACGCCCCTGGACCGAGGATTTATGGTACCAAAGGACAACTGATCCTGTCCCCCAAGCCGCTGATTTATTTGACCGAACCTCTAGAAGGGGGCGTGCCGAATACCTGGCAGGAACTGCGCTTCTCTGGCCCTATAGCCGATAGGCAACAAATCGTCTCGCGCTTCGCTGCCGCCGTTCTGGAGGGCAAAGAACCCCCGGTCACCGGCTACGATGGCCGCAAAGCGCTGGAAATCGTCTTAGCTGCCTACCGCTCAGGTGAGTTAAAGCAACCGGTTGACTTGCCACTCAAGGCCTAAAGGGACACAATCCTAAACCGCCGATGAAGGTTGACCGTTTGCGCTTTCAGCGGGCGAAAAAGAGCTTCTGGAGATCTTCGCGGCTGAATTCACCCTCTTCAATGCGTCGGCGTAGTTCCATGGCTTGTACCATGATGGGCACAGCGCGCAATCGCTCCAGGAGGCCGCTCGGCGTGGGCACCTCCGTCGCCAGGTTAGGCTTGCCCGCATGTACTAATTCAAGGACGGCATCAAGCACCTCTTGATTGGAGGGGAGGTTGCGGTGCCGCTCTTCAATGTAGTAGGTGATGATGCCTTCTTTGCGCACCGACCATAGGGGGACGGTATCATCTCCGGAATCTTCGCCGTGCTCTTGAGTGACCAGAGCGTACCCCGAATCCCCAGGGCGTCCATCGGATGGGCAACGGATATCGGTCAGCGTCGCTTTATGACAGCCAGCAATTTCAACGATTTCCACCTGAGGATCTGATGTAGCCAAAAGCTCGTGCCACTTTTGGGCCTTGTCAAGGTAGTCCTGGCGCACATTAGGCAGACCCCAGGCTTTCGCGTCGTAGATATCCCAATTAAAGGGGTAATGGCGCTTGGGGGTGAACAGCTCGGGGGGAGGCGGCAGCAATTGATAGGTGACGGGCAAATTGCTGGTGAAACGCAATACATCGTTATCGGGATGCAAGCGGGCTACGATCTGGCACTCAACCGTTTCACCCGTGAAAGCAAGGGCTGCGATGGGCACCCCGTAAAGGGGGCTACCCAAGAGGATCACGCGGTCGATGTGTTGTTCAGCTTCTTTCGGGTAGAGGGCCAGGTAAGTGCGGGCGACCATCCCCCCCATGCTGTGTCCTACGAGGGTAAAGCGCCTTTGAGGAGTAGCGACAGACCAGCGCTGAATGGCCTCGTGAAGGAGCTGGGCGTTCCACTCCAGTTGCCTGCGCCAATCGTAGGGGAACTCATAGAGGCGGGTCTCGCGGGCCAGGGTGAGGATCAACCGTAGATAGAAAAGCTTTTCAATCCCTACGGGCACGATCTCAACGTCGGGAGAGCGGTCCCCTGTACCGTCATCGTTCAAGTCTAGCAAGTTGAGATGCCCATTCAGGAGCACGGTGGGATCAAACCAGATGATCGTGCTGATCCCACGGATGCTGGCCAGAAGCGATCCCATGACGCCTGGGAGCAACACGGTGGGCACGCGCGGCGCCGTGCTTGGAGGTCGGTTGAGCAGGGTGCGCACCTCCTCGGCTTCGCGCTCACCGAGGATGCGCTCCAGGAGCCGACGGGGGGCAAGCAAAGCGTTATCTCTCAATAAGCTGAGAGGTACGGTTTCTAACTGATTAAGGAGCCAGTTGCTTAAAGAGTCCCCGATGCTCAGCATGGATCACCTCATTTCGCCTTAGGAGCTTGTTCTGCGCTACGTACTTTGTGCTGGACTTTGTTCTCCCAAGAGGTCCTCAGCCCTTCTACTAGAGCGCTCCAAACATCGCTGATCGCGCCGGCTATGACCATCAGACTTATATAGAAGGATGCCCTGATCGTCCGCTGGAGCGATTTGAGCGTAGAGTGGATGCTCTTTTTTGTGTTCACTTGCATTTTTTCTCGTTTTAGCTTGATAACCTCTGCATAAGCCGCCGTAGTCTGTTGGACGACTGTAGTCCAATCTAGATGGGCTACCCTGTTCCTTGCATCTTGACATAAAATATCATAACGTTCCTGGGGTAGACGGCATATCTCCAGTATCTTTGCGGCAAATTGCGCTGGAGAGGTCTCTTTGGGTAAGCAGATGCAACTGACGCCATTAGCGAATTCATCTATGGTCTCGTTTGATAGGCCGATCACGGGCGTACCCGAGGCCAAAGCCTCTAAAACGGCCAGGCTTTGTACCTCGGTCGTCGAGGCGGAGACAAAGAGATGGGCCTTCTGGAGATAGGCCGGGATCTCATTATGGTCAACTCTACCCACGAAGTTGACCCTCAAGCCGTTTTCTCGCGCATAGTTATAAAGATGTCGGCTGTAGCTCGCTTGCAAGGGGGCACCCACAAGGTCCAAGACGAACTCGGGAGGTAAGCAGCGCATTACTTCCAGGAGATATCTCTGGTTTTTTCTATGGCAAAGGTCGCCAATAAAGAGCAAACGTTTTTCTCCCTCAGAGATTTGGGCAAAGGGGTACGTTGCATACAGCCTCAGGTGCCGGCCATTAGGGATTTTGAAAATCCTCCCCTTATAACAGTGCAGCATGTCTTCATTGCCTTTCTCGTTGAGCACGATCACAGCGTCGCAGTGGCTTAGGAAGTCCGCATAATAGGTTCTCACAAGAATTTTCTCACCGAGCTCAATGAGCCATTTCGGTGATTCAATGGGATCAAAATCGGCAGGCCGGCTTGCCAAAATGTGAGAGGTATAGACGAAAGGGACATTATGCGCCATAGCCCAAAACTGCGCCAAGAGCGAAACCGGGCCAAGGTCTTGGGCATGGAGCACGTCGGGGCCAAAGTCCTCCAGGGACTTGAAAAGAGTTCTGATGCTTCGCAAGCCAAAGTAAGGCACGATTGAAAGCACTTCTCCAGAGCTTCTAAGCCACAGTACGGTCAGATTTGGCGTTTGTTTCCATACATGGGTTGATCTTGCAGAGGAGATGAGCAGGACGGAATGTTGCTCAGCGAGGGCGGGCGCGATCTCCCAAGATACTCTCCCTATCCCGCCCCCGTTTGTCTCACTAAACATGGTCGTAAAGGCGATTCTCATGCCTGACTCTCCATCGTCGGAACGCGAATGATCGGGGAATTCGGATAGTCCTCTCTCTAGATGACGAAAGTGGGCCCCTTATTTGGACACACGCACGGGACCAAGGGAAAGGGATTCGCCAAGGATGTGCCCTTGACCATCCATGAGCCGATGGCGATAGGAATCGCTCAAGCGATCCATCCCTATGAAAAGCGTGTAATCCCCAGCGGGCATGGTCTCTGGTAGCTTAAGATCAACCCACTGGAGCAGAAGAAGCCCTCCGGCCCAATACCGCTCGGGCAATCCAAGGTCTGCCTGAGTGGCCACAAACGTGCCGTCGGTTCCCACTAGGTAGTTGAATAGAGCGTGCCGCATCAAATGCTCCTGAGAGGGAACGTCTTGAAATGTCCATGAGCCGACGAATGTTAGGATCTCTCCTGGCTTGATCGTGGCGGGCAGATCATAGCCCACGAGCCATAGGCCGGAATCCCAGCCCCAAAGGCCGCGATGGGAGACCAGGTTCAACATATCCTCTACATCGCGTTTCGGCAAACCCCAGACGCGAACCTCCAGCTTGTTCTCAGGGAAGAAAACGACACCTTTTTCCTCTGCCCGTAAATGATGAAGCATTTTCTCGACAGGTGGCGACGGACGGGTCAGCAGATATACGCCCGGACGACCCGCAGGGAGCAACATGCACTCGGTTCCGCCTTGTCCCAAGAACACGGGGTGTACCTGCGGCCCCAGGAGATAGCTCAGCAACATGGGGTACTCGTCTTGGGCTGGATCTGTTCCCTGAGTGATAACCCATATTTGGTTGGTGCCCATGGCTTTGGCCGAACGGCGGGTGAGGTTGGCTACGTGGCGCCAGAAGCGATA
>DAOTVR010000029.1:0-4247 GCA_034436315.1 Anaerolineae bacterium
TCCTGGCGGATAGGCGGTGCCCTCGTTTGGGATCGGCCTTATCAGCTGCACGCAAGGAGCAGTCCATGAGGGAGAAAGGTAGAGAGTTATTTGATCTCACGGGCCGCGTAGCGGTGATCACCGGATCCAGTGCTAACGGTGGCCTAGGGCACGCGATGGCCTTGGGCCTGGCCCGTTTCGGTGCAGACATCGTGTCTACCGATATCGATGGGCCGGGGGCCGAGGTGACCGCCGAAGAGGTGCGCGCCCTGGGGCGGCGAAGCATTGCCGTGCGCTGCGACGTCTCGCAGGAGGCTGAGGTAGCCGCGCTTTTCGCCGAGGTGGATAAGGCGTTTGGTCGGGTTGACATCCTGGTGAACAACGCTTTTCGCGGTTTTCGCGCTCGCCCGGAGGAGCTCTCGCTAGAAGAATGGAACCGGGTGATCGCTATCTGCCTGACGGGGTATTTCCTCTGTGCCCAGCAGGCTGGGCGGCGCATGATCCGCCAGGGGCGCGGAGGGAGCATCATCAACATCAGTTCCATCGCCGGCTGCTCGGCTCTAGGCAGGGGCAATTTCGTCTATAGTGTGGCCAAAGCGGGGGTTAATCAGTTGACGCGCGAACTGGCCGTGGAGTGGGCCCACTACGGCATCCGCGTCAACGCCATAGTGCCTGCCCAAACGCGTACGCCGGGCCTCCAAAAGCTCCTGGATGACCCGCAATTTGACTCCAAGGCCCTCCTGAGCCGCCTCCTGATGGGCATCCCCCTCAACCGCCTCGGGGAGCCGGAGGATTTCATCGGCCCGGTGGTCTTTTTAGCTTCGGATGCCTCGGCGTTCGTCACCGGCGTGCTTTTGCCCGTTGACGGCGGCAACCTGGCCCTGAACGCCGGTGGCAGTCACACTTGGCCCCAGTCCTGAGATGTCCGCAGCTAGAGCTCATCTTGCGCCTCCTCATGGCGAGGTGCCTTTACCGGCCTTCCTTCCTGATGCAACCTACGGCGTAGTGCGCGCGCTGGACGCGAGCGATGTGGGAGACTGCCGGGTGTCGGCGGTGATGATGAACGTCTTCCATTTGATGCAGCGCCCCGGCTCTACGATCATCAAACGTTTCGGCGGGCTGCATCGCCTCTTCGGTTGGGAACGACCGATCATCACCGATTCGGGCGGCTTTCAGGCCTATTCGCTGATCCGCCAAAACCCCAAATTGGGTAGCCTCACCGATGACGGGCTTATCTTCCGGCCCGAAGGCTCCACGCGCAAGATCAACCTTTCGCCGGAGAAGAGCGTCCAGCTCCAGATACGCTACGGGGCCGATGTGGTCATCTGTCTGGACGATTGCACCCATGTTCAGGAATCCATAGAGGCGCAGCGCGAGTCGGTCAGGCGGACGATCAAGTGGGCCAAACGCTGTAAACAAGAGTATCTCCGGTGGCTGGACGCAGAGGAGTCCCTTAATAGCCCCAGGCGGCTGATCTTTGCTGTGATCCAGGGCGGGGGCCAACTTGAGCTGCGTCGCCAGTGTGCCGAGGAATTGTTGGCCATCGGCTTCGACGGCTTTGGCTTCGGCGGGTGGCCGCTGGACGCAAAGGGCAATTTACTGACCGAGGTTATCGCCTACACCAGGGAGCTTGTGCCGCGTGAGTTCCCCATGCATGCCTTGGGCGTAGGGCACCCAAGGCATATCGTGGAATGCTTCCGCTTGGGATACGACCTCTTTGATAGCGCCATGCCCACGCGTGACGCGCGTCATGGACGACTATTCGTTTTCGAGCCTGAAGAACCCTTGAACCCTTCGACCGGCAATTGGTTCTCCTACCTCTACATCCAGGATGAACGGAACATACGAAGCGACAAACCCCTCTCCTCTACGTGTGACTGCCTTTGCTGCCGCCGCTACTCCCGTGCGTATCTGCATCACCTCTTCAAGATAGGCGACAGCCTTTTCCTCCGCTTGGCGACGATCCACAACTTGCGTTTCATGACCCAACTGATGGAGCGTTTGCGGGAGAACAAAGGGTGAAAGTTCGCGATGAACAGGCCAGCGTGTTAGTGACACCCGAGCAGGTCGTTGAGCAACTCGTCCAAGCCGTTCGCTCTAGTGCCAAGTATCGTCATGTCTGCGCAGAAGTCATACGGCACATAGGCGAGCGCGAGCTGGCGAATCGTCGTAACCTCAAAGACGCCATCAAAGCGACCAAGAACAAGCTCCATCAAGTAGGTGCCGCTTACCTTCCAGCGCAAACTCATTACAAGCAATGGCTTGGGGAGTTGCGTCAAGCTGCTGGCCACGGCGGAGTGGACTTACGCTCAACGTGTGCGAGGATCATGAGCTATCACGCCTCTACGCGTGAGCGGCTGCCAATCTTGGAACGCTTTTACCTCACCGCCTTCCGAGAAATAGGCCCGGTGCACTCGGTAATGGACGTGGCCTGCGGGTTTAACCCGCTAGCCATCCCCTGGATGAACTTGCCCCCAGAGACCCCCTACTTCGCCTACGATATATACGAGGATTTGACGGCCTTCGTGGGTGAATTTCTGCTCGTCCTGGGTAGGCCCGGCAAAGCCGAGGCCCGCGACGTGCTCCACGGCCTTCCCTCGGAACCAGTAGACTTGGCCTATCTGCTCAAGGCCATCCCCTGCCTGGAGCAATTAGATCCAAACGCCGGGTCCAAGCTCCTAGAGGGCATCAAAGCCCGGTATCTGCTCGTCTCCTTCCCGGTGGCCAGTTTAGGCGGCAAGGAGCGACATATGGTCACGAACTATGAGGCGCGCTTCCGTGAGCTTACCCGCGATAAGGGCTGGAGTGTTCAACGTCTTACCTTTGAATCGGAGTTGGCCTTTCTGCTGAGCAAGTGACCACCAATCATCAGTTTTCAGTTCGCCGATTACTGATTGCAGCCATTTGCTGTCAGAGCCCGGATTAGATCGTCCACATCGTAGACGAAACCGAAGGCAATGGCCACGCGCCACAGGGCCAGCTCCTTGCAAAGCTCACTCCTGGCCGTCTCCTTATTTTCCACCGCGGTCACAGCCTGACGCAAAGCCGAGCACAGCAGCCCCCGTCGGCTCATGTCTATCATCCCGCCCGGAGACATGAGCAGGCACCAGTTGATGGCGAACCCCGCATAGATCAAGTGGTTGATCCCCTCAGCCTTACACAGGGCAAAGAGCTGCTGAGCGTTTTCAGCGATCCCCTCATCCCCTTGAGGCCTGGCCTCCGGCGCAAAATCAAGCGCTCGGAAGCCGCGATCCACATCAGACTGGTTGTGTGCACCTGGGAAGCTATTCTCCAGCCGGAAGCGGCGCAGAGACTCCCAGATGGGATCGGGCGCTACCTGCTCCAGAGGTTCTACATCCCCCGCCAATTCGGAGGCCTTTTTGTATCCCGGGTAGTCCTTATAATAGCCGCTCGGCGCAGGAGAGACGACGTGAAAGAGCTTCAAATCCGACGCTCTCACGGCGGCGAGCAGGCGCGGGAACACCGAGCGACAGATTGCATCTGCGCGGGGGATATACTCTACAGCGCGATGCCAGCCGGGGTATTGCTCGCGGGTGCCGCAATCCCAGGCATGCATCACCACCAGAGCAGTGTGCTCTAGGGAGAGCTCTAACTCGGCTTGCTTCCAGCCGCCGTAACCCTCGGCGGGCACATCGCGGGAGAAGTCGGCATCAAATTGCTGATAGTAGTAAGTGGGTAGGCGGATAGTGGTCATGGTAACGGCTCCCCTCGTCCGCAGGCTTGCCCCGCTCTCGGGTTATCCTAAACGGAGAAGTCACTTGTTTCGCGCGCGGACCCCTTCCAGCCAGTGCAAGACCTCCCGCGCCGTGTCAATGGCGAATTGTGCATCGGCAACTGAAGGACGCTTGCCCCGGTGCGCCGCGTCATTGCGCAGATCGTTCAACTGATTGAAAGCGTTCCACAAAGGGCGATTGTCGCGCTTAAGGCTGAAGCCGGCATAAGTCTGGAGGAGAATGTCTAATTTGGCCGTCAGGCTTTTCGTAGACAGCACATAATCTATCTCTTTGTCGGGAACGTTACGCCGGATCATCCGCTTGGTCAATAGCGCCGAGACCGCGGCCTCTATGGCCGTATGGCAGGTGGCGATGGCCTGGCCGGGAAAGCGTTGCAGTAAAGCCCGCTCGGCCTCCATCATGAGGCTCTCGCTTAAACTCACGGGTTCGGGTTCTTGCAGCATCGTCCTCAGTTCCAGATACCACTCGTCGGGCTGGTGCACGAGATCCAAGCCGGCGTTGCTCTCCTCTTCT
>DAOTVR010000030.1:0-4230 GCA_034436315.1 Anaerolineae bacterium
CGCGAGGGAGTAACTTGCACAGGGCGAGGTCCCGATTCGGCGGGAATGATATACACCCAAGCATCATACTGCTGGGCGCCTAAATAGTCGCCGATGATTCGTGCCGTCTCCCGGTCCGCCGCTACCACTACCAGGTTGGAAGCCCCTTGGGCACTCCGAGGGTTGACAGGCAACAACTCCGAGCCGGCCCTCTCCCCTCTCAGGGTAGGCGTAGGATTGTACACCGCCACCGTCGGGCGTCCCACCTCGGCTCCTGAGGCCTGATGGACGCCCACCACCCACAGGTTATACGCCAGCCAACGGCTTTCAGCAGGCCGTTTATCCGTTTTGCCACGAGTCACCAGCAAGTCTATGCGATGGCCTGGACGCAACTGCCCCCCCAGGACCCGGGCAGTAGACACATAGAAGCTAAAAATGCGCATATCGCCCTTAAGCCAGCTCGGGTCGGGCACCAAAACGTTCGATCTTTCAATAGCGTTGCCAGCGCGGATCTCCGTGGTCGTCATCAAGCCGGCCACTTCGCGCAGGCCGCTAAAGACCTCCTCTACAACAACCTTGTTAGCCGGAATCTGAGCGGTACGCACATCTTCAACCCGAAGAAGCGTGTAGGGCGGGATATCATGCTTAGCCACCACCACAGGCACTGTAGTGGGCGTCGGCGTGGGCTTGGCCCCACCACCGGGGAGAAAGTTCGTAGCCAGGACAACTACCACCAATATACCCGCTATAACGAACAGGATCGTTCTTCGACTAGACATATCCCCTCCCAGTAGGCATCAGCCCGAAGCTACGAACGCCCACCCCGCGCAGGCTTGCCGACTTTATCGTAATCCTCCCAAACGGGAGCAAAAACCCTGGATAAGACGATGTGCCCCAATTGCCCACGGTAATCGTCAGCACGGGCGACCTGCGTCAGCTTGATATCCCAGTTGAGGTCCCCAAATTCCTTGTCCACCGAGGTGTTGGGGGCCTGGTTCAACAACAGGCTCACATAGCTCTCGGGAAAGCGCTCACGCAGCTCGTCATAGAGCTTGCTGGCGTTCCTGATTGTATCGGGCCGGGTCGAGGCCACTACAACCCACAGGTTCACTTGGTCCTCTAACGCGCTGGTCAAACCATGAGGCCACAGGCAATCCACCACCGTCAGGCTATGCGCCTTCATACGTCTCTGCAGATAACCCTGTAAAAGCTCTACGGAGAGCATCCGCACATTCTCATAATCCATAGGGATCAGGGTTACCCCTCTGTAGCTATGGGGTGTAACATCGGGACGCGTAGCCAACTGATACAAAGTGGGCATGTCCAGCCCCGTCATGGAGACCAGTGAGGACACGCCGTAAACCATCTCAATCACCATGGCCTCATTTTCCCGAGCCGCCCGAGATTCTATGGCTATCTCGCCCTTATGTTTTTCGCGATAAGCCTTCATAACGGCCGCATAATGAAAGGCAGTGTCCAAAGCAATCGTTGTACGGCCCGTACCTCCTGAATAAGAAACAAAAGCTATACAATAGTTGTCGGGCAGCTCAAACATCCCCCCAAAGGGCTCACGGGTCGTCAGGCCTTTCAAATAGTGGTCTGGATCAGCGATGAAATCCTTGCTACTACACTCGCGCACCCGCGCGGCAAAGAGCGCCTGGCGTACCTCGGCCTCGGAAAGGGGATAGGCGACGATGTCCTCATAATCAATGATGGCCAGTTGAACTTGCGGCAAAAGGGCTTCTATGGTACCCGTGTACAAGGCGATCTCAAAGCTGACATCCCGACGTGCTCTGAGGATCTCGTACACCGCCTCAGATTGCGAGGCAACAAGGACCTTTGCAACCCTGCCGGTGGCCATCTCCCCCTCCGCTCAAAGCCTGCTGACGTGAAAAGTGTGGTCTGCTACCCGGAAG
Source organism: Anaerolineae bacterium (assembly GCA_034436315.1). Lineage (GTDB taxonomy): Bacteria > Chloroflexota > Anaerolineae > UBA1429 > UBA1429 > DAOTVR01. The sequence continues at coordinate 1,896 of DAOTVR010000030.1, forward strand.
GACCTAGCGCTGTCTTTTGAGCAATCTCCCCCGGCGTTTGCTGCCGGTTTCGTACTCTTTCCACACCGAATCGTAAACGTGCCTCAAGACCTCTCGGCCTAAACGGCCCTCAAAGAACGTTGCTCCCTGGGGCACACGCGGGATCACGAGGTCACGGCGCAAGCCCATAAGGGCCAGCGAGGCCGCCAACCCCCCCATCTGGTTCACCGCGATCCTCACCTTGTCCTCGCCATATTCCAAAGCCAGGTCATGGTATAGCTTCCGAGCGTTCTCTACCGCATCCACTCGCGGCGTGGTCAACACGATCCAGAGGTCAACGATATTCCCCAACGCGACGACGTAGCTCTGAGGCCATGTGGTATCAATCACAGTCAGTACATGGTGCGCTATTTGTTGACGATAATAACGTTCTACCTGCTCTGAGGGCAGAGATCTCACCGTATCGTAATCCATAGGGTAAAGGGTTACCCCTTGGAATTGAGGAGGCTCGATCTCGGGTTGAGAGATGAGCTCAAAGAGAGAAGGGCGCATCTCGCCGACCAATGCCGTCAGCGCTGAGTGCCCATAGGTGAACTCTAAAACCGCCGCCGGAAGCTGAAACTGCCTCTTTTTAGTCTGGGCCACGAACTCCAACGCCGTATCCAGAGAGAGAGATGTCCTCCCAGTACCTCCTGAATAGGAAGTAAAGACGATCGTGCGCTTGGGAGGCAACTGATAGGACGGCCTAACAGGTATATTGGCCTTGAGATAGGTCTGAGGGGAAGCGATGAACTCCGCCGAGTTGCACTCTTGTAAGCGCCCCACGTCCGGAGAGCTGGCTAGGGCGAGTAACTTGCGGATGAAATCCCTGGAAAAGGGCTGCTCGATCAGGTCATCGTAATCCACGATGGCGAGTTGCGTATCAGGTATGGCCTCGTAAATGCGTCGGGTATCCAATGCGGCGATAGCTTCTACGCCCGTTGCCGCATTCAGAAGGTCAAAAACCTGCCGTTCCTTCGTGGCCACAAGAACTTTCATACAACTCTTCCTGTAAAGGAACTACAATCTATTCGAATTTATATTAAGACATAACCTTTGATTTGTCAATGGCCAATTGACGGAATTGGCAACGCATTGCCCGAACTTATGCCATAATCTTGATCAATTATTGACAAAATTCTGACAAAACCCATTGCCAAACGCGGGAAAGGATGTTATAATGAGTGTGGGTTGGCACCTTTAACTTGAGGAAAAACAACATGACCAAGCTGTCCCCAGAGCGGCCTTTTTGGCAAGGCACTGTGAATGGCCTGACAGACCGATTAGAATCCGCGATGGCCCCGCTTCTTGCCCCCCTTTTCCCCGACCACTACCGAGAAGTTTACTCCCGACACCTGGCGACACGCTCAGGCTCATTGTGCGCGCTCCGTGGCCTGCCCGAACTGACAACAGAAGTGGGCTATGTGCCTTTGCTTCTAAGCCCTCAAGGGCGTAGCGACACGCTGTTGAACGTCTTGGATGCGCTTTCCCAATCTCCGCGTTTGTTGATCTCTGGCCCTATGGGCGCGGGCAAGAGCACCCTTTTGCGTCGGCTGGCTTGGGAGTTCAGCGGCCATCTGGACGAAACCTACATCCAAAATTTGACCTTCAAACTCTTTGGCAGAGCCAAGGATTGGCTGATCCCCATATGGCTCGATTTGCGCCTGTTCGCCCAGGGGAATTTCCCTTTCTTTGAGTTCATAATAGAAAACGTGGCTCAACAGGGTTTCCCCGGAGCGCACAAGCTGCTGAGCCAGTGGTTAGAGGATGGGAAATGTATAGTGCTTTTAGATGGCCTTGAGGCGCTACGCGAACCGACGAAACGAACGCAAATCGCCAAGGCTGTCTCTGAGTATGCAGATAATATCTGGGTCATAGCTACCCGGCCTACAACCACCATGCCCGATCTGCCGGGGTTTTCCATTATGTACCTTAGGGGCATGTCCAGTGCGGGGATCGGCAATTTCCTGGAGCGCTACCTCGGAGCACATACTACCGGCACCGACGAAATCCTGGCCGCATGCGAACGCAACGCCGGAATGGCCGAGCTCGCCAAGATACCCCTGATGCTCGCGGCCATGTGCCGCTTCTTCCGCCATAACGAGGCGCGTCGCGGGGGGCGTTTGCCCTCTCTTTATGACTCCTGTCTTGAGACCTTGAACGAGTGGAGTACTCAAACCGCCAAGGGGCCGACTATCCCCTTTGAGGATAAACTGCGCATCCTAGCACATGTGGCTTGGACGATGCAGCAGCAAGGGCGCTCCACGATCCACCATGAGGAGCTGTTCGCCTCAATTCGGCAGACCTTGCCTCAAAT
>DAOTVR010000031.1:0-2026 GCA_034436315.1 Anaerolineae bacterium
AGATCGTCGGCCTCTGATAGACGATCCAGTTCTTCGGCCGTGTGGGATCGGGGTGGTCAATGGCCGCATGGCCGATGGGAAGGTCATACATCGCCCGGCTCCAGGTCAGGCCCTCGTCATCGGAGTAGCGAAAACGCAGGACCCCCGTCGTATCCTCGCGTGCATCCGTGATGCCGATGTTCTTGTTGTAAAAGACGTAAACGCGCCGGCTTCCCGGCACCACAAAGGGGAAGCCCCACGAGGCCCGCTGGCCGTTGCCGGCGACTTGTCCATCTAGCACCACCGGCCTCGTCCACGTATGCCCCTTGTCTATAGAGCGCGCCACCACGACGCGCTGATCGGGATGGTTCTCCTGAGTGGCCATCGTCCATACCGCGAGCCAAGCTCCACTCTCAGTGGATACAACCAGGAAATGCTGGTTCTCCGCATCCGGGCCGAACTCGGCTTGAGGGATGTAAACGCACAAATCCGGACGAGTACGCTGCCACTCCAGGTCGTGAAACACGGCCATAGCATCCGTGGCTCCACCCATCGCTGCCCACCTCCTAAACCCAGAGCTTCTCCAGGCCGAAACATCATAGGCCGTAGGGGCAAGAAAATCAAGGCCGCGGCTACCCTACAGTTCTGAGGCGCTGTCAAAGCCGGCGATCAAAACAAGTTCGGCGGGAGCGATCGCTCGCCCGGTTAACACGGCGAGGCCAAGAGCGATGTTGCCCTTGGCCTCGCCAGCAGAAAGCGATCTCCTCCCGAGGATCTAGACGTCGTAGTAGAGGAAAAACTCGTAGGGATGAGGGCGAAGCCGCACGGGGTCCACCTCCACCTGGCGTTTGTAAGTGATCCAGGCCTCCAGGACATCTTCCGTGAAGACATCCCCCTTGAGCAGGAACTCGTGATCCTTCTCCAGGGCATTCAGCACCTCGGCCAGCGAACCGGGCACCTGTTTGAGCTGTTTGGCCTCCTCGGGTGGCAGGCCGTAAAGGTCCTTATCCATCGGCTCGCCGGGGTCAATGCGGTTCTGGATGCCGTCCAGGCCGGCCATCAGCAGGGCCGCAAAGGTCAGATAAGGGTTGGCGCTGGGATCGGGCGGGCGAAACTCGATGCGCTTGGCCCGCGGGCTCTTGGAGTAAACGGGTATCCGACAGGCCGCCGAGCGGTTGCGCTGCGAATAGGCCAGGATGACCGGGGCCTCAAACCCCGGCACCAGGCGTCGGTAGGAGTTCGTCGTCGGCGCAACCAGGCCGAGCAGCGCCGGGGCGTGCTTCAGCAGGCCACCGATGTAATACCTGGCCAAGTCCGAGATCTGCGCGTAGCCGGCCTCGTCGTAGAAGATGTTTTTCTCGCCCTTCCACAGGCTCTGGTGCACGTGCATGCCGCTGCCGTTATCCTCAAAGAGCGGCTTGGGCATGAAAGTGGCCGTCAAGCCGTTCTTCCGGGCGATGTTCTTGACGATGTACTTGTAGATCATCAGGTTATCGGCCATGCGGGTGAGCGGGCCAAAGCGCATGTCGATCTCTGCCTGCCCCGCCGTGGCCGCTTCGTGGTGATGGACCTCAACGGGCACGCCGGCGGCCTCCAAGGCCAACACCATCTTGCTGCGCACGTCCTGCAACGTGTCGGCGGGCGGCACGGGGAAATAGCCCCTCTTGGGAGGGATCTGTCCTCCCAGGTTGGGGCCCTCCTTGCCGCTATTCCACCATCCCTCGGGACTATCCACATAGTAGAATGAGGCGTTCGCGCTGGAGCCATAGCGCACATTGCTGAAGATAAAGAACTCTGCCTCCGGCCCCCAGTAGCTGACATCGGCGATGCCGGTCTGCTTGAGATAGGCCTCGGCCTTCTTGGCGATGTAGCGCGGGTCGCGCGAATAGGGCTGCCGCGTGACGGGGTCATACACGTCGCAGATGATGGCCAACGTCGGCACCTCAGGGATCGAGTCCACAAAGGCGGTTGTGGGGTCGAGCATGAGCAGCATGTCCGACTCATGGATCTCCTGAAAACCGCGGATGGAGGAGCCATCGAAGCCGAT
>DAOTVR010000032.1:0-2842 GCA_034436315.1 Anaerolineae bacterium
GCCGAGCTCCGGCTGCCCTTGCGCGTGGTGGGCCTGATTCCAGCTACAGAGAACTTGCCCAGCGGCCGCGCGTACAAGCCCGGCGACGTGCTCAAGTCCATGAATGGTCTGACAATTGAGGTGATCATTCCATAGTGATAGAGGTATAGCCCATGCCAGCCATCAGACCGGACCGCATACGCAAGCTACGCGAGGAACTCGGCCTTACCCAGGATGAGGTGGCCCGCGAGGCCCAGTGTAACCAGGGCCACTATAGCGCCATAGAGCGCGGCCTTATCCCCTCGGTCGGCGCGCGCATCCTCATCGGCCTCGCCAGGGCGCTGAGGACGAACGTGGACTACCTGACGGGCACCTCCGACGACCCGACCCCCAACAAGCGCCTTGAGCAGCGGGACCTAACCCAAGACGAAGAGGATTTGCTCCTGGCCTATCGTCGCCTCCGCTCCGAGGCCCAGAAGCGCCTCGCCCACCGCTTGATCCAGGCCCTGCTTGCCACGGACGAGGCCGAAGACCAGATCGCGTAAAAGCAAAAGCGGCCTGGACCGCGTTGACCGTCCAGGCCGCTTGTCCGCAACCCCTTATGCCCTTCGCGCGTAGCCGTTCAGGAAGGAGCGCTGTGCGGGCTGGTCCTCAGCCGCCGCATCGCGCTTGGCGGCAAAGCGCTCCACGGCGGCCATGGCCTCCTTGAGCGTGCCCCGGTACTCCGTCAGGTTCGTCACGCCCAGGGCCTGGCGCAGCTCCGGGGTGCTCATCTTCAACTGCATCGCCCGCGACTTCAGCGCGCTGACCTCGGCAAGGCTGAGTGGACCGGGATCCTCCTCGTCCTGGCCGGGTCCACCGCCCGCCTCCTCCACCTCGTCCTGCTCATACGCCTCGGCGACCTCCTCTTCCTCGGCCTCGCCGAGCGGCTCGTACTCCTCGGCGAGCTCCTCTTCTTCCTCGGCCTCGGGGAACTCCGTCGCGTCCACCGTCACCGGCTCCCCGATGGCTTGCCCACCAGCTAAGGCTAGGGCCTTGGCCCTGGCAAGCTGCGCGGCCAGCCAATCCGCCGTCGGCTCCAGCTTGACCATGTACTTGCGCCGCCGCACCCGCTTGCCCTCTATGACCACGCTCACCTCCTCGGGGACGCGCCGCAAGACGAACTCTATCCCCCGCAGCCCTCGGCTCGGATCGCTGGAGGCCTCCAACGTGGCCTCCAACGCCTCCTGGATGGCGATCATGTCATAGATGCTCCCGGTGATCAGCGTCACCACGCCCGGAAACCCGCGCTGCACCAGCCCCGGCAGGATGACCGAGAGCCTGCCGATGGGCACGCAGCCGGGGTCCTCCGCCGTGCGCGGCTTCGCCCCGCTCGCATACGGGCAGGGCACGGGATCGTGGCGATAGCGCTTGGACTCGTCCAACCAGGTGACCATCGTCTCCCCGTCGCAGCGGTGGATCAGCCCGCCCGCAGACCACTGCTCGCGCCACGTGGCAAAGTTCTCCTCTATCGTGGCGTAGGGCAAGAAGACGTAGAGCGTGTCCGGATTCCCGTAAGCCTCCTGAAAGGCGGCCACGACCTCAGGCCTGTCGGAGACGAAACGGAAATAGGCCAGCTCCTGCCCCGGCCCCTTGCCCCGCGCCGCCCCCTTGCGCAGCGTGCCCAACTTCGGCCACCTGGCCCGCAGCGTCCCTTTGTCCGTAATCCCCTTGATCGGCATCACGCCACCTCCTCTGTAGAATGTCCGTTCCCGTTCACCTTAGCCTCCACGTTTTCCAGTTGCCCAACAACCCCCTCCTTCACCTCCACCGAGGCCCCCACGCGCTTGTGCACCAGGGGCAGCACCTGGGCCTTGGTCTGCCGCTTGCAGAGCTCAAAACACGCGGCGAGACACTGCTCCGCATCCTCCTCCGGGTCCAGGTCGGCCCACACCGTCACCCCGATCTCCGCGCTCTGGTAGTCGCCCAGGTTGAACTTGCGCACGTAGTGCGCCGATACGGTCTTCACGTACATCCTGAAACCCTCCTTCCATTGTTTCGTAATGAGTTTTTGTATTGTTTCGCCACTAATCTTAGCGCATGTGAGGTGATTTGTCAAGCGCTTTCCCCGGCGCCACTCACCCGATAAAGCCAGTTTATGGCCTCCTCCAGGCTCTCCATGACGGCCCACTCGGTCACGTAGGACACATACCAGCCATTCATATAGCGACTCAACAGACACCCAGGCGGCAAGGCCCTCAGGCGCTCCCAAAGCTCATGGACGCATGTCCGGCAACCCTCGCATGGCTCCATCGTCACCTCCCCTAAAAAAGCGTGCGGCGGCTCACTTGGCCGCCGCGCCGTCCGCGTAAGCTTCCCTCTTCGCTAGCACCAGCCGAGCATGGGTCACCTGGTTCGTGGTGACCGCCAAGAGGATCACCCCCACCAACGCGTCCAGCCAGCCCACCACCGTCGGCTCCGGCGCAGGCACGAACCCGCACACCACGCTCAGATACCAGGCCAACGCCGCCAGGCCCCCCGACAGGGCGAAGGCGACGTAGCGCTTCGCCTCCGGCGCAAGCGCCTTCAGCGCCCCCACGTGCTCCAACAACCAGTAGGCCAACACCCCCGCGCCGGGTCCCCCGGCTACCCAGGCCAATAGCTCCTTCAAGTTGCTCACGTCACCGCACCTCCTTGGAAAAATGAACGTAACCTAACCCAAAAGGCCATGCGCTTCCGCCCAGCCCATCGCAGGACCGCGCATGGCCTGCCTGACCGATGCCGTCATCCGACGGCCCCGCGCTGCGCCGAGGGTCCGCTCGTAAAACGCGATGTTCTCCTTCCCCAGTAATACCGGCGTGCCCTCCAGCACGAGCACCGCCCC
>DAOTVR010000033.1:0-1627 GCA_034436315.1 Anaerolineae bacterium
TGATACTGGCAGGGGACCATGACATCAATTTGCCACGTCCTATTAGGCAGAAGGCCGTTGAAGTACGACGTCCATCCACTGTACGAGCAGGTGACGGTTTGGGTTTGCTCATCCAGTTTTGGGGGCGACCCAGGGCCACAGCACGCCCACTCGTCATCGTGCAGGTGCTCCTGACGCGTGTAGTTGGAGTAGGTCAGCCAGATATCCAGTTGCCCATAGCACCTGGGGCAACTCTGGGTGTACTCCCAGTTGGTTTCAAAGGAGATGTAGTAGTAGACCTCGGTGACCTGTGCTCCCGGCCAGACGGAGCAGCTCTCCAGGTTAATCGGGCTTTTGTACCACATGGTGTGATTGGTCATGGGATAATCCGTGTCGTTGCGGCCGTAGCAGTAACCCAAGAAAGAGGAGCCCTCGCTGCTGAAGGCAGCCACGCGGCCCAGGAGCTCCATCTCTACGCCGGCGGCCTGCAAGCCCTCCCACTGCTCCTGGGTGACGTGGGCCACCAGCGCCCCGTCCTCCTCGGCACGCAAGGGGACGATGCCCCAATCGGCGAGCTGCTGGGGATCAGCCGCCCGCAGGCGCACCCCGATGAGCGTATTGGCCCCCTGGCCGGCGCCCGACGAGGCGGCGCTGGAACCCCCGTCGCCGACCAGGAAGGAAGCGACGAGCACCGCGATCAGGGCGGTGCCAAGGAAAAAGAGGCCGTATCCCTTCTGCTTTCCGATGCTTTTCATGTGCTCCCTCCTCACGTGGACGCAGCATCCTGCCGCGCAAAGGGCCGCCAGCGGCATCATTGCAAGCCGTGCCTACAGCCTTTGGCCGCGGCCTGTGACCGAAGGGCGCTGGCGGCGAACCACAAAAAGCCAAACGATGATCGGCGACATCTGTCGCTTGGGGTGATTGACAAGAGGCAGCAAAGGAGTCAAAAGATGGGCTATTGGGCAGCTTCCTGCCTTGCGTGCCAAATGAGAAGTAGGTAGAAGAATACAACCTGGCCGGCGCGGCCCAGGAGAGCGCGGCCTGTGAGAACAAGGCCGGCGTGCAGCGCGCCATCAAAGCTCCTAGCTCCCCAGAGGTTGGGGGCCATAGCGTATGCGAATTCTATGCTAACAATGTAAGAAGCTAAAATCCCTGGGAGCCACCCCGGTGCGGCTTTTCATCACAGATCATGGGGGTAGCTAGAAAGGCCAGATTAAAACCATTATATACCGAAAGGGATAAAAAGTCAAGAGCACTGAAAAATAGATCGTAAAAAATAATAAATGAGTGGATAAGAAAGATTAAGTTCCTCGTTTGCTCGACGAAGCGGAGAACTTCCGCGGCTGGTGCCCCTGGATCGCCTCCTCGATACGGTGCGCCCTATCATCCTTAAGGCGGGCCAGCACCTCTTGGAAGGCAAGCACCTCGCGGACAAGCTGCGTGGGGTTGGCCCGTAGGCCCTCCTGGCATACGGCTGCCACCTGCTCGAAACACCCGCTGCGCCTCAAGAGATCGGCCAGGAGGACTTGCTCTGCCCCCCGGCCCTCTATAAAGGGTTTCCCCTGGGCCTGGCTCTGGCGAAAGAGTTCCAGAGCCCTCAGGCGACAGCGCCGGGCGGCCTCCGAGGCTCCCTGGTCGTCGCAGGCCC
>DAOTVR010000034.1:0-4156 GCA_034436315.1 Anaerolineae bacterium
TCAGGAGCTCGTTGATCGGCCATATTCGGCTATCTCTCTCCGTAAAAAGTTAGAAAGGCTATCTCGCCGCGATGATCCAAGTGCTTGAGCGCGATGCCCCGGGGGAAGGCCTCTTGGAGCACGCGCAAGGCCTCCACATCCTGGGGATGCAAGATGACCATGAACTTGCCCGGAGGGCCGACGAAGGGCGGCGCCTCGGGCCGCAAGGCATCCAATTCATTGTGCCAGCTTTGATCCGTGCGGCGCAACTGTGCGCGCACCGCGTTGCCGTCGTACCAGTAGGGCATGGTCTTGATATAGGCCTCGCCATCGTCGGCAAAGTCATCAATGGCCTGCGCTAAAGCCAAGGAGATGGAATAGTTGTCCATCGGCAGATGATGGACGTACTCCCGAAAATAAATGGAATAAGTGGCCCAAGCCTCTATCCCTAAAACCGCGATCAACAGGGCCACCATGAGCTCTCTCCAGGGCCGGCGCCACCTCCAGCGCCACTCCAAGCGCGGCAAGCCATCGGCAGTGATCAACACCCGCATCTCACGCGCTGGCTGGGGAGGATGCACCTCGGCCATCCGCCTCCTTACCAGGGTCAGGGCAATGGCCGGCAGAAGCATTGCCGCCGGCAACGCGCCGATGGCCCGGATGGCGTTGGGCACTTCGTGGGGGAAGGCCAGCGAGAGGATGGTCGGTAGGAGCATCACCCCTAGCGAAGCGGGCACGGTGAGATTATACCCCCAGCGCCAGCGCCAGAGCGTATAGGCCACCCCCAACACGAAAAGCACCGCCGTAAAGAACCCCAACTCGCGCAGGAAGGGCACGTTGGCGATGAACACGCCATCGCCAGTATGGTTGAACATCAGCAGGGCCTTGCTCGTCGTCTGTAGGAGCGTGCCCAGGATGTCCTTTGGCAGGGGTTGCTCCAAGCTGGTGATGCGCGTGGCCGCGCGAAAACCATAGCTCAAGGGTTGTTCATAGGCATAGCGCGCCAAGGGGATGTACACGAAGACGGCCACTGCTACGAGCAAGAACACGCTATCCCAATCGGCCAGGAGCGCGCGGCCTCGGCCTACGAGGAAGCGCGTCAGGAGCACTAACACGACCCAGAAAGGCACGACCATGAAGGCCGGGTAGGTATACAGGCCCAGCCCCAGGCAAAGGCCCGCAAGGGCGTAGAACCAGCGCCGCCGGGTCCTTAGCCCGCGCACCAGGAAATACCAGACCAAGGCGACCAGCGGCGGCACGGTAGAGGCGCGATAGCCCACCCGACAGAGGATGATATGCCAATGGCTGATGCTCAGGAAAAAGGCCGCCCAAAGCCCGACCTCGCGGTTGAAAAGCTCCTTGCCCAAAAGGTAGAGGATGGGCAAAGTGAACACCCCGACCAGCGAAGCGGACATCTTGATCGTGGTATGGCTCAGCCCAAACAGGCGACAGAAGGGGGCCGCCAAATAGAAGAAGAGCGCCTCGCGCCCCGGAAAAGAAGGAAAGAAGATGAGGAACTCGTGACGCAGGATCAGGCGGATGTTGTTATAGTTGTGGGGCAGGTCGCAGCCCATCTCCGCCGGGATGAGGTCGATCTTGTACAGGCGATAAAAGGCCCCCAGGAGCATGATGCTCAACAGGGCGAGGTGATGCCAGCTAACCACAAGGCCGGAGGAGGAGAACCTCTTCTCCCCAGGTGCTTGCTCGGCTTTAGGATGGGCATCGCCGAGCCAGGCAGCGAGGCCCAAAAGCGCTAGGCCTGCCCCCCAAAGGGCGGTGGCGTCGGGCCGGAAGAGGTTGCCATGGAAACGGGGAAAGGCCAGCACGCCCAGGATGGCCGCTGCCAAGATCAGCAGCCAGCGCAGAGGCCGCTTGCGCTCGGCAGGCTCCGCCTCCATTGCCTCCAGTGCCTGAGGACCATACAAGGCCACAAAGAGGATCGCCGCCAACGCATAGAGCCAGGCCGCTAGGCGGGGGCCGGCCTCAAGCCTGTCCCTATGATCCAACAGATACTGGGCATAGACGGCCCCCGCCAGGCATACACCTGTCAAGAGCCCAACTCGCCTCTGTAGCGCCCCGGATAGGAGGGCGCACACGTTGCGAAAGCCGCGAAAAACCTGCGCCCCTTTGACGCTCATCCTAGCACCCCATAAAAGTAGCCGCGCCACCCTGGCGCGCAAGCGACCTCTCGCGACAAGATGCCGCGCCTACCAGCCTTCGCCCCTTTCGTTTCTTCTGCCCCCTCGTCGTCCATCAATCGGCCTCATAAGCGACAAAGAGCACCTGGCCATTCTTGTTGCGAAACTCCCGCAAACGCCCCGTGGGATAAAACCGGCGCACCACGTCCAGCTCGCCGAGGCGCTCGGGTAGAAAGACGAACACGGCCTTGCGCTCGGGGTTCACAAAGGCAACGCTATCCGTGATCGGCTCGGTTACATCCGTGCCCACGATGCCTCGGGCGATGAAGGGGATGGTCGCATGGCCGTAATACATACGCGGCGCGCCGAAAAAGTAGCACTGATACTCCGGCCCTAAAGCCTTAAGGTATTTGCCCATACGGTCGGCCACTTCTGTATTGACCCCGGCGAACTCGTGCGCCGGGGTATACCGGGCAAAGTAGAAATGCGCGCTCTGGTAGCTGGTCAAAAGCACCAGGGCCAGCGAGAGGATGAGAGCCGTAGAGCGCGGCTGCTCGAGGGCCAACTGGATATACGATGAGACTTTGACCATGCCCAAGACCATACAAATGACCACTGGCGGGATGGCCAACACCAGGCGCGGGCTGGTGGGCGGGTTCTCCAAGAGCGCGCCGCCGAAGAGGATGACCAACAGGAACCAGACGCACAGCAAAAAGTACTCGTGCCTGCGCCACTGATAGATGGCATAGGTCAAGCCAAAGACGAAAAAGACCGAGGGCAGAAATTGTAAAAGCGGGATCCCCGGATGATACCAAAAGGTAGGGTCGGAAAAGAAGTTAAAGGCCAAGGCCGCCTTGAGAAATTGCCCGAGAAAAATGCTCAAGGTGCTTCGCCCCGTCGCCTGCCGCTGTTGTTCCACCCATCCTGAGGGAAAGATGCCCATAGAGTTCCAGCGAGCCATCATGTCGTTGGGATGGGTGCGGAAAAAGGAGAGCAAGGGCAAAGCGATAACCAGGGCGACGAGGCCGCAGATCACCAGGTAAACCAGGTGATCGCGCAGGAAGCCCGGCTTGCTGAAGAGGCAGTAAAGCACATAAACAAACAGGATGATGGGGATCAATCGGGCGCCCATATAGAAATAGACCGCCAAACCGCCAAAGACGCCCGCGGCCAGCATGTGGCCCAGGCGTTTTTCCTCTATCCCTCGGATGAAAAAGTAGAACACTCCCAGAGCGAAGAAAGGGTCCCAGATATTATTGATCGCCAAGCGCCCAAAGTGGATGGCGTAATGATAGAAGGCAAAGGAGATGGCCGCGAGGAGCGCTATCCAGCGCCCGTAAAAGCGGCGTGCCAGCAAGTAAAGCAAGATGACCGTCGCCGCCGAGATAAGAGCCGAGGGAAGGCGAAGCGCCGCGGTGGTGATGCCGAAAAGGCGCAAGAAGGCGGCCTGTAGGAAGAAATAGAGGGTCGGATGGGAAAGCCAGCCGGTAACAAAGGGGCTGGTCCGCCGACCTTCAAGGACTGCGATGGCCTCCAAGCCCATCTCGGCCTCGTCGCCGGAGAGGACGAAGGGGATCCCTTCGCGGTTGATGCCTCGCAGGAGGAAGGTGATCACGGCGATGAACAGCACTAGCACCGTCTCGGGGCCATGTCGGCGCAAGGCACCCAGACCTCTCTGTAGCCACTCTGGAATTCCCCCCCAATCCACGAACGCGCCCACGACAAGGGCGATGCTTATAACCCACAGGGCGAGCAAATCCCAGAAAGGCTTATCGCCCGGACGCGAGCCGGATGCGCTCGTCACGTAGAGGATCATCGCCAACCCCATGAGCAAGACGACGAGCCGGAGGCGACTGCATCGTAGGGCCTGCCAGAGTTCCTGCCACAGATTGGGCCACCCCGGCCCTTCCTTGCGCCGTTGGGGTTCAAGGGCGGCGCTGACCGAGACGAAGAGGGCCATGGCCAACAGATAGAGGACGATGCCATCCCACATAAAGGAGCGCTTGTGGGCGAAGTAGTATTGGCCCAAGACGGCCAAG
>DAOTVR010000035.1:0-10054 GCA_034436315.1 Anaerolineae bacterium
TGTTAGCCCCCGACGGAACCGTCGTGGATAGCGTGAGCTACGAACAGACCGCCTATGATGTTTCCTACAGCCGCCTGGGAGAATGCACGGGAGATTGGACAACCACCTTGCCTCCTTCTCCAGGGCGGGCCAATCCCGTCGCTACGCCCATCCCGGCGAGCATGTCCCTCTACTTGCCCTTGATTCAGCGCCCCAGAAGCTGATCCGCGTAGGCGAACAGGGCTGGCGTGCCCCCTGTATGCCAGAAGAGGATCGTCTCCTGGCGGCTAAACTCCCCTTTGCGGATCAAGTCAATGAGCCCGGCCATGGCCCGCCCGGTATAGACGGGATCTAGAAGTAGCCCCTCAGTGCGCGCCACGAGGCGGATCGCTTCCCGCTCGGCCTCGCCTAACACCCCATAGCCGCCGCCCAGGTAGTGATCGTTAATGAGAACCTCCTCAGGATCGAGAGCAAATCGCTGCCCAAGGTGAGCTGTAGTAAGCTGTATCAAGTCAACGATGATACGCCGCAAAGCGTCGGCGGGCTTATCCACGCTGATGCCCAAGACACGCCCCTTGAAGTTGAACAGGCGTGCCCCAGTGATCATCCCCGCTTGAGTTCCACCCGAGCTGGTGGCTAACACGATATGCTCAACGTGCAAGCCCAGTTGCAGCTCTTGCTGTTTCAACTCCTCCATCGCCAGAGCATAAGCCGAAGCACCGATAGCATTAGAACCACCATAAGGGATGATGTAAGGCTTACGTCCAGCAGCGCTCTCCTCGGCGGCAACCTGTTCCATAACGGTGTAGCGATCAAGATCGCCCGTCCAACGCACGCGCGCCCCTAGAAGATTGTCCAGAAGCAGATTGCCCTGAAGGGCGGGCGGAGCTAGAGGGCCGAGCACAAGGACACACTGAAGCCCATAGCGAGCAGCCGCGGCCGCGGTCTGCCGAGCATGATTGGATTGAGGCGCGCCCGCCGTAATGACCGTCGTGGCCTTCTGAGCAAGCGCATCGGCAATCAGGAACTCTAGCTTGCGCGCTTTATTGCCGCCGGTAGCCAAGCCGGTCAGATCATCGCGTTTGACCAGGATGCGCGGCCCACCGAGGGCTTGGCTAAGGCGCTTGAGCTCTTCAATGGGGGTGGGAAGATGACACAAAGAAACCCGCGCGACGTTTTCTAGCATACTCGGTTCCTCCCTTTCCAACTTATTGTAAGCCAATTAGGCCCCCTGGTCTAGAGAGTTGCACGAGATGGCAAGCGGTTCAAGATATTTGACAGGTTAGCGCCTTTGTCTTAAACTAAATGCAGTTTGTACAGAGACGCGGGAGCGACCAAGATGCTCAAGGCGTTTCAACTGAGGCGGAGCTCAAGGCGATACCCGGACCGGTAAGTCTGGATAGTTTCGCTTGGGCGAAGATCAAGGATGATTTTAGCCACCAGCTCTCCAGACGGAGAGCTGGTGTTTTCTATTATAAGCCCAGCAACGTGGAGGAATCATGGTACGCGTCGGCATCTACGGTGCAACGGGTTATACGGGCTACGAGCTACTCAAGATCTTTGCCCGACATCCCGAAGTCGAGGTGGTTTTCGCCTCCTCAGAGAGCTCGGCGGGCAAGCGCTACTGCGAACTTTACCCCTGTCCTTACGAGCAGTTGCTTATTGCCCCCGACGAGGCTCCCCTCCAGAGCATTGACGTTGCCTTTCTTTGTACGCCTCACCATGCCTCGGCTCCCTTGGCCCAAAAGGTTCTCGCTGCCGGGGCCAAGTGTATTGATCTGTCCGCCGACTTTCGCCTGCGCGACGTGGCGGTCTATCAGAGCTGGTACGGTTCGCACCCCGTGCCCGAGCTTCTGAGCGAGGCCGTCTATGGCCTGACAGAGATCTATCGTCCCAAGATAGCGGACGCTCGCTTAATAGCCAACCCAGGCTGCTATCCTACGGGACCGCTTTTGGCCCTTTACCCGCTCCTTCAACGCAAGGCGATCGCAGGGAACAGGATCATCATAGATGCCAAATCGGGGGTTTCGGGGGCCGGCGCTCAGCCCACTGCCACCACCCATTTCGTAAACGTGCACGACAACTTCTCCGCCTACAACATCGGCCACAGCCATCGCCATGTTCCTGAGCTCGAACAGGAGCTAACCTCTTATGCTCAACGGCCGATGCGCATCGTCTTTTCGCCTCACCTGTTGCCCATCTCACGCGGGATCCTTTCTACGTTATACGTGGAGGTAAATCCGGGTTGGGACCCAGGAAGGATAACGGCTTTGTGGAGAGAGGTATATCGTGGGGAGCCGTTTATCCAGGTGCTTGACACGGGCAAGCTAGCCAGCTTGGCTCATGTGATTTACACCAATCGTTGTACGCTCTCCGTAGCTTCCGCCGGCGCAGAGGGGGAAGTCATCATCATCACCGCGATCGACAATTTACTCAAAGGCGCTTCAGGGCAAGCAGTTCAGAACATGAACGTGATGTTCGGCTTGGAAGAAACGCTGGGATTGGTGGCCTGATGGTGAAGAAAGCATTGACTCTACTCAAAGTAGGTGGCGCTGAGCTTGAGGAAGGGCCACAACTGGATACGCTGGTCAGCGTCTTGACACGGCTAGTGGCCGAGCGCGAACTGGTCGTGGTTCACGGGGGCGGTTCGGAGATCGTTGAGCTCCAGAAACGCCTCGGCCTCACGCCGCGCTTTATTGAAGGACTGCGCGTCACCGATGAACAATCCCTCTGGGTGGTGGAGATGGTTCTCTCGGGCGCAGTGAACAAACGGCTGACGGCGCGGCTGGTGCATCAGGGGGTGAAAGCGTTGGGCCTTAGTGGAGTAGATGCGGGGCTCTTACAAGCCCAGATCTTGAAACACCCCAAAGGCGACCTGGGACGCGTGGGAGAGATCGCCCAAGTGCGCGTTGATATCCTCTGGGAATTACTTTCCAAGGGCTTTACGCCAGTGATTTCCCCTATATCTCTAGGGACAGACGGCCGCCCCTTGAATGTGAATGCCGATCACGCGGCGTTGGCCATCGCCGGAGCGCTCAAAGTGGCCGAGGCTATCTTCCTCACCGATGTGCCCGGCGTTATGCGGGATGGGGAGGTCCTGCCAAAGCTAGGGGCTGAGGAAGCAGAGCGCTTGATCGCCGAGGGGCACATCACAGGGGGAATGATCCCCAAGGTGCGATCCGCGCTACAAGCCATCGCCCAGGGTGTCGGGGCGGTGCGCATCACCAACCTGGCCGGTTTTGCCGAGGGTGCTGGCACATGCATCGTGAGTTGACCCGAGACTTCACACGTCACCAAAGGAGGTCACATGAAGGCTGAGGAGATCAAGGCGCTCACCGACCAATATGTCTTGCACACCTATGCGCGGGCCGATTTCGTCATTGAGAGGGGCGAGGGAGCTCGTGTCTACGACACAAGGGGCAAGGCCTATCTGGATTTCGTGAGCGGCATCGCCGTGAATGCCCTGGGTTATGGCGATCCCGACGTCCTCAAAGCCGTCGCCGAGCAATCGGCGCGCCTCATGCACATTTCCAACCTCTACTACTCTATTCCCCAAGCGCAGCTTGCGAAAATGCTCGTGGAAGCCTCATTTGCGGATAAAGTTTACTTCTGCAACTCGGGCGCCGAATCTGTGGAAGCAGCGATCAAGTTCGCCCGCAAATGGGCTAAAAAAGTTCATGGCCCAGAATGCACGGAAATACTGGCCTTTAGCGACGCCTTTCATGGCCGCACCATGGGAGCTCTGGCGCTTACGCCGCGACCACACTACCAGGACCCTTTCCGCCCCCTAATGCCAGGAGCTAAATTCGCCACTTTCAACGACTTGGCTTCGGCCGAGGCTCTGCTGGATGAAAAAACCTGCGCCTGCATCGTCGAGCCGATCCAAGGCGAGGGGGGCGTGAATATCGCCACGAACGAGTTCCTGCAAGGGTTACGTCGCTTATGCGATCAGCGAGGGATCTTGCTCATCTTCGACGAGGTCCAGTGTGGCCTGGGACGCACGGGCACCTTGTGGGCGCATGAGCCTTATGGCGTCACCCCGGACCTCATGACTCTGGCCAAGCCGCTCGGCGGGGGGTTACCCATCGGCGCCACGCTGATGACCCAGGCCGTTGCTGATGCCATCGAAGCAGGCGATCACGGCAGCACTTTTGCCGCCAATCCGGTGATCTGCGCTGCGGCTCAGGTGGTGGTGCGCAAGATTTCCGACCCTCAATTCCTCGAGCACGTCCGCTGGGTCGGATCTTACCTCCACGAGGACCTTATGGAATTGCAAAGCAAGTACGCTTGCATCCGCGAGATCCGGGGCCGTGGCCTCATCTGGGGGATCGCTACAACCATGGACGTGACCCCGGTGATGCAAGCCTGCTTTGATGCTGGGCTACTCACCTGCAAGGCCGGGCCACAGGTACTGCGTCTGCTGCCTCCTTTGATCATCGAACGATCGGACGTTGATCAGGCTATAGCGATCCTGGATAGAGCATTCGCCCAGGTTGAAAATAACCCCGCAAGCTGAGAAGGTCGGTATCCTGTGGAGGGCTCTGTGTCACAAAGGGACAATGCTCAAATTACTATCCGTAAAGCCGTTGTCAAAGACGTACCTACGATGGCCCGGATCATCAACGGCTACGCTGCACAAGGGCTGATGTTGCCTAAATCGCATCATCAGCTTTATCAGTATATCCGCGATTATGTCGTGGCCGTACACGACGAGGAGATCATCGGCTGCGGCGCCCTGCACATTATCTGGGAGGACTTGGCAGAGATCCGCTCATTGGCCGTGGTGCAAGAATGGCAGCATAAGGACGTGGGTCGGCTCATGGTGGAATACTTGTTGCAAGAAGCCCGTGCGCTGGGGCTGCCAAGAGTTTTCGCCCTCACTTACCATCAAAGTTTTTTCGAACATATGGGCTTCCGAGTCGTACCGCGAGAATCGCTGCCTCACAAGATCTGGGGAGATTGCTTGAACTGCCCCAAATTTCCGAACTGTGACGAAATAGCGCTCATCTTGGATCTCAAGCACGAAGAGGAGGGAGCATGAAACACAAAGGCGAAGTGAAAAAGTGTGTCCTAGCTTATTCCGGCGGGCTAGATACCTCAATCATTGTGGCCTGGCTGCGAGAGAACTATGGCTGCGAGGTGATTTGCGCTACGGCTAACCTGGGTCAAGAGGAAGAGCTCGAGGGGCTAGAAGCCAAGGCGCTAGCCAGCGGCGCAAGCAAGATCTATATTGACGACTTGCGCGAAGAGTTCCTCACCGATTACGTCTTCCCCACCATGATGGCCGGCGCGGTTTACGAACGCGAATATCTTCTCGGCACCTCCTTCGCCCGCCCCCTGATCGCCAAACGTGTCGTTGAAATAGCCGAGCTAGAGGGCGCCGACGCTGTGGCCCACGGCTGCACGGGCAAGGGAAATGACCAGGTGCGCTTTGAGCTGGCCTTTAAGGCCCTCAATCCCAAGCTAAAGATCATTGCCCCCTGGCGAGAATGGAATATCCGCTCTCGCGAAGATGCTATCGCCTACGCCGAAGCCCATAACATTCCCATTCGCCAGAGCCGGCGCTCCATCTACAGTCGCGATCGTAACATCTGGCACATCAGCCACGAAGGCGGCAAGCTAGAAGACCCTTGGCAAGAGCCGGATGAGGACATGTACGTGCTCACGGTGCGTCCTGAGGATGCCCCCGACGAGCCGGCCTATGTGGAGATAGAGTTTTGTGAGGGGGTGCCCGTGGGCCTAAACGGCGTCAGGATGGGGCCGGTAGAGCTGGTCACTGCGCTGAACAAACTCGGTGGCGCACACGGCATAGGGCGAGTAGACATGGTGGAGAACCGCTTGGTGGGCATCAAATCGCGGGGGGTGTACGAGACTCCCGGCGGCACGATCCTCTATCTGGCCCATCAGGCCATAGAGAGCCTCACCTTAGACGGAGAGACAATGCACTACAAGGACATCGTAGCTCAAAAATATGCCGAGATGGTCTACTATGGGCGCTGGTTCACCCCCCTGAAGGAGGCCCTAGACGCCTTTGTTCGCTCCACTCAAAAGAATGTCACGGGCACGGCGCGCATCAAGCTTTACAAAGGCAAATGCACATTGGTGGGGCGCAAGTCGCCCTATAGCCTCTATCGTGAGGATTATGCCACCTTCGGTGTGGATAACGTTTATGACCAGAGCGATGCCGAAGGCTTTATCAACCTCTACGGCCTGCCCCTCAAAGTGCGCGCCCTATTGGAACAGGAGCGCCGCCAGGGAAAGGGTTTGGCCGCCCAGGAAGGACGCGAGTTTGAGTATACAGGATTCAAGCGAGATTAAGCTATGAGCAAGCTATGGGGCGGGCGCTACAAGGGCGCCACGGACGAACTGATGTGGGCTTTCAACGCCTCTATCAGCTTTGATAAGCGCTTGGCACACGTGGACATCAAGGGAAGCATCGCCTACGCGCGTGCCCTGGCGCGCGCGGGCGTCCTGAGCGAGGAGGAGGCCTCTGCCCTTATTGCCGGATTGCAACAGGTTGCTGCCGAGTTCGAGCAAGGCACGTTCGTCTTCGCCCCCTCGGATGAGGATATCCATACTGCCGTGGAGCGCCGGTTGGGGGAACTGATAGGGCCGGTGGCCGGAAAGCTACATACTGGCCGCAGCCGTAACGACCAGGTGGCGACAGATATCCGCCTTTACCTCCTGCGTGAGCTTGCCGACCTGGAACAAACCTTGCGCAGGGTACAAACGTGCATCGTATCCAAGGCGGAGGCTCACCTGTCCGTGCTTATGCCCGGCTATACCCACCTTCAGCCAGCCCAGCCGGTGCGCTTCAGCCATTGGCTTCTTTCCTATTTCTGGATGCTGGAACGAGATCGTGAGCGCCTGAAGGATCTCCACAAGCGCGTCGCCATTTGCCCCCTTGGCTCAGGAGCGCTGGCGGGCAATGCTTATGGCATTGACCGCGAGGCGCTCGCTCGCGAGCTAGGCTTTTCGGGGGTCACCGAGAACAGCATGGATGCCGTGAGCGATCGCGACATGATCCTGGAGGCTCTGAGCTGGGGAGCTATATTGGGAACACACCTCAGTCGGCTGGCCGAGGACCTCATCCTCTATTCTAGCGCCGAGTTCGGCTTCCTGCGCCTTGATGAGCGCTATACGACTGGCTCCAGTATCATGCCCCAAAAGCGCAACCCCGATAGCATGGAGCTGGTGCGCGGCAAGAGCGGACGCCTGGTAGGCAACTTGGTGACCTTGTTCACGGTCATCAAGGGCCTCCCCTCTACTTACGACAAAGACCTACAAGAGGATAAAGAGCCCCTCTTTGATACGCTAGACACGCTGAAAATGGCGTTACCTATCGTTGCTGGAGTCATCGAAACCCTAGAGGTGAATGCGGAGAGAATGCGCGCAGCCCTAAGTCAGGAGCTCCTAGCCACCGACTTGGCCGACTACCTGGCCAAGCGCGGTATACCCTTTCGTGAAGCCCATCAACTCGTGGGACAGGCCGTTCGTCTTTGCGAAGAGCGCGGCATCCCGCTGAGCCAATTGCCCCTAGCCGAGTATCAGGCCCTCTCGCCAGCCTTCGGGGCCGACCTTTACGCCGTGCTCGATTTCGAGGCCTCTGTAGAGGCACGTCGGGTGACTGGCGGCACGGCGCTAGAGGCCGTGCATCACCAACTGGCCAAAGCCAAGGCCGCGCTGAAGGCCTAACCGCCTTCTTAGGCTACCTCATGCTCACTGTGCCGGACAAGTTTCTCATTCTCGCTTTTTCAGCGCCCTTTTGCCTGTTTGCACTTCCTTCCTCATGAGAGTATGATAGCTTTCTCAGGGGAATAAGCCATGATGGACGTCGCAATCGCCCTAGGACATCCTAGCTATCTCTGGCGAGAGGGGCAAGAGCGCAGGCTACAGCTCATCCGCCGCTACGCCACCCTTGAGGGAGCACGCATTCTTGATGTGGGATGCGGGCTTGGTCTTTATGTAAAGAAAATGCGCCAGTTCTCAGACGATGTGCATGGCGTAGATATAGATCCCGCCAAGGTGCGTGAAGCCAGCGCGACATTGCCTAACATCCAAGAAGCCCCGGCAGAGCACCTCCCCTACCCCGATGCAACGTTCGATGTGCTTCTCCTACATGAGGTGTTGGAGCATGTCAACGACGACCGCGCAGCGGTGCGTGAGGCTCATCGGGTGCTCAAACCAGGGGGACGCATGGTGGTGTTCGTTCCCAATCGGCTTTACCCCTTTGAGACGCATGGCATTTACTGGCGCGGCACGTACCATTTTGGGAACTATTTGCTGGTGAATTATTTGCCCGATTTCCTGCGTGCCAAGCTTTGTCCACATGTGCGTGCCTATACCTATAGAAGCTTGCGCCGCCTTTTCGCACAATTACCTGGTAGGATCGTGGTCCATCGCTATCTATTTGCAGGCTATGACAACATCATCGCTCGCCGGCCTGCGTTGGGCCGAATCCTACGGCGGGTTACCTACGCTCTGGAAGGGACGCCCCTGAGCTTTTTAGGGCTATCCCATTTCCTGGTCTATGAGCGCGCCCGGTCCTAAGGGCTAGGCGCGATACAAAAGAGATAAAGGGCAAGATGAAGATCAGATTCGAGCCATTCGGCGTCAGCGGGCAAGTGAAGCAGAACACTACGGTACTTCAGGCGGCCATTGAGTTCGGGGTCAAGATCGAGAGCTTTTGCGCTGGCCGGGGTACATGTGGCAAATGCAAGGTTATTGCTTCGGAGGGGCTTTCTGCCCCCACGGTGATGGAATTGAAGAAGCTAACCGAAGAGGAGCTACGCAAGGGCTACCGCCTCGCCTGCCAAGCAGTGATCACGTCCGACGTGGTGGTGACCGTGCCCGAGGAGTCACGTATTGCGCAGATAAACATCCTTGCGGAGGGGATGGCTCAAGGCAGTGTACAGATGGAGCCTTGGGTGCGGAGACATATCCTGCGCGTGCCAGCCGCAACGTTACAAAACCAGGTCGCCGACCTACAGAACGTCATGCGGACTTGGAACGAGCATCACGGTGGAGAGCTCAAGTTCACCCTGTCCGCTTTACGCCAGCTCCCCTTCGCCTTGCGCGAACGCGATGGACATATCGCTCTCGTCCTTGCCGATGATCAGGTCGTACACATTGAAGCCGGAGACGGCCCCGAGCACATCCTGGGCATAGCTTTCGACATCGGCACCACGACCGTCGTAGGTTATCTCATGGATTTGGAAAGCGGCGAGCGTTTGGCCGTTTCTTCCCTCTTGAATCCCCAGACTCGCTACGGTGCGGACGTGGTTTCGCGCATCCTCTTCTCAATAGAAAACGAATCGGGATTACAGATTTTGCAGCACGAGATTCTAGAAGCCTTGAACAAGATTATCGCCAATACCACACACGCTGCTGGCGTTGCCCCAGAGAACATCTACGGCATGACCGTGGTAGGTAATACCACGATGTATCATCTCTTCCTAGGGATTAGCCCCGCAGCCCTTGGACGCATGCCCTATGTGCCCGCCGTCTCCGCGACCCTGTGCTTAACGGCGAAGGACCTAGGGATCGCCATTCATCCCGAGGCGCATATCTGGGTATTGCCAAACATCGCCGGCTGGGTCGGCGCGGATACGGTAGGCGTCATCCTGGCCACCGATCTGCCCAACCACGAGGACACCGCCCTGGCCATAGACATCGGCACCAATGGTGAGATGGTCATGGGCTCTCGTCGGCGGCTTGTCGCTTGCTCCACTGCCGCCGGCCCGGCTTTTGAAGGAGCTCACTTGAGTTGCGGCATGCGCGCAGCGGAGGGGGCCATTGATGCCGTCAGCATTGACGGTGATGTGCGTTGGCACACGATCGGCGAGAGCGCTCCCAAAGGCATATGTGGTTCGGGCCTGGTGGACCTGGTTGCAGAGATGCTGCGCGCCGGTATCATTGACGCCAGGGGCGCGATGCAAGATGGGCAAGCCTTACGGGCTAATGGGCAAGGTCATCTCGCCGAGCGTATCCTCCAAAATGGAGGACAACGCGAGTTCCTCCTGGTTTCATCCACCGAGAGCGCCATAGGGCGGCCCATCAAAGTGACCCAGCGCGA
>DAOTVR010000036.1:0-3535 GCA_034436315.1 Anaerolineae bacterium
TGCCTCAACGTCCCAGTTATAGCGCGTGCGCACGGCCTCCTGGCCGCGCTTGCCCATGGCCTCGGCCTCATCCGGGTGCTCCAGCAACCATTCTATGCTCTCAGCGAGGGGTTGGGGATCGCCAAACGGGATGCATAGTCCGCACCTTGACCCCTCTACGATTTCGCGGTAAAGAGGGAAATCGGAAGTGATCAGAGGAAGGCCTAGCGCCATGTACTCAAACAGCTTTGTAGGGTATGAGTCAACGTAATTCGGTATGGGTTGAAGGACTGCTAAGCCGATGTGGCAGCGTGAGACGATGCGCCAACCCTCCTGTGGCAACATGTATCCTCGGAAAGTGACTCCTTCGAGTCTGAGAGCAGTCATGAGAGCACGCAACTCTTGTTCATGGGGGCGTGTAAGCGGGCCGATGCACTCCCAATTCACCTGTTTGCCCCGTTGCTGAAGTATATGTAGCGCATACAACGTTAGGAGACTGCCTCGGACGGCTGTGACACCTCCCATATACGCGACGGTCGGCGTTGGATATTTGCTCTCTCTAACACCGGACAAGGCCTCAACGCGCGGCATATTCAGTATAACTGTACCTCTAGGTAACCAGGGATAGTCTTTTTGATAAGAATGCTCTGCAAAAACGACATGCATACCTGCTAGGAAAATCCGTTCAACCAACTTGAGGACTCTGGCGATCGTCTTTCTCAACATTGGCGGGATCCAGTGCTTGGTCAGGATCGCTTTGGGCACGTTCTCGTGCATATCGTACACGATTCTACAGCGCCTAAGCCGGAGGAACTGTGCCCAGGGCAGCAGCTCTGTATCATGAAGGTGGTACGCTGCCGCTTTCTCTTTGAAGCCGAGGCACACGACTTGTGGCGCAACCCCGAACATCCGTTGCAACCGATTCTTGGATTTGGGCACGGCGCGAATTCTCACACCTTCTACGACCTCGTCTTGCGTATGGGGGGCGATTAAAACAACCTCGTATCCCGCTTGGGCCAACGTCTTACATTCCTTATAGAAGATGCGCACATCAAAGGGAGGATGGACAGAGGTGAGGTGCACGACCCTAGCCATTTTTACCGCCCTTGGGAAGAGTCATCAGCCCTAGCACTGCGAAGACGATGCGATTGTCGGGGATATCCCCACTGACCATCGCGTTAAAAAAGACGTTAGCAAACAACATGAGGAGAAGAATGCGAAGCGGGTCGCGCCGGATAATACTCAAGGGGCCCAATGCTCTGAGCGCATAGATGACTATCGCCGAAAAGAGGAACAAACCCCCCAGGCCGAGCTCTGCGAGGATCTCCAAGATCAGGTTGTGAGGGTAACTCCTGATGTCCCCGAAACCGGCGAGTATAGGGAATGCTCC
Organism: Anaerolineae bacterium; assembly: GCA_034436315.1. Classification (GTDB taxonomy): domain Bacteria; phylum Chloroflexota; class Anaerolineae; order UBA1429; family UBA1429; genus DAOTVR01. Next base: position 1,370 of record DAOTVR010000036.1, read on the forward strand.
AATACCGTGACCGTATAACGGGGCTTTTAGCCACGCGTCGATGGCGCTTACGAAAAGCTGTAGTCTGATTCCAGACCCTCCTGTATAGGGTGAGCTCAAAAGCAGGCTGATGCGCGCTAAGGTGACCGTTGCTTGCCCACTGGCAACTAAAAACGCGATAACCGCAATGCAGACCAACCAAAGCCCAAGAAGATATAAGATGTACCGTCGCACGACAACGCTAAAGGGAGGCGAAACCCGCACCCCCAAGAACAGAGGCACTGCTGCCCCTAAAAGCGTGGCGAAAAATGGCCCCCGTCCTCCCAGGATCAGCAATATAAAAACCAGAAATACAAAAAGGGCAACCGTGACGGCTTTGGCAAAACCTTTGGCAAGGAACAACTCGTAAGCCAGAATGATCAGTGCCCCAAGGCCCAGCACGCGGCCTGCGCCAACATAGTTCCCTCCTAATAGGGTTTTGAACCAATACCCTGGTGCGCTCAAGTATACCACAGTACTCTCAGTAGCCATCCATCCAGTGAGTAAAACGAGTAATATAAGAAACCTCACCAAGCGGCGACGGTCTTGAGCGATGATGACTGCACAGGCGACCAAAGGCCACAGCGCTAAGACAGAGATATACAAGGCTTTCTGCTGTGCGTAGCTCCACCCGGGCGTCCAGGTCAGGCTGAGAAGAACATAGCCCACGAAGGCGAGCGCCAAAAGGACGAGCACGAAGGCCTTACGGCGCACTTTGAAACCGCGCCGTGCCAGAACATACATGCCTGCCATAACGCTGAGACCGAAAAAGAGTGCCGTAAGATCCACCGGCACCCAACGGAAGCGAGGGTCCCCCTTGTAGCGCCCGGCGAAGAGGTAGAGCACAAAGAGCGCCTCAAACGAGAACAGCGTGGACAAGGCAACTTCAACGATCCTGCCGAAAGGCACTAGACCAGCTACATGGCCCACACATACCTGGGGCTTGTCCAGCTTTTTCGTCACTGACATAGACATACTAGAGCCTGTATCTCCTATTTGCCCAGCGCGGGGCATGCTAGTACGTAGGCGCCGAGTTCGTCGCCCGATGAATAAGCTGGACCTCCATGAGTGACCGTTCCTCCCAAGATGGAAATAGCTTCGCAGCTTGCGCCTTGGCACAGTTTCGCATCGCCCGCGCTTTCTGCGGATCCTCAATTAGTGCCACAATGTGCTCGGCAGCTTGTTCGGGAGAATTTATCAGGATACCATTGACTCCGCTCTCGATCACGCCGTTGAGGCTACCGTCATCCCAAGCGATAACAATGGCTCCTGCGCACAAGGCTTCGATGGTCACGTTCCCCAAGTTCGCAAAGTCATAAAGAGAGAGCACCCCAAGCGCAGCCTGATAATAGCTAAAAAGCTCGTTGCGCGATAAAACCCCAAGATGGCACACCCTGTCGCTGAGGTTTCGTCTTGAGGCTTCCTCCCGAATCTCTGCCCAGTATGCTTGATCGCTAATGTGACCTGCAAAAAGCAAAGTAATGTCGTGGTAACCTTTCTGATCCAAGAGCCATAAGACGTCCAGGGCGAGATGCTGGCGCTTCCAACGGACCATTCGCGCTGGGTAGAATAAGTATCTGTCTCTTGGGATTTGTCTCTCAAGTCCGTTGTACTCTGCTAGCAGGCCGTTCATCGCGGTTTTGTCAACGCCATTTAGAAGAAAATAAAAATCATACTGAGGCTTGGCTGACGCCAGTTGGCGATACACGCTATCGCCTCGCGTTCCATCATTCGTCATTATGAGGAAACTCTTGCGGAGCTTAAAGGCGGCGCATTCTAAGGGATGCTTAATCCATGTAGCAAATAACCCAGAAGAACGAAGTTCAGAGAGTAAGAACGTACCATATAGACGCATGCCACAGGGAACCCCGCAAACTATTGCCGCTAGATTGCCTATCGTGCCTATACTCCCATGGCAATAGATGAAATCATAGCGCTTTCTAGAGATGGCCTTCATTATCTCTGCGAAGAACCTTAGCGGGGACAAAACTTGTTGTGCTCCTCGCAGGCTCCACCACACTACACAGATCTCACTTTCTCGCAGCCACCGTGCGCCCACGTTCAAGGGCCGTTTGACATAGGGAGAGGCTATGAGAAGGTCAACGTGATGTCCCAAGGAGATCAGTTTTTTCAGCGGGTAGAAAAAGG
>DAOTVR010000037.1:0-2206 GCA_034436315.1 Anaerolineae bacterium
CGAACATAGAGCTTCTGAGCTACAGTGAGGTTGAGGGGGTTTCGGGGTATGTGGGGAACTTTCAGGTGCGGGTGCGGAGGAAGGCGCGCTATGTGAACGAGGACCTCTGCACCGGCTGCGGATTGTGTGTCCAGAACTGTCCCGTTGAGGTACCTAATGAGTTTGATGAGGGGTTAAGCAAGCGCCACGCCATCTACCGCCCCTTTGCCCAGGCTGTGCCCACTGCCTTTGTGATCGATAAGAAGATGGCCCCCTGTAAGGCGGCCTGTCCAGCTCATGTCGGCGCGCCGGGGTATGTGATCCTGACCAGCCGACGCAAGTTCCTTGAAGCCTTACAAGTCATCAAAGAGAAACTCCCCTTCCCCTCCATTTGTGGGCGGGTATGTCACCGACCTTGCGAGAAGGCCTGCACACGGGCCAAGATAGATGATCCGGTTGGCATCGCCTATATTAAACGTTTCATCGGAGATCTTGAGCTGAGGATCCCCGCTCGCCAGGTGCCGCCAGTCAAGACCCGGGAGGAGAAAGTGGCTATTGTCGGCGGAGGCCCGGCCGGGCTGACTGCGGCTCATGACCTGGCCATGATGGGTTACCATGTGACGATCTTTGAGGCTGCACCCGTCCTTGGCGGGATGATGCGCTTTGGCATCCCCGCGTTTCGGTTATCGCGGGAGATCCTTGATCGCGAGATCTATGACATTATTGAGCTAGGGGTTGGAGTGTGGCGCAACGTCACTATCGGCCGGGACCTGACCCTAGATGATCTATTCGCCCGTGGCTACAAGGCCATCTTTCTGGCTGTGGGAGCTCAGAAGGGCCGTACGTTGGGTGTTCCAGGTGAGGAGTTAGAGGGCGTTACCCAAGCCATTAACTTTTTGAGGGACCTCAACCTGGGCAAGCCGGTTCGACTTGGAGAGAGGGTAATTGTCGTTGGCGGTGGAAACGCCGCCCTGGACACTGCTCGCTCTGCCCTGCGCGTGGGGGCCAAGGACGTGACCATTATCTATCGTCGTGCGCGGGCTGAGATGCCCGCTGAGCCCAAGTGGGAGATCGACGAGACGGAGCGTGAGGGCGTCAAGCTGGTGGATTTCGTCGCTCCGGTTAGATTTCTGGGTAAGGATGGCAAGCTCACGGCGATGGAATGCGTGCGGATGGAACCGGGCCCGCCCGATGAGAGTGGGCGGCGGCGTCCCATCCCTATCCCTGGCTCCGAGTTCATAATAGATGTGGACAATGTGCTCCTGGCCATCGGCCAAGAGGTGGATTTGTCCCTCGTCGCTAGGGGGGTGAATCTGGAGATGACCCCTTGGGGGACGGTGAAGGTGGATCCCATTACCCTAGCTACCAGCATAGAAGGCATATTCTGTGGTGGAGATGCTGTAGTGGGCGGTGGGACGGTCATTGAAGCCATCGCTGCCGGCAAGGAGGCTGCCATCTCCATTGACCGTTATATCCGTGGGGAGGATCTGCGCATGGGCCGGGGCGAGGAAGAGCGGCCCGTGGAGTTGTCTACAGAGGGCCTTGAGGTAAAACACAGAGTGCCCATGCGCTTCTTGCCCATAGAAGAAAGGGTGAACAACTTCCGCGAGGTTGAGTTGGGCTATACCGAGGAAATGGCCGTTGAGGAGGCTAAACGTTGCCTGAGCTGTGGCGTTTGCACCGAATGCCGCGAATGTGTGGCCTTGTGTGAGAGGCAAGCGATAGATCACACGATGAAGGATCAATACATCAACCTGGAGGTGGGGACCATTATTCTGGCCACGGGCTACAAAGCTTTTGACCCCTCTCAAGCCCCCAAGTATGGCCTTGGCCTTTACGATAATGTCCTGACCAGCCTGGAGTTTGAGAGGATGGTCCACAGCAGTGGCCCGATGAATGGACAGATTCGTCTGAAGGATGGCAGGCCTCCTGAAAGCGTAGCTATCCTCCATTGTGTGGGCAGCAGAGATGAAGATGGCCATAACTACTGCTCTCGCGTTTGCTGCATGTACTCCATGAAATTGGCCCACCTGGTCCGGGAGAACACCTCCGCCCAAGTTTACGAGGTTTACAGGGATCTTAGTGCCTTTGGCAAGGGGTATGAGGAGTTTTATAACCGTGTTAAAGAGGAGGGGGTGACCTTTATTCATGGCGAAGTAGCAGGCGTTACGCGGGAGGATGGCAAACTGGTGGTTCACTGCGAGAATACGTTCGCAGGTCAGCCGAA
>DAOTVR010000038.1:0-7478 GCA_034436315.1 Anaerolineae bacterium
AACGACCAGGTCATCGTTGAAACGGCCCGGGGTATGGAGATGGGCCGGGTCGTTATGCCTCCTCGTGAGGTGGATCAGTCTGAGATCGTTGGCGAGCTTAAGCCGATCCTACGTCGGGCGACGCCAGCCGACCTTTTAGATGCTCAGAGTTTTCGCCAGCAAGAGCCCGAGGCTGCGCGAAAGTGCAGGGAGTTGGTCGCCAAGTTTAACCTGCCCATGAAGGTTGTCGGTGCTGAATACAATTACGATGGCACACGACTAACCTTTTTCTTTACGGCTGAGCAACGCGTTGACTTTCGCGAGCTGGTGCGCGAGTTGGCCCACATCTTTAGGACGCGTATTGAATTGCGACAGATCGGGGTGCGCGATGAGGCCAAGATCTTGGGAGGAATAGGCAAATGTGGTCGGCCGCTCTGCTGTGCTACTTGGCTAACCGAGTTCTGTCCCGTCTCGATTCGCATGGCCAAATACCAGGATCTTCCCTTGAGCCCCATGGAGATATCCGGGCTATGTGGGCGGTTGCTATGTTGTTTGGATTATGAGAACGATTACTACCAAGAGGTGAAGGGAAGGTTCCCCAAAGTCGGCAAGACGATTGAGACGCCGCTAGGGCCGGGCAAAGTGGTCAAGGTGAGCGTGCTCAAAGAGACGGTCAGTGTCTTGCTGGAAGACGGATCTACGGCCGAGTTCACGGCGGATCAATTGGCAGGGAGCTCCACTGTTGAACCTGAGGGCAAGCTATCCGCGCCGGGCGAAAGGCCAAAGGAGGCTCTAGAAGCGATATCGCCCGTTTCCGAACCCGTGCAGGAAGAAGAAGGCCTCCTGAGCGCTAACACGGGCAAGAAAGCGGATAGCTCGCGCAACGAGCAAAGGCCGCGGAGTCGGGAATCCCAACCGACCAAGCCGGCCCAAGACAAATTAGCGAGAGACAAACAGGACGCTCGAACTGGCTCTCAGGCGAGTCGGTCATCTCGCAGACGGCGGCGTTCACGCAAAGCTTCTCGCTCGTCATCGAGCCAGACTCAAAGTGCTCCCGCTGTCGCCCAAGAGGACAAGCGAGAAACTGTGACCTCCAAGCCCGTAGAAGGTCAAGCGGAACCGCGCAGCCGGCGTTCACGCCGAAGAAGGACCTCTCACAAAGCCGATAGAGCCTCTAAAAGCGAGTAAAAGGGCATCCTGCCCACTCAGCGAGGCTCTATGATAAACCTGAGAGCAGTCCTTTCCTGGTCGTTGATCATGACGTCGGCGAAGGCAGGGATGCAAATCGCGTCAATCCCGTCCAAGGCAAGGAAACCCCGTGCAATAGCCACTGCTTTTACTGCCTGGTTTACCGCCCCAGCGCCGATCGCTTGCACTTCGGCCCGTCCGCTTTCACGGACTACGCCGGCGATAGCGCCTGCTACGGCCGTGGGCTTGGAGCGCGCGGCTACTTTGAGGATGTCTGCCATGATCTGTCTCCTTCCTCACCATCGGCTCCGGTCTCGGGTTGTCCTCGGTTTATCTCCAACGATGCCTACTCTTATGTATAAGCCCTTATCAGCCAAGCCCTAGCTATTCAAGGCGAACAGACAGGCTATTTGGCATATTCGGTCGCCCGGGTCTCACGGATCACCGTCACTTTGATTTGCCCTGGATATTGGAGGCTCTCCTCAACCTTGCGCGCGATATCGCGAGATAAGCGAATGGCCCCTAGGTCGTCGATCTCCTCCGGTTTGACGATAATACGGATCTCTCGTCCCGCCTGGACGGCATAGGAGGTCTCCACGCCCTCAAAGGAATTGGCCACTTGTTCCAAAGCCTTGATGCGTTTGATATAGCTCTCCAGCGATTCCCTCCTTGCCCCTGGGCGGGCTCCAGAGATGGCATCGGCGGCTTGTACTAACACGGCCTCTAACGTCAACTGCTCCATTTCAGCATGATGGGCGCCGATCGCGTTGACCACAGGTTCGGGCAAGTTGTATCGCCTGGCGATCTCTGCTCCAATGGCCGCATGAGATCCATCCACTTCGTGATCAACGGCTTTGCCGATGTCGTGTAGCAAGCCGGCCTTCTTGGCGAGTTCCACATTGGCGCCAATCTCTGCGGCCATCATCGCTGCGAGTTGAGCTGTCTCCACCGAATGTGCCAGCACGTTCTGGCCATAGCTCGTGCGATAATACAACCGGCCTAACAACTTGACGAGCTCTGGGTGCAGGCCATGTATGCCCAGATCAAGAACGGCGCGTTCCCCTTGTTCGCGGATGGTTGCTTCCACCTCTTCCTGGGCTTTTTCAACGATCTTTTCTATCCGTGCGGGGTGGATACGCCCGTCAAGGATCAGGCGATTAAGGGCCAAGCGGGCTACCTCACGGCGCACGGGATCAAAGCAGGAGATGATCACCGCTTCAGGCGTATCGTCAATGACCAGGTCGACGCCCGTGATGTTCTCAATAGTGCGAATGTTGCGTCCCTGTCGCCCAATGATGCGGCCCTTCATCTCGTCGTTGGGCAGTTCCACCGTAGATACAGTAGCTTCGGCCACTTGATCGGTGGCTACCCGTTGAATGGCCATCGTGATCACTTCACGCGCTTTGCGTTCGGCTTCCTCGTAGGCTTTGGCCTCGATCTCCCTGATGATGCGCGCGGCATCCACACGGGCCTCGGCCTCAACCTCTTTAAGCAAAAGCTCTTTGGCTTGCTGTTGCGTCAAGCCGGAGATACGCTCTAACTCTGCTAGATGTTTCTCCCACGCTTTGTCTAACTCGGCCTGGCGAGCCTCAAGGTTACGTTTGAGTTCCTCAAGCTTGCGTTCCCGGAGTTCAAGAGCATCAAGGCGATGATCAAGGTTTTCTCGCCGCTGTTGCAGGCGGCTCTCCTGACGGCTTATCTCCGCAGTGCGCCGTTTGACCTCGGCCTCCGCCTCCTGTAACAGCTTGAGTGCCTGGTCCTTGGCCTCTAGTTCCAACTCCATGGCGCGCGTACGCGCCTCATTCAACCTTTTCTCCGCCTCCTCTTCCAGTTTGGCGATATTCCGTCCCACGAAACGGCTCCGCACCACGGACCCGCCAATAAAGCCCGCTGCTGCGGCTAAAATCACTGCCGCGATCCAGATAACTGTTCCCATCACTCCCATTCTTTTGAATTCCTTTCCTTATGTTCATCGGGCAAAGCCCGTTCGTTTAGGGCCGTCCCCTTTTGAGCCTCCATCGCAGCCCATAGATGATCGGCGACCCGCCGTGAGATTTCGTAGCTGAATCCCCGGCGTTGAAGATAGCCCAAGAGGCGACGGTAGAACGTTTCCTCGTCCAGATACTCCAAGCGGCTCACTACCCTTCTGGCCGCGTTCAAAGCGCTGCTCTCTTCATCTAAATCGCTCAAGGCCAGCGCGATCTGCTCCTCGCTGATGCCTTTCTGTCGTAGCTCAGTGCGCAAAACCCAAGCGCTACGCGGCCGATGGGTTTCCCTGTTCTCGATCCAGAATCGCACGAACTCAGCATCGTTGATTAAGCCAGCTCGTTTTAGCCGGCCCAAGACTTGTTCCGTTATGTCCTCGTCTGCGCCTCGCTTCTGCAGATGTCGCCGCATCTCCTGCTCGCTGCGAGGCCGAAATGATAGATAGTGTAAGGCGTTCTCATACATCGTCTCCACAGCATCCTGTTGTTGTAGCCTGCGCACGTCCTCCTCCGTAAGTTCTTGGCCGTGGCGAAGGCCCGCTGCCAGGATGCTTTGCAAGCTGAAAGCATACTCGTCATCAAGAAAGATATTGACCCGATCTTTCCTCCTCTCTTGGGGTTTGATTGCTGTGATTTTGCTAGGCATTGATATACGACCGCGTTAGGCTTGTGATAGCAAAAAGGGGCTATGGCGAAAGCCACAGCCCCGGAACGTTACGCCGAAGAAGCGATGGGCCTCATGAAATAACACCTGCAATGGGCTCTTTTAATAGGAGAACCCTTAAAGGATAAAAGGGTTCCTCTGACTTAAGGACCCAGTAAACATGCACGCCCACGATCTTCAATGAAACACACGCCACAAAGGCGATTATTGTTGCTGTGACTTTGCCACATAAATGAACCTGGGCTCTCTGGAAGCTAGAGAGTGTCGGCTTCGTCGGCCTCGGGCACATCATCTACGACCGCGATGGGCTTGAATTTCTTACTCTTACGGATCTCGTTTTCGATCTGAGCGGCGAGCTCGGGGTTTTCTTGCAGGAACAACTTGGCGTTCTCGCGCCCCTGGCCTAGCCGCACATCGCCATAAGAGAAGAAAGCCCCCCGCTTTTCGATGATCCCTGACTCTACGCCGACATCCAGGATGCTCCCCTCCTTAGAAATCCCTCGATCAAACATGATGTCAAATTCGGCCACTTTGAACGGGGGAGCCACCTTGTTTTTGGTGACCCTAACGCGCACGCGGTTGCCGATGACCTCGTTGCCCTGTTTGATAGCCTCTAATCTACGCATATCCAAGCGCACCGCGGCGTAGAACTTGAGCGCATTCCCTCCGCTGGTCGTCTCAGGGTTGCCGAAGAGCACCCCGATCTTCATGCGCAGTTGGTTGGTGAAAATGACGGCCGTGTTGCTACGTTTGATAGCCCCCGTCAACTTGCGCAGGGCTTGAGACATGAGCCTAGCCTGCAAGCCCACATGGGCATCGCCCATGTCGCCCTCGATCTCGGCCTGGGGTACCAAAGCGGCCACGGAGTCGATCACCACGACATCCACCGCGCCACTGCGCACCAAAGCTTCGGTGATTTCCAGCCCTTGCTCGCCAGTATCAGGCTGCGAGATGTAGAGCTGATCGATCTTGACGCCGCACTTTTCTGCATAGCCAGGGTCCAGGGCGTGCTCCATATCCACAAAGGCCGCGACACCGCCCATCTTCTGGCACTCGGCGATGATATGCTGACACAAAGTTGTCTTGCCCGAAGATTCGGGGCCATATACCTCGGTGATACGCCCTCTGGGAATGCCGCCGATCCCCAGCGCTAGGTCCAAAGCCAGGCAGCCGGTAGGGATTACGTCGACGTTCATGCTCGTGGAGTCACCCAGTTTCATGATGGCTCCCTCACCGAAGCGCCTCTTGATCTGCGCTACAGTCGTCTCTAGAGCCTTATCCTTGCCCTCTTCTGCCATATAGGCGTTCCTTTCATCTGGCCCTTTCCTATTAATAAGTTTACAATAGAACCGTAGAAAAAGCAAGTAATTCCGCAGGGCCGTTCATAGCTCAAGCTCGTGAAAGGCCTTCTTGGTGCTGTGTGGAGACCTTTTCACATACCAAGGGCGTGTGCTGTCTCCCTTTTGCCGGCGCGGTGGCGATCGTGGGTATGGCGGCGCTGCCCCTTATGCTATAATTTCATTTAGCGGGCTCGTCTGAGGGGGAGGGGAGATATGAAGAGATACAGATCTTGTTGAGGGGGTGAATCAGATGCAAGAGACGTTTGCTTTGGAAACCTACGCCCGGAGGAGCCTGAATTATCTAAATCGCATGGTGGATCAGAACGGCCAACCCTACTTCAATGTTTTCTGGACGGACCCGGCAGAGGCGGCCCATGACTGGCCCGACTTCGGTGACGTCATGTCTAGGCAGCTCCAGGCGGCCATTATGGTCAGGCATATGACGGGCGAGACTGCGGCGATGGAGAGGGTTTGGTATGAGAAGATCCTCTCTTACCTTGACCCTGAGAGCGGTTTGCTCTCCCGCCCCAAAACCAGCTACTCGGAACAGGTGGCCGATCCGGGGGACCAGGCTTTGACACTCTATGCCCTGGTGACCGCCTATCTGGATAACGGCCAGGATTCACTTCGCCGGGTGATCTTCAGGATGGTGGATGCTTTGCTGGCACGCGCCGAGAGCGGCGAGGCGGGGGTAGCGTTCCTTAGCGGCTTTGCGCTCAAGGGCCTTATGGTCTGTGCGCGTTACATGGGCTATGAGCCGGCCCTTAAGCTGGCGGGGATGATGGCGCAACGCATCTTTTCTGCGGCGCCGCTCTTCACGCCGGATAACACCTTCCGCCATGGTGGACACATGCACGGCAATCTCCGCTGCCTCGTTGGGGCTGCCGACTATGCTCTTTTCACTCGCGATCCGGTGCTCTATAGCCGCGTTGATGCCCTATATCGCTATGTGAGATCCGAGGGCACACGCTTTGGTTTCCTCCCTGAGGTCATCGGCCGCCGGGGAGATATCGTCTCCTGCGAGACCTGTGCGCTGATGGATTATTTGGGGCTGGCCGTCACCCTGGCGAATCACGGCCATCCGGAGTATTGGGGAGATGTGGAAAGGGTGACGCGCAACCAACTGGTGGAGAGCCAGGTCGTAGATGCCTCGTGGCTTCGCTCCGATCCCACGAAAGAGGATACCGAACAATTCACCTGGCGAGATGTCGGTGAAAGGATGATCGGCGGGTGGGCGGGTTGGAGCTCGCCGACGCACATTCTGGCCGCAAAGGAAACACTGGATGCCCATTGGGGCGGGCCAGAGCTCAAGGGCAAGACGCGCGCCTTCCAGAATTGCTGTGGCGGATCAGGGGTACATGCCCTGTTCATCGTCTGGAAGAACGCGGTGCGCTTCCAGGCGGGGGAGCTGAGCGTGAATTTGCACCTTGACAAGCGCCTGCCTCAGGCTGAGGTGCGCTCCTACCAGCCGTATGAGGGACGCTTGACGATCACCCTCAAGGAACCTTGCGCAGTGAGGGTGCGCGTTCCCGAGTTCGTCTCTCCGACCGAGATGGCCGTATCGGTCGGTGGAGTTGTGGTGGAGACTAAGGCTTGGGGAAATTACCTTGAATTGGGGCAGCGGGTTGCCGGAGAAACTTTGCAGATCACGTATCCTCTCCCTGAGGTCGTGGAGGAGGTAGCTATCGGCAACCCAGGCTTTAGGACGTATCGCTATCGGGTTACCTGGAGAGGCGATACAGTGGTCAAGATGGAACCACTAGGCAACGATTTTGAGACGGGATACTCTGACTTTGATAAGCGCCAGGTGCCCGTATTCTATGGGACGAAGGGGCCAGGCCCTTTATATCGCCGTGAGCATATGTTGACAGGGGCAGAGCCGACCTTGGCCCCAATCCATGAGGATGACGGCTCGTTGGACTTTTGGCTCATCGGGTAGGCTTTTAAGCTGGGAGAGAGGCAAATACAGATGAAGGTGGATCTGGAGGAACAGGTAGCGATCGTCACCGGCGGCGCGATGGGCATAGGCCGGGCCATCGTGCAAGCGCTGGCGGAGAACGGTGCGCGGGTGGTCATCGTGGACATCGACGGCGAGGCAGCCGAGCGGGCCGCGGCAGAGATCCGCTCGGGGGGCCGGGAGTGTCTGGCGCTACAAGGGGATGTCTCCGATGTGGGCCAGATGGAATCCGCCGTCGCCCAGGTCGTGAGCCATTTCGGGAAGATCAACATCCTGGTCAACAACGCCGGCATCAACACCACGAAGGGCCGCGTTCCCATCCATGAATATTCGTTGGAGGATTGGGAGCGAATCACGCGGGTGGA
>DAOTVR010000039.1:0-3000 GCA_034436315.1 Anaerolineae bacterium
CACAGGATAGCCCATCAACGCCAAGTGCGCAGCCATCGCTTTTCCGCCGTGGCCGGCACCGATCACCGTATAACGCGTCTCTCTCTGCACAGCCCACCTCCTTGCCAAACCATCGGTAGGAGCGTTCGGGGGGGGTGTTCGGTAGGGGCGTTCAATTGAACGCCCCTACCATGGATGCCCCCGCCGGGCCGCATGCCCATGAACGCCCCTACCATGGATGCCCCCGCCGGGCCGCATGCCCATGAACGCCCCTACCATGGATGCCCCTGCCGAATTATGAACGCCCTTGCCATATGCCCAGGCCGGCGATCCGTTCCTCCTCCGACAAAGCTCGGCCGCTCCCTGCATCTACGGCCACGCAGGCGCCGCGCGCGTCACGGCGGGTGACGATCTGTCCCCGTGCGAAGGGATTATTCTGGAGATGAGGTGCATCCAACACGCCCGTCGTCACCGCGCGCGCCAGGGTGACGGGATCGGTCAAGGGATCCTCCACATCCGCACCGGCTAAAGCACGGATGGCCTGGAGAGTGACCTGAGCCTCGCGCATGAGCTCCGCCTTCCGTTCCTGGATGTGCGGGTCGGCAGCCATATCCGGCTGGCCGCCCAGGGCGTTATCGATCGCCCGGCGGGCCAGTTTGCAGGACTCAATCACCTCCTCGGCGGTGGCGGCATGGTGGGCCTCGGTATGGCCGACCACATGGACGATGTGGGGCCGCAAAGCCATCTGCAGGTAGACGCTGGCCGCCAAATGAGCGCGAGCCGCGTCGGGATCCAAAGGATAGCTGAGCAGCCCGGTGCGCGTCTGCCGCCAGATGCGGAACTCTGGCGAGGCGAGGGGGGCGATCATCTCCAAGATGGCCAACATCTTGGCCAGGTCCATGGCATCGGAGAGGTCTGGCGGGCTGTTAAACATCAGTTGGGCGATATAGTCGCGCACCCCGAAGGCGCGAGCGTTGTAGGCCGAGAGATAGCCCGAGACGACAAAGAGCACGTCGGGAGCATCGCGCATGCCCCAGTGGTGCGGCTCGTTGAGTTCAACGGGGATGTTGCGCTGGCCATACCAGGCCATCAGCCGCTGGTGCTCGCGGATGGAACCCTCCAGATCCCAAGGGCCCCGGCCATCCATCTGGTTAAACCAAAAGATGGGCACGGCACACCAGGCGATGTGGATGGTTTCCACGTACATTTCGGCCAAGGGGATCAGGTCGTCGGTGCCGGAGTAGGTGCGCAGGAGGGGGTAATTGCCCCGCCGGCTGGCGGCGTAGAGCCGGCGATAATCCTCGGCACTGCGCACGGGCACGCCGCCCGCCCCCTTACGGCGAGGGTCTTGGCGCTCGGGGTGGAAGAAGTTGGCCTGGGCGTCCTGGTCGGTGCCTAGGGAGATCACGTCCAGCACCTTGGCCTCGGCGATCTTGGCGATCCCCTCGCGCGTGGCCTCTACGGTCGGCAAGCCAAAGTGATGGCGGATGAGGGGAAAGGGGGCCTTCCAAGCGATGCGCTCAACAGCGGTTTGAGGGTAATCGGCCTCGGTGGGCACCGCGTGGCTTTGGCCCTTCAAATAGGCCAGGACGGCTTCCGGTGGCTCGCTGCCATCAAAGACCCGCTCAAAGAACCCTATGGAGCGCGCCCGCTCGGCCACCTGGGGCGTGCCCCCGAAGGCGAAACGCACGCCTTCGGCGCGCAGCTCGTCGGCCGCCTCGGCGAACTCTCCCAATAGTCGCTCGCCGTTCTCCGGCGTCAGGCGGTAGGATACGGCGACCAGGTCGGCCTTCTCCTGCCGGGCGCTGGTCAACACCCGCTCAATGGGCACCGCCGGCCCGAGGAACACGGTGCGCCAGCCGGCGACCTCGGCCAGCCGCAGGAAACGCAGGACGCCGGCCACGTGCACACACTCACCAAGGGCCGCAGCCACCACCGTTTTCATAAGACACCCCGAAAGACAGTATAGGGGACGCCTCTCAGACTGTCAACCTCTTGGACGCCGGCGCATTTCGGTTATACTATCACCAGAAAAGGCCAACACGGCTATAGCGGGGTAACTGGAGAGGCGAACGGATGTCGTTGAAGGAGAAGCGTAGCGTCCTGCGGGCCATATGGCGCGATAAGATGCACGTGGAGCCGGGCGCCTTGCGGCTTTCACCCCCGCACGTGGCCAGGAGCTATGAGCACATCTGGCAGCCCGCCGAGTTGCTGATGGCCGAGCTGGAGGCACTGCCGCTCGGCTTATTGCGGGCATGGCAACAGAGCGAGCGAGGTCATCTGATGTTCACCCACCGCCCCTCGGGCTACCAGCCCGGCCTCCGGCCTTGGCATGAGACGATATTGGAAGGTGTTGGCGATCTCTCCTTGGCCGACTTGCGCGAGAATAAAAAGCGTGCCATGTTGACCGTGTTCAACCTGTTAGACCACCTCCTGGGGAGCGATGCCTTGGAGGGCGGGCTTTGGCTCTCGGACGGCGGCGGCGTCACTCCCACGCTGCGCGAGGTGGGGGCGCGCTTCGCCAAGATATACGCCCTAGGATACGGCCGAGAGGAAGTGGGCGCCGAGACGGCGCACGATTACCTGGCCCAGACGCTCTGGCTTTACCTCCACGATGCGCGTCGGCTCAACGTGCTGGACCCACTGGTTCACAAGCTATATCGCCATACGCTGATGAGCGAGGGATTTTGGCAAACGAGGCCCGATTCCCCCCGCATTAAGGGCAACCCGTAGAGGAAGGCTCAAGCAGTTCGGCGAGCAAATCGTATGCCTGCGCGGCGACGATGCGCCCGCGGACGAATTGGCCCACCTTAGCCTTGCCCCGTAGGAGCACGACACCATCAACCTCCGGCGCCTCGCGATAGCTGCGGCCAACGATCAGGCCTTGCCCCACGCCCTCTACCAGGATGGGTAGCTCGCGCCCAACCTGCCTCTGGTTACAACGCAGGGAGATCTCTTGCTGGACCAGCATGGCGCGCTCATAGCGCTCGGCGATCACCTGCGGGGGCACTTGATCGGGCA
>DAOTVR010000040.1:0-9314 GCA_034436315.1 Anaerolineae bacterium
CCAGTTATAGGCGTTCCAGGCCGCGTCCAACTGCTGCATGAGAAAAGGTAGACGCGGATCAACCGTGGCCGTGGGGACGGGCGTGGGCGTATCGGCCTGAAGGGGCTTCAAATCCCAGGACGCCGCCACTTCCTCATCGCCCTCCGGCCCCAAAAGCGGGGAGCGGACATCAGAGGCCGACAAGTGGCCACGGATCTCCGTCCCTCGCTCTCCAGGATCCGATGCTCGCCCTACTGTCGCCCGGGCCAAAGCGCTCGGATAGAGCGCGAGCATCCAGAACAGAACCATGCAGATTGCCACACGAACCCAACGCGTGGGGATGCAGATCACCCGCCCGGAAGATGAGCGCTGAGGTCGGCTCACGGTAATACGACCCTCCTCATCTCTCTGAAGCAAATGCCTGTGATGGGTGTATCTCGCCCTTCAACCTATTGGCCATTCTAGCATATCCTGGGCCAATTGTCATCCTTGCATCTCGGCGATCGCCGCCTCATAGACCCCAATCAACTTCCGCGTCAAGTCAGGAACAGCGTATCGCACGGCCGCTGCGCGAGCACCGGCGGATAAACGGGCGCGCAAAGAGCTATCATCCATCAACCGACACATTCCCTCAGCTAGGGCGACCTCCTCAGGCGGAGTAAGGAGGCCGCTCTCCCCATCGGTGATGGTATCGCGCACGCCCGGAGCATCCATGGCCACCACCGGCAGCCCCGCAGCCATAGCCTCGGCAACAGCCAATCCCTGAGTCTCGTTGAGCGAGGCGTAAACAAAGGCATCCCCAGCAGCGAGATACTGAGGTACCTGCTCAAAGGGTACTGCCTCGGCAAAGACCACCTGGTTCGCTATTCCTAGGGCCTCGGTCTGCTCCACCAAGTGGCCATATAGCGGCCCGTCGCCTACAATGAGCAGGCGGGCCTCAGGCCGCTTCTTCAGCAACAGGGCAAAGGCGCGCAAAAGCGCCCTCAAACCTTTCTCCAAGGCTAAACGGGTCACGACCACGAAGGTAAAGTTGCCTTCCAACCTATACCGTGCACGAATCGGCATTGGATCAAGGCGTTCGTAGGCTCGTAAATCCACCGGTGTAGGAATGACCGCCAACCGTCCCACAACTTTAGGATACGCCTCGCCGATGAGCGCGAGAGCGCTCTCGCTGGGCACAACGATCCGCTGGCAGCGCTCTAGATAGGCACCAACCACTTCGCGCGTCAGGCTTTTGACCATCCTTTGATTGAAGGGAATATAGGGCGCATAGGCCTCGTAATGGCTATGGTAGGTAAAGACCAAGGGGATACCCAGGCGACGGGCCTGATGTGCCGCCTCCTGCCCCAGGGCCACCGGGTGTTGGCTATGGATGACATCCAGCTGCAGCTGGGGGATCAACTTGCTGATCGAACGCGAAAAGGGAATGGGCAACGCAAAGACCGCAGGGTAGCGGACTTCCACAGCCCGGTAACGCAAGATCCCCGGCTCTGCGTCTTCGTAACCTCGTGCTTCGGGGGCAAAGACGTAAACGGCATGTTTCTGGCGAATGAGCTCCTCCCGAAAGATGGAGATAGAGCGCACCACGCCGTTGATCACCGGCCGATAGTAGTTGGAAAAGATGCCGATACGCAAGAGTCCCCCTGAGAGCACATTAAGGACTAGCCGCTAACATCCCTTGTAGCATGTTCCGTCGCTCTCGTCAAACCACATCTTGACAGCCTGGCCTCAGCAGCCTACTATCGCTGCCAAGAGCCCCGACGTGTATGTGAGGAAATGATGTCCAACTTCTTGCCTAACACCGCGATTGAGATCGTTCGCCCAAATATACTTCGCGGCGAGATTCGCCACGCCCTTTTCGATTTTGACGGCACCCTCTCGCTCATCCGCGAGGGCTGGCAAGAGGTGATGGTGCCGATGATGGTGGATGTGCTTATGGAAACTCCACGGCACGAATCGCGCGAGGAGCTGACGACGATCGTGCGCGAGTTCGTAGACCGGTTAACAGGCAAACAAACTATCTACCAGATGCTGCAGCTCCAAGAAGAGGTGCGTGCCCGAGGCGGCCAGCCTCTAGAGGCTTTGGAATACAAGCGCCTCTATTACGATTTGCTTTGGCAACGCATCGCCCATCGCGTGGAAGGGCTCAAGGCAGGCACTATCCCTCGCGAAGAGATGCTGGTTCCCGGCAGCCTGGACATCTTGGAAGCATTGCAAGCTAGAGGCGTCACGTGCTATCTGGCCAGTGGCACAGATATCGCTTATGTGAAGGATGAGGCCGAAGCCCTCGGCCTTACACCCTACTTTGCTGGCGGCATCTACGGCGCTTTGGATGAGTGGGAAAAGTTCTCCAAGGCCCTGCTCATCCAGCAGATCCTCAAAGAGCATCAGCTAAGCGGGCATCAGCTGGTGGTTTTTGGAGACGGCTACGTGGAGATCGAGAACGCTGTGGCCGTTGGGGGGATCGCCGTGGGCGTGGCCTCGGATGAAGTGCGCCGCGCGGGCATCAACGCGTGGAAGCGCAATCGCTTGATCAATGCCGGCGCGCACCTCATCATCCCCGATTTCCGCGAGGCGGACGCCCTCGTGCGCTACCTCTTCGCCGAGGGGGAATGATCCTCACCCTCCGGCTCCGACTCGTCCTCAGGAAATTCTAACTGGAGGGCGGCGGCAAACTCGCCTGCACAGGCAAACCATTCCCTAGTGCGCGGTCGGAGCTCGGTGTGCTCTTTGGGGTGGTGCGCTTGGTACATCTGGAAGCGCCGCCGCGCCTCGGCGGCCAGCAGGCTACCCAGGGAGAAGCTATCTCCATCGGGATGAAGGAACCCCCGAACATCAAGGAACGACTCCTCTCCCTGCTGCCATTGAGGGCCAATCACCCCAAAGCCTAATACCTCGCCCTCTTTATCCATAAGGATAAAGGCCTCCTGCCAATCCTTGTCCAGCGAGGGCAGGAACTGGCGTGCGATCTCCGTCGGCTCTAGAGGGAGTGAAACCTCGGTGTGCTTCTCCCGCAGTGCTCGAAAGAGCCGGGCCACAGCGGGCAGATCGGCCGACGTACAGGTGCGCAAGGTGAATGGGGACGCGTCTTCAGACCCATCTAAGGGACGATGATCGTTAGCCCGCACCCAAGCGAACTTGCGCTGCAAAACCGTGGGGTAATAACGGGCCAAAACGTCATAGCCCACCGACTGCCCCCAAGCGTGATAGACGCGAGGATCAATGTACGATTTCAGGCTGGTGCCCAGGTTCCAGGTGCGCTTTTTTGAGGCGATCGTCGCCTGAGCCTTGATCTTGCCCAATGCTTCCTGTGCTTTAGCTCGTCGTTCCTTGGCCTCCTCCAGACGCGCTTGGGCTTTGACGATTTTCTGGGCATACCTCTCCCGCAAGCGGCGGCGCTGCTCCGGAGAGTCGGCAGCCCGCTCCTTCTCGCGCGCCTCCTCTCGTAGGGCGGCCAAGGCTTCACTGAGCTCGCGCACTTGTTGATCACAGCGTGCCAACCGCTCCTCCGCTTTACGCTGGCGCTCCTTATAACGCTCGCGCATCGCGGCCCAGTTGCCACTGGCCTTCTTAGTGTGATTGCAGAGCATAGCCGCCTCAAGGTTGGCCATAACCGTAGCCTGCCACTTGACGTACTCGGGATGTTCTTTCCGCACGCCCGAGCTATCCAGGCTCTCCCGGACCGCGGCCGTTGCATGATGGGTACGAAAGACCTTGGCCGTCAGGCCGGGCAGGATACTGGAGAGATAAGTGTTGACATCTTGGCTATCAATATCCGGGAAAAGCTGGGGCTTGTCGCGTGTAGGATGGCCATTAGGGTTTGAGTTCGAGGGGCGAGCATGACGCACCAGCTCCCGAAGGTTATCCAACACCACCGCGGGGGGCTTGAGCCTTTTGTGCCACTCAACCGAGTCCTTGCCCAAGAACCTGAATTCCACCATGCCATCGGCGCGGATAGTTACGTGCTCGGGGCGAAGCGTCGTAGCTCCCACGGTATCCGCCTCGTCGGGATCCTTTTCATCACCGACGCGCAGGCAGAGGGCATCGATCAGGTAGCAGGCAGTGGCCAACATGCGTCGGCGAGGATCCTCACTCTCAAGATCTTGGCGGATACGCTCGCGCACGCGCTCTATCTCCGCGTCAAGTTGAATGGCCTTGTCGAATTTACTCTCCTCGCGCTCCTGTTTGATCGGCGCCGCGTCGCTAAGCCATAGGTATTTCTGCTTACCAGAAAGCTTGTCCTGCCAACGAGCCACCCATAATGACTCGGGCTGCCAGACGATCTCGGCCCAATCCCCCTCTGGCCGGGGCGCATCCGGACTGAGGTTCAGCGTGACATCGCTTTGCCGCGCACCCTCCTTCCAACGACCCCGGAGGGGATGTTGACCGCGCCCCATAAAGATCCCGCTCGGCTCGGCCATATAGGCGCCGAGCTCAACGCGTTGCCCGTTGACGATGGCGTAACCGTATTTGGCTTTAAGGGCTTCACGCGCCGCTTTGCGCTGAGCGGCCAAAGCCTTGCGCTCCTCTGGCGTCATCTGCGCCTTAGCCTGGCGCTCAGCCTCAATGACGCGAATACAAGGGCCAAAATCCACCTCATCTGGCGTCAGAGGCGGCTCGATGCCTAAGGCCGCGCTAAAGTCCTGCATGAAGTTGGCCACAAAGACCGGATCCTGAACATACGACGTGCCCAGCTTACGCGCCCAAGCTAAGGCCATCTCCTCTTGTTTGGGAGTAAGGGCCACCAACCGCCCACGCACCACGATGCTCAAGCCAAGAGGCGTGGGTGGCTCGGGTATAAGGATGCCGTTATGGATCAATTGGGTGAGCAATGAGCAACCACTCCCAAACTCATGATCGATCTAAAAGAGCCGCCGCGAGACTTTTCATCTCGCGGTGATCATATAAGCATAGCACAGAATGGATTTTTGGGCAAAGGTATTGACAAATGACCGAAATCATTATATTCTGTAATAAGTTAATGATATGCTTCTGTAGTTTTCCAACAAACCGGGCGTTAGCGGACAAACATCGGGTAAGGTTATCTCTGGTTTTGGAGAAAGGAGGTGGCGAAAGACTCGGCATTTTTGCGTTGTCGGTGCGGTTTGGGTCGCGTCATACATAAGGAGGCTGACATGTCAATCCAAGGAAGGACGAACAGAAGGCAATTTCTCAGATTCGCTGTTTCTTGCCTCGGACTGGCCTCGATTGCTCCCATCGTAACCGCCTGTCAACCGAAGGTCGTAGAGAAGGTCGTCAAAGAGACGGTTGTCGTCGAAAAGCCGGTGGAAAAGGTCATTGAGAAGGAGAAAGTCGTCGAGAAAACGGTCGTCGTAGAGAAGACGGTCGTCGTGGAGAAGCCGGCTGCCCCCACTCCCAAGCCCACTCCGAAGCCCGGTGAACTCAAAGAGGTCCCCCGCAACAGGACGCTCATCGTTATGGCTGGCGAGCAAGTGCAATACACCATGCACGAGAACCAAAACCCCTACATCCCGAACTCCAGCCAGGGCTTCCACATGGGCACGTTGCCGGCCTGTTTCGAGCCGCTGATCATGTTCAACGTGCTCACCGGCGAGTACGAGAACTGGTTGCTGGAGGACTGGTCCTACAACAGCGACTTTACCGAGATGACCCTCAAGGTGCGCAAGGGCGTCAAGTGGAACGACGGCACTCCTTTCACTGCCAGAGATATCGTCTTCACCTTTAACCTGTGCCGGGATAACAAGGACTGGATGGTCCACCTGGCGGATTTGCCCGAGTACTTGGTGGAAGCCAAACTCGTGGACGATATGACCGCCAAGCTGATCCTCAATAAGCCGGCGCCCGCCTTCTGGGCCACCACGCTCTCCACGAACCATGGCATTCACGTCCTGCCTGAGCACATTTGGAAGGGCCAGGACCCGCAAAAGTTCACCAACCACGATATTTCCAAGGGGTGGCCAGTGGGCACAGGGCCCTATCGCATGGTTTTCGCCTCGCCGGATAAAAAGGTCTACGACCTCCGCGATGATTGGTGGGCCGCGGAGACCGGTTTCAAGCGCAAGCCCAAAGTGGAGCGCATCATCTACGTACCCTCCCAAGAGGAGAGCAAGGCTGCTCTAGCCTTGATCACCAACCAGGTGGATATGGGCCAGATCGTCACCGTGCCCACGCTCAAGAGCATCTTTGCCCAGAACCCCAAGGTGATCAGTTTCACCGGGCATGAGCCGCCCTACGGCTACCTAGATTGGTGTCCGATCGAGCTGGGCTTTAACGATACCATGCCGCCCTATAACGATAAGGACATCCGCTGGGCCATCAATTACGCCATTGACCGCGAGAAGCTGGTTCAACTGGCCGAAGGCGGGGCGGGCGTGCCGGCCCTGCACCAATTCACCCCCTACAAGTGGTTCGAGCCCTTTGACGAGGCCCTCAAACCGCTATTCCAGAAATACAGCTACGATACCAAGGCCCACCTGGACAAAAGCGAAGAACTGATGAAGAAGAAGGGCTACAAGAAGGATAGCGAGGGCTTCTGGGTTGGGCCGGATGGCAAGCGTTTCAAGATGGTCATCGCCGTCCCCGAATGGCTGCGCTCCTATGGGCCTCCTCTGGCCCAGCAGCTTCGTGATGCCGGCTTTGACGCCAGCTTTGATCTGTCGCCCGGCCTTGATTCGCTGGTACAGACCGGGGAGCATTGTCCCTTCTTCAACTGCAAGGGCCCCAGCGGCGTGCTGGGTATGGACCCCTACTTCATGTTGGCCATCTACACCGCCCAGTATTTCCGTCCTACTGGGCAACCTGCGCCCATCTGGTGGGCCACCTCCAGGTGGCAGAATCCGGAGTACGACAAGATCGTCAAGGAGATCGCCACACTCAAGCCGACGGATCCCAAGACCTTGGAGCTTTTCGTCAAGGCCATGGAGATCTGGGTCAGCGAAATGCCGGATATCTACGTGGCCCAGTTGATCATTCGCTATCCGATGAACACCACCTACTGGGTGGGATGGCCATCTAGCGCTACGCCCTACGGCTTCCCTCACTCCTGGCAGTGGGAGTTTCTCAAGACCTTCATTAACCTGGAGCCCACGCAGTAGGGCGTCAACCATCAGGCCGGCTAGGGGAGGGTCTACGATGAGTGACCCTCCCCAGTATAAACTTTATCCTTACACCGTTGGCGGGGGAGAAGGTATGTTACGGTTTATTTTCAGACGATTGGGGGTCTTTGTCTTGGTGGTTTGGTTAGCCTCCACGGTCAACTTCATCGTGCCCCGCCTAGCGCCGGTAAACCCTATCCGAGAGAGGCTCCTTCAGGCCGTGGCGCAAGGAGGAGCAGCTAAATCCGATTTGGAAAAGGTCGTCGCCTACTATGAGGCCAAATTCGGCCTCGACCAACCCCTATGGAAACAGTATCTCAACTTCATGTGGGATACGCTACACCTGGATTTCGGCGTTTCCATCTCCAACTTCCCGGCCAAGGCCATGGATATCATCTTGAGGGCCTTGCCCTGGACGCTGGTTTTCCTGACGGTAGCTGTGCTGATCGCCTTTGCTGTGGGCACGATCCTGGGCGCCCTGATTGCCTGGCCACGGGCACCACGCTTTTTGCAGTTCCTGGTTGCCCCCTTACTGACGCTCTCGGCCATCCCGTACTACCTCTTAGGACTCGTTTTGATTTTCCTTTTCGCTTTCACTTGGCGCATCTTCCCAATGGGCGGCGGCTACGACCTAGGGGTGGTGCCCAAGCTGAGTCTCTCTTTCTTGGCCAACGCCGCCAAGCACTCCGTCCTCCCCGCGCTATCCATCGTCCTATCGGGGATCGGCTCTTGGGCGCTGGGGATGCGCGGGATGATGGTGAGCACCTTGGGCGAGGACTATATCGCTTTGGCTGAAGCCAAAGGGCTTCCGGGAAGAGAAGTCTTTATGCGTTACGCCATCCGCAATGCCCTTCTGCCCCAAACGACCTCGCTGGCCCTCTCCATGGGCACCGTGGCCGCCGGAGCCGTCATCGTGGAAGTCGTCTTCGGCTATCCGGGCGTGGGAACCATTCTCTATCAAGCGATCCGCACCTTCGACTATTTCGTGATTTACGGCGTAGTGATGATGATCATCGTCTCCATAGGTCTGGTGACCTTTGCCCTGGATGTGCTGTATCCCTTGTTAGATCCTCGCATATCCTATGAAAGGAAATGAGATAGGCAGATGAGCGCTCTCCCTGCCGGGGTCACATCCGCGATCCGGCGCAACCCACAACTAACCATAGGTCTGATCATCATCTTTGTGCTCATCATCATGGGGCCGTTAGGAAGCCTCTTCGTAGATACCAAGGAGGCCAAGGTGGGCGCTGCCATGCCGGACCTGCCGCCTTCAGCCCGGTATCCCCTAGGGACAGATACCCATGGCCGAAATCTGTTGCCCATGTTGCTCCTGGGAACGCCTCAGACGATCAAAATAGGCCTGCTTGCCGGGGCCATTGGCCTGGGCGTGGGGATCATTCTGGGGTTCATAGCCGGGTACACGGGAGGCATCGTAGATACTATCATCCGTGGCGCTGCCGATATCCTGTTGACGGTGCCCGGGCTACTCTTATTGGTGGTGATCGCCGTCTCCATCAAGGGTACGGTCAGTGTAAACATGATGGCTCTGGTAGTCTCCGTGTTGGCCTGGATGTGGCCTACGCGCACCATCCGCTCCCAGGTGCTCACGTTACGTGAAAGGGAGTTCGTGCGTATGGCCAAACTGGGCGGGATGAAGGGACCGGAGATCATCGTGCGGGAGTTGATGCCCAACCTGCTGCCCTATCTGGCCTCTAGTTTCGTGGGAGCTGTGGCCTCGGCCATCCTGGCAACTATCGGCCTGGAGGCCCTGGGATTGGGGCCACAAAACCAGCCCACCCTAGGGATGACCATCTATTGGGCGCTCTATTATACCGCAGTGCTGCGGGGGCTTTGGTGGTGGTGGGCGCCCCCTATCGTCATCATTGTATTGACCTTTATGGGGCTGTTCCTTATTTCCGCCGGACTAGACCAGATCGCCAATCCCAGGCTGAGGAGACCGACGTGAACGGCCATGTGCTTCAGGTAGAGAACCTCAAAGTCTATTACCCTACCAGTTCAGGGCCAATCAAGGCGGTAGATGGCGTCAGTTTCAACCTTGGCGCGGGCGAGAAATTGGGCCTGGTAGGGGAATCCGGATGTGGCAAATCCACCCTCGCCCTGAGCCTATTGCGCCTCATCAAGCCGCCCGGACGCATTGAGGGAGGGAGAATCCTCCTCAATGGGGTCGACCTGACCAAGCTCTCCTGGGAGGAGATGCGCAGGATCCGCCTAAACCAGATTAGCTTGATACCCCAGGGG
>DAOTVR010000041.1:0-4482 GCA_034436315.1 Anaerolineae bacterium
AGCGTCGTCTTCCCATGGTCTACGTGCCCGATCGTCCCCACGTTCACGTGGGGCTTCGTGCGCTCAAATACCTTCTTCGCCATCCTGCTCTCCTTTCTCGCCGAAACACTTGGCCTACAGTTCTCTGCGAACTGGAGGCACAAACTGCATTATTATATGCAAATGGCTTGATTCGCCAAATATCCCCTTCCGAAATGTCACCCCGTGAACGGTCCCCCAAGGATGCGGTTGGCCACCTCCTGTGGAACGGGAGCGTAATGGCTGAACTCCATGGTAAACGCCCCTCGCCCCTGGGTAGCGGAGCGCAAAGCGGTGGCATAGCCGAACATCTCCGCCAACGCGACCTTCCCGCGAATAGCCTGTAACCCGCCGGGAAGCGGCTCCATACCCTCTATCTCGCCACGCCGCGTGTTGAGGTCTGTGAGCACGTCGCCGACGTGCTCTTCGGGCACCACGACCTCTAGGCGCATGACCGGCTCCAGCAAGATAGGCCCCGCCTCGCGCACCCCCTTATGAAAGGCGATGGCCGTCGCCCGGTGGAAAGCCCCTTCTGAGGATTGCTCCTCATCGTAGGACCCATCAACCAACGCTACGCCGATATCTATCATGGGGTAGCCGGCCAGCACACCCCCGTCCAACGACTCGCGTACCGAGGTTTCGATCACCGGGATCAGCTCGGCCGGGATGACCTCCGGCGGCACCCGATTCTCAAAGGCAAACCCCTCGCCCTTGCCCAACGGGGCCAGCTCCAGGACGACCCGCGCATACTGCCCCTTGCCCGCCCGTGGCAAGGAAAACTCTCCCTCGGCGCGCACCCGGCGCGTGATCGTCTCGCGATAGGCCACCTGAGGCCGCCCCACCTTGGCCTGAACCTTGAACTCCCTCACCAAGCGCTCCACCAACACTTCCAGGTGAAGCTCGCCCATGCCCGAGATGATCGTCTGCCCGGTGTTCTCGTCGATCTTCACCTTGAAGGTGGGGTCCTCGTCGGCCAAAGCCTTCAGGGCCTCGCTCAGCCTCTGCTCGTCGGCCATGGTGCGCGGCTCAATGGCCACGTAAACCACCGGCTCGGGAAAACGAATGGACTCTAAAACGATCGGGTGGGCCGGATCACACAAGGTATCGCCGGTGAAGGTGAACTTGAGCCCACCGACCGCCGCAATATCACCCGCCGAGATGACTTGCACATCCTCCCGACGGTTGGCGTAGATATGGAGCAACTGACCGATGCGTTCTTTTTTGCCTTTGGGGGAATTGAGGACAGAGGAAGCAGAGTGTAATCTGCCGGAATACACGCGCAAGTAGGCTAGCCTTCCCACGAAGGGGTCGCTGACGATCTTGAAAGCCAGCGCAGCAAAGGGCGCCTCCGGATCGGCAGGGCGCACCTCCTTGGCCCCCGAAACAGGGTTGACGCCCTCAATGGGGGGCACATCCAGAGGCGAGGGAAGGTAGTCCACGATGGCGTCGAGAACCGGCTGTACACCCTTGTTGCGCAAGGCGGCCCCACAAAGGACTGGCACCAGCTTCCCGGCCAGCGTCGCTTTGCGTAAACCATCGCGCAACTCCTCAGGGCTCAATTCCTCACCGTCAAGATACTTGGCCAACAAGACATCATCTGTCTCGGCGATTGCTTCGACCAAGATCTCGCGTTGTCTCTCCACCTCCTCGGCCAACGAATCGGGAACGGCCGTCCTTTGCGGCTCCCGCCCCAATTCGTCCAGGTAAACCAAGGCCTCGCGGCGAAGGAGATCCACAACGCCAACAAAGGAGGATTCTGCCCCGATGGGCACCTGTATCGCCACAGGCACAGTTTTCAGGCGTTCGCGGATCATCCGCACGCAACGCCCGAAATCGGCTCCTACGCGATCCATCTTGTTAATGAAACAAATACGCGGCACACCGAAGCGATCCGCCTGCCGCCAGACGGTCTCGGATTGGGGTTCCACGCCGTGGACGGCGTCAAAGACCACCACCCCTCCGTCCAAGACCCTTAAACTGCGCTGCACCTCGGCGGTAAAGTCTATATGGCCCGGCGTATCAATGATGTTAATGCGATAGCCTCGCCAGAAGCAGGTGACGGCAGCGGATACGATGGTGATGCCGCGCTCTCGCTCCTGATCCATCCAATCGGTGACAGTCGTCCCCTCATCCACATTGCCCAGCCGATGGGTCCTGCCGGTGTAGAAGAGGAAACGCTCTGTCGTCGTGGTTTTGCCCGCGTCAATGTGGGCAATGATCCCGATGTTCCGAGTCCGCTCCAGCGGATACTCCTCAGTGACCACGTTCATGGTGTCTTGCGCTCCTGGAACTCACAAGATGAGAAACGTCAGGCGCCCGCGACGGCAGGAGCTCAGACCCGAACCATGGCCACGATGCCTCGGAAATCGGCTTACCAACGGTAATGTGCGAAAGCCCTGTTGGCCTCAGCCATGCGATGCGTGTCTTCGCGCTTCTTGATCGTATTGCCCACGTTCTTGGCCGCATCCATCAGCTCATCGGCCAACTTCTGGGAGAACGTCTTGCCAGCACGAGCCTTTGCAGAAGCCACCAACCAACGCATCGCCAACGACGTGCGGCGATGAGGGCTCACCTCAACGGGCACCTGATACGTCGCCCCACCCACACGTCGGGGCTTCACTTCAAGTACCGGCGAGGCGTTGCGCACGGCCTGTTCTAAGGTGTCTAAAGCGTCCTTGCCTGTGCGTTGGGCGATGATATCCAACGCATCGTAAACGAGCCTCTGCGCCAAACTCTTTTTGCCGCGTCGCATCACTTTATTGATGAACATCGCGACCAACTCGCTATTGTACCGAACATCCGGCGTCACTTTTCTCGGAGCTGGCCGATAACGCCTCGGCATGATCCCTTCCTCCGCGAATTATTTCTTGGGGCGCTTGGTGCCGTATTGCGAACGGCCTTGCTGGCGGCCCTCCACCCCCGCCGCATCCAGCGCTCCACGGACGATATGATAGCGAACGCCGGGCAGGTCCTTCACACGCCCACCCCGCACCAACACCACCGAGTGCTCCTGCAAGTTGTGCCCCTCTCCGGGGATGTAAGCCGTCACCTCAATGCCGTTGGACAGGCGCACCCTGGCGATCTTGCGCAAAGCCGAGTTGGGTTTCTTGGGGGTCATCGTCCTCACCAGCGTGCAGACCCCCCGACGCTGAGGCGCTCCCTTCTTGGCCCGGGTCATACGCCCCTTGAGTGAGTTAAACACGAAACCCAGCGCCGGCGCTTTGGACTTTTTCACATGAGGCTTGCGCCCCTTACGTACCAGTTGATTGATCGTTGGCAAGTTAACTCCTCCCTATCTACGTGGGTCCGGCCTTTTTGACTCGCAAACAATAAGTATATGACCAAGTATAAGGACTGTCAAAAACGCCAACTCCACCCAAGCTGCGCCCAACACGGCGCCCTTCAGGTGGAGTTGGCCATGATGTGCTCACGGCCCGGGGCCTAACCCAGCCGAGGGGAGCCTCCCCTACGCGCCCCCTAGGAGCAAAAGCTTATTCCGCATACACCTTGTCACGCAGTTCCTGGAGGTAGCGCAGAGATTTGGCCGTCTCCTTGCGGAGATCCAGTTTCTCCCCCTCGGTGCTCACCCAAGGACAGGCGGCAGAGACTGTGCCCTCGTAGCCGATCGCCTTTAACACCCTGAAGAACCGAGTATGAAAGTCCACAAGGTTCCCGACCCCGGGTTGCCCGTGCTCCCCGGCGATATGAGCGTGGACCAACATTTCCGGCGCCTGAGCGATATCCCAGAGATCCTGGTTGAGCGCCAGGAAGTAGTTGAGATCAGCCATGAGACGTATCTCTGGGCGATTGACCTCCCTGGCGAACGCGAGCCCCTCCAGGTACCTCCGGAAAAGGAGATTCGTCCCCGAATAGGGTTCCAAGGCGATCTTGATCCCCAAGGGTTGCGCTAGGTCGGCGAGCAGATTGCAAAACCGTATCGCCTGATCCATCGCCTTGGACCGCGGGAATCCCTCCGGAACGGGGAAATGGCCGCCAAAACAGCCCACTACTTGGATCGTGCCCAGCTCGGCCACCCGCTCAAAAGCGCGCCGCACCCAGAATTCCACCTGCTCCCAATCCACATCCGGCCCGGAAGCTACGAGGCCAAAGTGGTGCAGGAGGTGGCTCGTCGCCTTGATCGGTGCGACCGGAAGCGAAAGAATATGCGCTTTCCTCTGGGCCCACCACGCGTCGCTGTTAAACGGGGCCAAGAACTCTCCCACCGGGATCTCGCTGAAATCCCAACCGGGCGCGATTTCACTGGCCGGCTTCTGCGCTTCGTTATCCAGATTGATACCAAGCTGAAACATCGTAGATCCTCCCTCCTCAAGAACGAAAACACCCTGATAGTCAGAAGACACCTTCGCGAACCCGACCGACCGTTCCTCCTACATACCCCTCCTTGCGCAGAGGATACTCAAAATACGCTACCTCTGCTACCTCGCCACCCCTCACATCCGCTTG
>DAOTVR010000042.1:0-3659 GCA_034436315.1 Anaerolineae bacterium
GCCTTGGCCATCTCCAGGGCCACGGAGTAGTTGGCCTCGTCAGGGGCGAAACGGCGAAAATCGCAAAAGTAAATGCGCGACGTCTCCCGGCACTCATTGAAAAGCATGGCAGCGATGAGTAGGATAGGCAGGAGCGCTAAGCCGCCGTCAAGCTTCCAAACGGGCACGTTGCTCTTTGAGGCCGGCCCGCCATTGAGGGTCACCTTGAGCGTCCGGCTAGAGATATGGAAAGACTCCCCCAGCTCGCCCCGCAAAGCTCGCAACGTCATAGCTCCCAGCACGAGGGCTGGACCGATGGTGCCGGAAGAGCGGAACAGGTTGGGCTTTTCCCCGGCAAGCATGCTCACGGTCATCGGCGCGGTGAATCCTATTAAGGCTAGGAGCAAGAGCGCGTTGCCTCCTTGCCTGAAGCGGCCTATTGCGGCGGCAATCCCTAGTACAAAGAGTGTACCGCTGACGAAACCCAAATGCCGCTGGAAGGGCACGCCGAAGCGCGAATTGCCGTCGCCCTCGTAGTTAAACATCAGCAGGCTGGTGAGCACATTCTGGGCGGCGTGCTTCAGCCAAGAGGTCTGGCCGTTCAGAGACTCTTCTACCAGCCGAGCGCCATGGAGCTCGCGTTGCAAGCAAACCTCAGGCATGTCCACGATAAAGCGCATCATCGGCATGGCCGCGATCACGGCCACGAGGAGCGCCAGCCCGGCCCCCGCGAGGATCTGCTTCGGTGGCCTTACCCAACGCTCGGGAGGCCATTCGTTCGCTTCCTGCGCGCCCGGTTTCGCTCGCCGGCGGAGGCCCAGCAGGATGTATGCTCCCGTACATAAAAGGAAAGTCGGCCAGGCAACGGTAAAAGCCTTGTAGGTCCACAACCCCAAGCCCAAGAAAAGCCCCGCCCAGGCCCAATCTCGGTTTTGACCACGTCGCAGGCCTCGCGCCAGGCCATAGAGCGTGAGGATAGCGAATAAGGGCATCAACGAGACGCGATAGCCGGAGCGCGTCAGACTCAAATGCCACTTGCTCGTCGCTAGAAGGAAGGCGGCATAGGCGGCGGTCTCCTCATCGGCGCACTCTCGGGCCAGGGCATAAATGGCTGGGATGGTGGAGATCCCCACCAAGGCCGAGGTGAGGCGCAAACTATAGGCGTTCAGCTTGCCCAGCTTGGATACGGCGGCGATAAGATAAAAAAACATCCCCTCGCGGCCCAGATTATCGGGGAAAAAGATCAGGTAGTCGCCATGTAATATGCGCCGGGCATCAAAGTAATTATAGGGCAGATCCCACCCTAGGTCGGCGGGGAGTTCTGGGAGTTGATAGAGCCTCAAATAAGCTCCTACAAGGGTGGCCGCGATCAAAGCCAAAGTGCTCCAGGGGAGGCACCATCGCCCGGCAGAAAGGCGTTGCCTCAAGTCCCTCGCTGTCCGGCTCTCTTTGCTTGGGGGCATGGCTGAGAAGCACAAGGCCAGGCCGATAACCCAAGCTAAAAAGCCCTGGAAGGTGAAGCGGTTGTGTCCGAGGCTGGCGAAGGCCAACCCTCCGAAGGCTAAGGCCCACAGAAGATGGGAAACGTTCAATGGCCGGGATGGCTGGAACGCAGTCTGCTCCTCTCGTGTGCGGATAGTGGGCCGCGCGGCCAGGGCGTAGAGGAAGGCTGCAAGCACATACACCACTGAAGCCAGGCCAAGCTGTACCCTCTTGTCCACCCAATTTTGGGCGAGAAGGGCTATCCCTAAAGCGAGACCCAAAGCGGGCGAGCGAGCTCTGGACGACCCCAAGCGGTGAGGTGTAGGTGAAATGAAGCGATCTGCGACCGTCATGGTGAGGGTTTGAGGTTGGGTTGGGCGACTTCTACGGTGAGCTGTGTGGGGAGCGCGAGGCAGTAGTACTC
Organism: Anaerolineae bacterium; assembly: GCA_034436315.1. Lineage (GTDB taxonomy): Bacteria > Chloroflexota > Anaerolineae > UBA1429 > UBA1429 > DAOTVR01. The sequence continues at coordinate 1,886 of DAOTVR010000042.1, forward strand.
GCCACGAATCCAGTAGCCGGCCTCAACCAATTGCCAGGTGCCCGTTTCTGATTCTATGGGCTGGGCCAGGCGAATGAGTGTTGACCTGCCCGGCTCTAGTTGCCGCAGGATCGTGTTCTTGATGGAGAATGGCTCTTGGCCGCCGGGCTTCCATCCCCAGACCTCTAGGGCGTCTAGGGTGGCCAGTCGTGTCCCGGTGTTGGTGACGATCAAGAAGATGTCCAAGCTCTTGGGCGAAGCGTAAACGGCTGCGCGCACGATGCGCAGCTCCGGCCCTTGGACGGCGAAGGAGTCGTCCATTTGAGTCAAGTAAAAGAGCCGTTTCCCCTGTTCGTAACCGACCCGAGTGATCCGCCAATAGCCCACACTAACGGGCACAGTAGGGCTTGATAGGAGGAAACGGTTCAGGCTATGCGGGGGTATGACGCGCGCTTCCCCTGCCGAAGCCGTCCAGAGTAGGCCGTCGGGCTGTAAGCCCTCTACGCGAAGGTCGTCAACTGCCAGATCGTCATCGCCGCCATTCTCAACCCAAACTTCTAGTTCAATGCGCTCGCCCACCTCAAAGGCCGGGCGCGTGCTAACCCCTACGAGTTTGAGCTCTGAAGGCTCCACGGTAAAGATCCCTTCCGCGGGAAGGACATAGCTGTTGTCCTCTGCTTGGCAGATGACACGATCCACCTGCCACAGCCCCGGGAAGTTGGGCTGTGCGGAGATCGTGATGGCTTGAAGGGCTTTGCCCGCGATGATCCATTCGCCCTGGGCCTCGGCCATAAGGGCCTCGCCGTCGGGGCCTTGCAGTGAAAGCTGAACGGCCCTTAGGGTAAGCGGCTGCAAACCCTCGTTGCGCACCTTTACCTCAAGCTCGGCAACCTCTCCGAGGGAGAAGCGCTCCCGAAGGGGCCGTACCGTATCCTCCAAGACGAGATGCGCGGGACAGCCATCGTTGACGATGAGCACGCCTTCCACGAGATCCTCTGCGGGCAAGCCGAAAAGGCGTTCCAGTCGCGTCGGGTCGGGCCGCGCCCAGGTTTTGCCCTCGCGCACGAGTAGTTCTATATGCAAGTGTGCGGCATCCGCTCCGGAGCTGCCGGAGTAGCCGAGCAGTTCGCCCGCCCTGACTTCCTGCTGGCCGGATTGCTCGTCGCGCAGGTGGGCCAGGCGCACGAGCCACTCTCCTCCCACGACGAGATCTACATAATTGCCCAGGTTCCGCTCCGAGGGGCGCTTATCACGCAGGAAGTAGGCCGTGCCGTCGGCCGGGGCGTAGAGGGGTGTCCCTTCGGGCAGGGCAAAGTCAAAAGCCAGGCCCACGGTCCTCCCGTTGGCCCAGTGATCCGCCGGCGTCCAGGTGATCCTGTAAGCCCGGCCACAGGCCCAAGGAAGTGCGAGGCGCCCAGGCAAATCATAATCGGGCCCCTCGGCGGCGGCCGGGGACGATAGGATCCAACCCCACACCAAGAGGCTCACGAGCGAGGCCCAAAACAGGGATATCGTTCTTTTCCGCCCTATTGACATATGAGCACCGGAAACCAAGCCTCGCGCAGCACCCGGTCAACTGTGCTGCCCAGAAGGGCTTTGAGTAGCGGCTGATAGCTATAGCCGCCCAACAAGAGGAGGTCGGCCTTCTCCTCCTCCATGACGCGCAGGATCACCTCCCCCGGCGCCCCCAGCTCGTAACGCGTCGGCGCCGGCGGGCCGCCGGTCTCCTGAAGGTAACGCCAAGCCTGCTCAAGCGTCTCTCGGTTTGCGCGACCCCCTTCAACGGTGAGAAGTA
>DAOTVR010000043.1:0-24985 GCA_034436315.1 Anaerolineae bacterium
TCCACCACCACGGTCTTCTCAACGACCTTCTCCACCGGCTTCTCAACGACCTTCTCTACCGGCTTCTCCACAATCTTGGTCACCTCGACGATCTTGGGCTGGCAGGCTGCGAGAAGCGTCCCCGAGACCCCTAAAGCGGCGAAGCGAAGAAACGCACGACGACTAAACGCTTTGGACATGATCGTTACCTCCTTGGATACCCATGGGAAATGATAAACTGCAAACCGTCCGAGATGGGAAATTCGCTCTCTATCCCCGTCCATCACCTCCTTTCATCGGTCTAAGAGCACTACAGCCGATCGCCTTGGCAAAGCGATATGGCCATGCTAGAATGATGACGTCAGACAACAGGGGGGAACTGGAAAGATCCCGACGCGACAAACCGCCCGTTCCGGAACGACGGCATGCCCTTACAGTATCAGTTTAGCATATTTCTTTGACCGAGAGAAGGGCTATCGTTCCTACAAGGCTCATGCATTTTTCATGTTCATTTGCAAGAAGTGATGCATCTTTTGCTATTTGGGGAACAAAACGCGTTATTCCCCTCTCCCAGCCTTGGGAGAGGGTGCTAGGGGTGAGGGCCATCTCTCCCAGGCTTGAGGGACTGGGGGCAAGGGCCCCATACAGCGAACGCGAGGTAACGTGATATCCCGAGAGCTCTTTGCCGCTTACGTTAGGGACGCCTTGGCGAATTTCTATGATTGCGCCCACCTCCAGATCCACCCTCTGACGGAGTTGCTCGTCCTGCGCGGCTCCCCGGAGGAGACCAAGGCGCAAGCCCTGCGCCAGGCGCTCACCGAGGCCATTGAGGCCCTGAGGCCCGAGGCTTCCATCCCCTTCGGTCGCTCGGAGTGGCTGCCCTACCGCGTGATGCGCCTGCGCTATATGGAAAGCCTCGGCCAGGATGAGATCTGCCGCGAGCTGGGCATCGGGCGGACCTCCTGCTACCGCTACCATCAAGAGGCCCTTGAAGCCGTAGTGAGCATCCTATGGGAGCGTTACCAACGCGATGCGGCCCGGCAGGAGCAAAGGGCAGCGACGCTTGCGCCCAACGAGCTGGCCCGCGAGGAGGCCATCAAGGTCACGCGCGCTGCGCCGCGCGAGCCCGTCAGCCTGCTTGAGCTCCTTGAGGGGATCAAGCTGATCATCCGGCCCCTTGCCGAGCAACAGGGAATCGACCTGCGCATAGAGGCTCCCCCATCCCTCCCCGTGACTTACGGCGACCCCGCCATGCTGCGCCAGATCGTGCTCACCATCCTGACCGAGGCCATGGGCCTGGTCACGGGGAGAACGCTTCGGCTGAGCATCAGCGCGCGCGCCCGCGAGACGCTCTGGCAACTGCGACCCTTGGACGAAGCCAAGGTCGGTCGGCAGGATGCGCAACAGACGCCTCGTTTCGCCATCGGCCGCAGCCTGCTGAGCGTGTACGAGGGCCGGCTCTGGCTGGAGAAAGAACAGGGGATCTTGACATTATCCTTCACCCTGCCCAACGCCAGGCCCTGGACGATCCTCATCCTGGACGATGACCCCGAGACCATTGAGCTGTACCGTCGCTATCTCCCCGCCCGCGAGTTCGCCATCCAGGTAGCCCGCCGGGGGGCGGAGCTAGAAGCCCTCTTGACCGACGCGAGGCCCGACCTCATCCTCCTGGATGTATTGATGCCTCGCGAGGACGGCTGGAGCATCCTCCAGCGGCTCAAGAACACCCCCGAGACGGCCCCGATCCCCGTGGTGATCTGCTCGGTGCTCAGCCAGCCCTCGCTGGCGCTGGCCCTGGGCGCGGCGGCGGTGCTCCAGAAGCCGATCGACCAAGCGAGCTTTTTGCAGACGGTGCGGAGCTTTCTGCCTCAGGAAGATAGCGGGGGGAGAGCGCGTCCAGCAGGGCGCGCAGACACCGCGCCCCTCTAGTCATGTCCAGAGGTTGCTGCCGAACGACAGTGAGCGAAGTGCCCAAGTCGGTGTTATCCCCCATCCAGTCGCGGGCGGAGATGATCACCACTGGCACCCCGCGCGTGCGCTCCTCGGCGCGCATCCGGGCGATGGCCTGCCAGCCATCCAAGCCGGGCATGACCAGATCCATAAAGACGACGTCGGGAACGGTCTCTTGCATGATCTCTAGGGCCTGAAGCCCGTCGTAGGCTTTAAGGATGTGATAGGGATGAGGGATGGCGTTGAGCATGCGCTCCAAGAGGCGCACGGCATCGGGATCGTCGTCCACCAAGAGCACCGTCGTTTCCCCATCTCGCTCCACCTGGCGCATCGTCGCCGCCAGCGCCTCCGGCGTGATCGGCTTGACCAGATAGCTGACCACGCCCTGAAGATGGCTCCGCTCGGCCATACGGGGCAGGGAGCAGGTGATGAGCGACACGTCAAAGGGGCTCTGCGCAAGGCGCTCACGGATGCGCTCGGCGCGTTCGGGGGTGGTGATGATCGCCCGCGGATGGAGCTCCTCGGTGAGGGTCACGACCTGGTCCTCGTCGGGCAGACCCACCACGTGATATCCCTCAATATGTCGGGCGAGCAACCTCACGACACCGGCATCATCGTGGACGATCAGGCAGCTATCCTCGCCCTTCGGATGCTGTGCCTCGTGAGTCTTGACGATGCCGGCGAGCGAAGGCTGACTTCCGGGCAGGGGCACGGTGAAATAAAAGGTCGTGCCCAGGCCCTCCTGGCTCTCCGCCCAGATCGTTCCTCCGTGAAGCTCGATCAGGTGTTTGCTGATGCTCAACCCCAGGCCGCTGCCGGCCTTCTCTTGGCCTGTGGCCACATCCACCTTATGGAACTCGCGAAAGAGCTTGGGCATCTCCTCGGCGGGGATGCCCGGGCCGGTATCCCGGACGCTGACCAAGAGAAAATTCCCTTGTTGAGCGGTGCGCACCGTGATCCCCCCGCGTTCGGTGAACCGCAAAGCGTTATTCAACAAGTTGAGCAGGGCTTGGCGTAGGCGCACCGGATCCGCCAGAACCCAGGGCAGATTGCCGGCCAATTCCAGGCGCAAATAAAGGCCCTTGCGCTTAGCCAAAGGCTCTACGATATGAACCGTCTTCTTAACCACATCCTCCTCTAGATCAACGCGATCTTTGACCAGGGGGAGCTTCTGGGCTTCGATCTGCGAGAGGTCCAAGATGTCATCCACCAGCGCAACCAGATGCTGGCTGTTCTGGTAGATCGTATAGACGTCCGCACGATAGGCGCGCGGCAGGGGCTCCCCATAGCTTTCGGGAGAAAGGGCCATCAGCTTGCTAAAGCCCAGGATCAGGTTCAGGGGGCCGCGTAGTTCGTGGCTCACCGTGGCCGCGAGGCGCGCCTTGAGCGCCCGGGCCTCCTCGGCCTCGCGCTGAGCTACGATCAGGGCGTTATTCATGCGCTCGATGCGATAGGTGGCCTCCTCCAGGGCGCGCACGACGCGATAGAGCTCGGCGCTGCGCTCCCGTGCCTCGCGGAGCGCGTTGCGGGCATACTCCCAGCCCGCCAAGGCCCATTGTACCGCCGTCCTCTGCGGGCGAGAGGCCAGCCAGCTCGCCCCCCAAGTGAGATAATAGAGGAGGATAGCCTGTGGCATAGAGTGGCCCGCCTCCGCACCCCCGATCAAGTTGCGAGCGACCAAGTGGGTCACCCAGAGAAGGGTTGCCGTCAACAGGGCCGCCCACGCTCCTAGGAGGGCGTTGGCCACGATGATGGCCAGGACGCCGAAGGCGATAGCCAAGGAACCGGGTTGTTGGGCAACGAGGAGGCTGAGGCCCAAAATCATCCCCGCGAGCGCGGCCCAACAGGCCAGGCGATAAGACTTGCCGCGCAGGAGATAGGCGCTTCCCGCCCCGGTGGCCAGGATGATGGCCGGCAGAGCGTCATGGCCTGGCAGGCCGGTCCTGACGAAGATATAGCCGAAAAACAACCAGGCGAGGGCCAAGAGGGCGGGCAAGAACTCGCTTAGGAGACTATGGCGCAGTTCATCCAGTTCGGCACGCAGGTTAATCTCCGAATCAAAGGGAAGCGAGGTGGGAGTGACCATAGGACAGGGCCTCCAAAAGGCAACTGAACACTCTACAAATGCTTCGCAAGCAGTTTATGCTCAGATACGCCTTATTGGCAAACCCTGCCCTCGGGGAGCTTAACCCTTGAGGCCAGTCATCTGGATGCCCTGGACGAAGTACTTCTGCGCCGCAACAAACAAGATGATCATGGGTACCGTGACCACCGTGGAAGCGGCCATCAATGCGGTATAAAGCCCGATCTGCTGATAGGCCTGGTTTGCAGCCGCGGAGCCAGCGATCGTTTGAAAGACATTTAATGCCAGGGCCAGCGTCATCTTGTCTCGGCTGGTCAAATAGAGCAACGGGCCGAAAAAGTCGTTCCAGGTACCCTGGATGGTAAACACAGTGATAGCTGTCAGCGCTGGTTTGGAGAGGGGCAACATAATCCGCCACCAGATCCCTAGATGGGAACTGCCATCAATGCGTGCAGCATCCACCAACTCCGCTGGAATGGAGGTAAAGAATTGTCGCATCAAAAAAATGTTAAAAGCCCCGCCACCAAACCAAGCCGGAATAATCAATGGCTTGAAAGAGTTCAACCAGCCTAATTGCTTAAAAAAGATATAGGTTGGAATGATCGTCACCTGGGATGGCAACATCATAGTCGCCAAAACAATAATAAAGACAACATCGCGTCCGGGAAAGCGTAAGCGGGAAAAGCCATAAGCACACAAAGACGAAGAGAGCACCACACCAAATAACACACCGACTACAATGGTCATGGTATTCATAAAGTGTCGGGGCCAAGGCATATAGTTCCAGGCGTTGATATATCCCTCCCACGAAAAGGTTCGCGGGAACCAAGTCGGCGGAAAGCTGAAAGTCTCTTGCAAAGTCTTGACCGATGTGATCACCATCCACCACAACGGCAAGAAGTAGATAGCCGACATCACGACCAAAGCCGCATAAATCAGAGTTCGGCCCACTGTGCGCTTGATGCGCGCGCTCCGATTGAGCAGCGTTACACGACGCTGCTCTACGCTCAAGGCAACAGCCACAGATGAGTCTCGCATCTTACCGCTTTATCTCCGTCTCGTAATATACCCAAGCCGACGAACTGCGGAACACCGCCAGAGTCATAACCAGGATCATGAGAAGTAAAAACCAGGCCAAAGCTGAGGCGTAGCCCATTTTCAAGTTAGAGAAGGCTTGCTGGTAGATCATCAGATTATAGAAATAGGTAGCTTTCATAGGACCGCCACCAGTCAGGACATAAGCCGTAGTAAAAATCTGAAAGCTAGCAATCAAACCTTGGACGATCGTGTAAAAGATAGTGGGACTGAGTTGGGGTATCGTGATGTGCAGAAAGCGCTGCAAACTACCCGCGCCATCTATCTCAGCCGCTTCATAGAGGCTCGGCGGAATGTTAAGCAAGCCTGCAAGATAGATAACCATCGTAGGCCCTACATTAAACCAAGTCATCGCTGCCATAGTGGGCAGTGCGGTCTTGGGGTTGCCGAAAAAGTTCACCCGCGGGAATCCTAAGGCGGCGAGAAACTGGTTGACCAGCCCGTAATTCATATTAAGGATCCAAGCCCATACAAGAGCCATAGCCACAGCAGGGACCACCGATGGCAGATAGAAGAAAGAGCGGAAAACTGTCATACCCTTTACGCCAGTATTGAGCAGTAAGGCCCCTGCCAGAGCAACACAAAGGCCTATAGGGAGCTGCATCGCAACGAAGGAATAAGTAACCTTGAGGGCTTGGTAAAAGTCCTTATCTTTGGTAAACATATATACATAATTGTTGATACCCGTCCATACTGGGGGACGAAGGACCCGGTAATCAGTAAAACTGAGGATAAATGAAGCGATCGTGGGGAAAAGGGTCCAAATCAACAACCCTAGGACCACTGGAGAGATGAATAACCAACCGGTGATCCATTCATCGCGCTCCATCTTGGTGATGCGGCGCCTCTTAGAGGCTTGGGCAACGGCCATACAACCTCCATAGAACGAACAATTAAACCATAGGGAGGGGATATACCCCTCCCTCTTTGTACAGCGTACCCTTCCAGCTCCTATTTTTTGCCACCCGCAGCGATGCAATCATTGATGATCTTGACGGCCTCTGGCAAAACTTCCTTAGCTGGCTGGCAGCCAACGACCATCTTATCCCAGGCATCATTCATGGCCTTGGCGGTCTCGCCGACGTACACCGTACCGCAGCTTGAGTCCTTGGGTTGCGGCGGGGTAATGGCAATCTTGGGAATCTCCAGAAAGACATCACGATTGGCCGGCGGCGCGGGTAGCTCATACCAGGACGGATCCTTGGCCAGGGACATCAGCACCGGAATAGATAGGTATTGCCTGGCAAAGTGCTTCTGGGTAGCGGGCAAGGCGATGGTCTTGGCAAGCTTCCAAGCAGCTACGTGTGTGCCACGCTTCTCAGCGGCCGCAGAAACACCAGGGCCCATGGTGCCGGCTCCGGCGGTATGCTTCTTAGGCTGGCGAGGAGGCAAAGCCACATCCCACTCGAATTCAACATTCGCTGTGCGAATGTTCTTGCAATGGAAACGGTTCATCAAGTAGAAACAAGCCCTGCCCAGGATGAAGGGGTCACCGCCGAAATTGGCTCCCTTAGGCACCGCCCCTTTGTATTTGCAATAAATGTCAGCTAGAGCTTGGCAGGCCTCTATAGCCTCGGGTGAATCCATCAAGCACTTGGTCTTGTCGGCGTTGTAGAACTGGCCGCCAAAGCCGACCACCCAAGGCACGTAAATGGCCCACCAACTCTCGGCGCCGTTCCAGCCGTAGATCTGCTCCTTCTCATTCGTGACCTTGCCGCAGGCCTCCTGGAACTCTTGCACAGTGTAGCCCTTCAGAGGATCAGGCAAAGGCACTCCATTCTTTTCCAGCATGGTCTTGTTATAGTACATCACCGGCGCATCACACGCCCAGGGGATCATGTACCATTTACCCTGCCACATGCCCAAGCCCAGCATTACCGGATAGATATCTTTCCTGATGTCCTCCGGATCCGCCTCGGCCAGGGGGGTCATATCCAGCATGACGCCGGCATCGCCCAAGTTCGCCACGTGAGCATCAGCGATCCATTGCACATCACCCGTGGTACCAGCAGCGGCCTGCGTATAGAGCACCTGAATCAGGTCACCGGCAATGACCTCGATCTCCACATCTACATTCGGCTCTATAGCCTGGAAGTTGGCAATCATGATGTCGGCGTAATCCTTAGCCCAGCCACCATAGCCGAAGCGTAACTTCATCTTGGGCAAAGGACCGGCTTTGGCAGTTTCCTTGACTACCACGGTCTCTTTGACGATCTTTTCTTTTTCGACAACAACTGTCTCTTTGACGACCTTCTCGACGACTTTGGGCTGGCAGGCAGCTATCAAAGCAGCCATACCCGCGACGCCTGCACTACGCAAGAACATGCGACGGCTTAAACGCTTCTCCAACATGATTTCCCTCCCGTCTTGTGTGAAAAAAGGAACACGAATACACGAGCTGCCAAACCGAAAACGGAAAGTCCCTCTGTCCCACCTCCCTTCTACGCACTCGCCTCACTCTGTGCGCAACCCTGTATGGCCTCCAGCATTTTCAGAGCAGCGTGCTGTCTATTTCGTTTCCTGTTCCTGAATAACTTTCCCCGTTCTATCAACATAGACTATATGCACGCACTGCCTGCTCTGGTCGCCACAGTTAAATCTAAAGACCTTAACCGCTTCATTGGCCTGAACGTCATCGGTTTCCTCGATAAGCGGCCATTGTTTGTATCTAGACAATATCTCCTGTCTGGCCTCATCTGAGAGGACAACCTTATCAATGCATTTCACGATGTAACGGTCACAGATCTTTGCCGGATCTTGGCATCCACAATCAGTACAACAGGTATCTTCTTCACCCTTCTCGCAAAGACCATCACCGCAACTTGTAGGGATAGGAGTATTCGTGGGTTGTCCGGATACTTCGCCTGCCTGAGGCGTTTTCTGGCCTAATGTAGAACCGCTACAGGCGACTAGCGCGAACACCATGCACAAGATACATATCACGAATCCCCCGTGTCCGGCTTTTCTAATAAGCTTGAAAAAACGCGCCGCCGCACCCATCAAAAACTCCTTTCTCTTGCGCTTGCTCTTTACCGAACCTCGCTCTACGGGCTCACCAAAGATTCCAACCAAATACTATTCGACCAGAAGTCATCTTAACATTGCATAACGATTATACAACACCGTCAGGGGAAAATCAAGCCTCCGAAGGCAAAAAATACGATTCATGGCTAGCAACCTTCGCTGACAATGCACCTGTTTTATTTAAAAACCCCGTTTCTAGCCCTGAGTTTTGCTCCCACTTTGACAGGAATGCCGTACGGTGGTAGTATCAAATTTGTAGGATTGCGGCGGAAGGTCAAGCATCACAGGGCGACCTTGCCCCATGATTTAGGTCTATCTGCGGCGCTGCCTTGCCAATGCGCCCTACGAGCAACACAAAAGAAAGGTTACAAGAAGGTGAGCGAGCGAGTAGTTGGTACGGTCAAGTGGTTCAACAACGCCAAGGGGTACGGGTTCATCCAGCCCGATGAGGGGCCAGATGTGTTCGTCCATTTCACAGCCATCCAGTCCGAGGGCTATCGTACCCTGGAGGCCGGGCAGCGCGTGGAGTTCACGATAGAGCAGTCTGAGAAGGGGCCTCAGGCTAGCAACGTCGTCAAGCTCTAGTTGTAGGCTATCTCCGCAACGAACCGACTCCGCTGGGGGATCCTCCAGCGGAGTTTCTTGTCAGCGGGGTGTTCGGTTGCGATGCCCCCACCCCAATGCCATTCCAGGGAGCGCAGTAAGGGCATTCAACTGAATGCCCTTGGTACCGATAAACCCAAGACAACATTATCCTTTGTTGCAACACCCGGTAGGGGCGTTCAATTGAACGCCCCTACCCCAATGCTATTCCAGGGAGCCTGATGAGCGCATCACCCTCTCCAGAGGCTTACGAGGCTTATATCCGCCGGAATGAGACCTGGAACTTTGTGGTCAATACGCTGGACCTGGTCTTCTATAACCTGGCCTGGAGCTTTATCTTCAGCTCTACGATCCTCACCCTTTACGCCAGCCACCTGACCAGCTCGGCCACCCTGATCGGGCTTATCCCCGCCATCCAGAGCATCGGCTACTTCCTGCCCCAACTATTTATGGCCCAGCATACGGAGCGCCTGCCCCGCAAGAAACCCCTGGTGCAAAAGATCAGCGTGCTGGAGCGGGTGCCTTATCTCTTTGTCACCCTGGGCATCCTGTTGTGGCCCTCCGCGCCCAACTGGTTTTCCTTCACCGTCCTGGCCCTTAGTCTGGCGACGGCCACCCTGGCCGGCGGGCTAGCCTCTCCGGCCTGGCAAGGGATGTTGGCCAAAGTTATCTCTCCTCGACGGCGAGGCCTTTTCTTCGGCCTAAGCCAAGCCCTGGGAGGGCTCCTAGGCATCGGGGGAGCTGCCATCTCACGCCAGGTGTTGGCCTCTTACGATTATCCGCTATCTTTCGGCATTTGTTTTCTGCTCAGCTTCGTCGCTCAAGCGCTCTCATGGACTTGCCTGAGCCTTAACCGCGAACCGCCCAAGGAGCCCAATAAAGAGGCCATCTCCAGCGCCGAATACTGGCGGCGCTTGCCCGGGGTGCTACGGGATAATCCCAACTTTGCCCGTTACCTGGGGAGCCGAGCGCTCATCATCCTGGGGAGCATGGGGACCTACTTCTATATCGTGTATGCGAAGCAGGCCTTCCAGATCACAGATGCCTTCGCCGCCACGCTGACCATCGCCGCTCTGGTGAGCCAGACCGCCTTCACCCCGCTTCTGGGCTGGCTAGGGGACCGCTATGGGTACAAGTGGCTCACCGAGTTGAGCGCTCTGATCGGCGCGAGCACGCTCGTGCTCGTCCTCCTGGCCCCGAGCGCAACTTGGTTCTACGGGGTATTCGTCCTCTCTAACGCGGCCTCGTCGGGGATGATGGTCGCGGGGATGAGCATGACCATGGAGTTCTCCAGCCCCGAGGATTTGCCCACCTTCGCCGCCTTGGCCAACACGATCCTCGCCGTACCCATCCTCCTCTCGCCGGTGATCGGCGGCTGGTTGATAGACGGCTTGGGCTACTCGGCCCTCTTCCTGATCGCCTTGGCGCTCTTGATCTTGGGATGGTCAGCGATGCACTGGGGCGTGCGCGAGCCAAGGCTGGAACGGCAACTCGCCGAAGCATAGGCCGATTCGCCTCATCCGCGCCGGGGCGCCTCCGGACACCAGGATAGCAACTCGGTCACGTGGGCGAGGACCAAATCCGGATGCACCTCAGCAAAGTAATCCCTTGCCGCCCCTGGGGGCAACACGCCCACCGTGTGCGCGCCGATACGCTGCCCGGCCAGGATATCCATGGGATGGTCGCCACACATGACGACCTGCGGCCCCGAGGTGCCGAGCGCCCGCGCCGCCGCAAGCAGATGACGTGGATCAGGCTTGACCTGGATGACGTCGTCCCGTGTCAGGAGCACATCGTAGGGGAGGGGGTTACGTGCCAAGACGCGCTCCACCGCAGCGCGACAATTACGGGTGACGATCCCCACGCCAAAGCCTCGCGCCCGCAACTCTTGCAGCATCTCCGCGACGCCCGGGAAGGCCCAAGCGCCCTCGGCGGCCTCTAGCTCCACCTTGGTCACGGCTCGTCGGGCTTCCAAGGCAAAGGCCCGGCTGCGCTCGCCATCGCGCCGGGCGAGCTCCGCCTCCACATGCGCGATAAGCTCCAGGACGTACATGGCCCTCAGCGGCTCTACGGCGAAGCCATAGTTCGCGACGATGCGCAGCACGTCCTCGCGCATACGCGCGAAATCAACGCGTTGCTGGACGAGGGTGCCGTCAAAGTCGAAGAGAAAGGCGCGAGCGTCTTCAAACACAGCCGATCATCATCTCACCCGCGATTATACCCTCTAGCAACCTACGGGAATATTATATCCCATGTAAACGGCCCTCGGCGAATGGGTAGAGACGCCTCGGCGAGGCGTCTCTACCTTACATCCGATTTGATAGCAGCTCGGCCACCTGCTCCGGATAATCGGCGATGAGGACGCCGGCGGCGCGCAGCTTGGCGATCTTGTCCTCGGCCCGGCCCGTGCCCCCGGCGATGATCGCCCCGGCATGGCCCATGCGCCGACCGGGGGGAGCGGTTCGTCCGGCGATGAAGGCGGCGACGGGCTTGCGCACGTGAGCGGCGATATACTCGGCGGCCTCCTCCTCGGCGCTGCCGCCGATCTCGCCGATGAGCACGATAGCCTGCGTCTGAGGGTCCTCCTCAAAGAGGCGCAAAACCTCCACAAAGCTGGTGCCGTTGAGCGGATCTCCGCCGATCCCCAAGCAGGTGGATTGGCCCAAGCCAGCCTGGGTCAAAGCCCAGACGATCTCATAGGTCAGCGTGCCGCTGCGTGAGACCACCCCCACCGGCCCAGGTTGGTGGATGTGGCCGGGGATGATCCCCACCTTGGCTACGCCGGGGGTCGTCACGCCGGGGCAGTTGGGGCCAAGCAAACGCACGGGCTTGCCTTGCAGGTAGCGCATTACGCGGATCATATCCCAGACGGGGATGCCCTCGGTTATACAGACGATCAGGGAGATGCCCCCATCGGCGGCCTCCAGGATGGCGTCGGCCGCATGGGGGGCGGGCACATAGATCACCGACGTGTTGGCCCCCGTCTGGCGCACGGCGGTGAACACATCATCGTAAACCGACACCCCTTCCACTCTCTGCCCACCCTTGCCCGGAGTGACTCCGGCCACAACGGGCGTGCCATAAGCGAGCATCTGCCGCGTGTGGAAGGAGCCTTCACGACCGGTGATCCCTTGCACCAGCACGCGCGTGGAGCGATCCACCAAGATACTCATCGCGCCCCCTTCGCCGCGACAACGGCCCGCCGCGCCCCCTCAAAGAGGGTTGGGGCCGTGCTCAAGTGAGCCTCCTCCAGGATACGCCGTCCCTCGGATTCGTTGGTGCCCGCTAGACGAATGATGAGAGGCACCCGAGGCTCGACCTCGGCGATGGCCCGGACGATGCCTCGGGCCACCTCGTCGCAACGGGTGATGCCGCCAAAGATGTTGATCAACACGGCGGCGACGTCCGGATCGCTGAGGATGATGCGCAAAGCCATCAACACGCGCTCCTCGCGCGCGCCACCGCCGATATCCAGGAAATCGGCCGGTTCGCCCCCGTGGAGCTTGATCACGTCCATGGTGGCCATGGCCAGCCCCGCGCCGTTCACCATGCAGGCTATCTGCCCATTGAGTTTGACGTAACTGATGCCCGCCTCGCGCGCCTGGCGCTCAAGGGGGGTCTCATCAGGATCGGCCAGAGAACGCCATTCAGGGTGGCGGAAGAGGGCGCTATCATCTACGATCATCTTGGCATCCAGGGCCACTAAATCCCCCTCGGCGGTGACGGCCAGGGGGTTTATCTCCGCCAGCGTGGCATCGTTGGCCTGTGCGCCCTGGTAAAGGGCCAGGGCCAAGGAGACAAAGCGTGCCCAGAGAGGCCGGGGCAACCCCAGCGCCGCCGCCAACCCGTTGGCCTGATAGGGACGCAGGCCAATGAGAGGATCCAGGAGCACCGTGTGAATGGCCTCAGGCTCAGTCCGTGCCGTCTCCTCAATATCCACCCCACCCTTCGGCGAAGCCATCAACGCCATGCGGCGGGCACGGCGATCTACCGTCAACCCCAAATAAAGCTCAGTAGCGACGTCTGCCGCCCGTTCCACAAGCACCTGCCTGACCACCAGCCCCATCAAGGGGGTGGAAAACAAGCGCTCGGCCTCCTGAGCGGCCTGGGCCGGGGTCTCACAGAGGGCAATCCCGCCGGCTTTGCCTCGCCCACCCACCAGCACCTGGGCCTTGACGACCACGCGCCCACCCAGGCGCTCGGCGATAGCCCGCGCCGCCTCGGCCGTCTCCGCCACCTCCCCCGGAGGCACGGGCACACCATATGCGGCCAGAAGGCGCTTGGATTGATACTCCTGTAGCTTCACGCCTCGCCTCCGCCCAGGTGAGGGCAGATTGAAAGCTGCCCCAACTCGCCCTATGGGATAGCAAAGACCAGGATGCGATGGTTCTCCGAGTCGGCGATCACCACACGGCCGGCCTTGTCCACCTTGATCCCCGTGGGCAGGTTCATAGAAGAGAGGTCGCTGCCGCTTTGCCCCCAGACGAGGAGCAGCTTGCCCTGGGAGTCAAATTTGAGCACACGGAAGCCCTCCGGGTCGGTGACATACACGTTGCCCGCTTCGTCTACGGCCAGGTAGGGCTTGTTCACCACCGACATCCCCTCCCAGGCCAACACCGGCCACTTGCGCAGGAAGTTGAGTTGTTTATCAAAGACCTGGATGCGCTGGTTCCAGGTGTCGGCGACGTAGAGGTTATCCTCCTTATCCAGGGCGATGCCCACCGGCTCCTGCATTTGCCCGTCGCCATCACCCGCACCGCCGATGCCGGCGACCATGTGCCCCTGAGGATCGTACTTGATGATGCGCTTATTGCCCGTGTCGGCCACATAGAGAAAGCCCTGGCTATCAAAGGCCAGGTCGCGCGGGCCATAGAGGGCCTCGCCCGGCCCATTGGCCCCACCGGATTCGCCGAAGAAACCCCACATAGCCTTGAAACGACCTTCATGGTCAAAGACCTGGATGCGATGGTTCCAAGTATCGGCGACGTACACATCGCCATTCTTGGCCACGGCGACCCCCCACGGCTCCTTGAACTGCCCCGGCTGCGTGCCCTCGCCGCCCCATTGGCGCAAGAACCGCCCGTTGGGATCAAAGACCTGGATGCGATGGTTCTGGCTATCGGCCACATAGAGATTGCCCTCATCGTCAAAGGCGATCCCCTTGGGGTTGCGCAGCTGGCCGGGTTGGTTGCCTACGGAGCCCCAACTCATGATGGCGGGTATCTGCTTCCACTTTTCCACATACTCGTCCCCCGGTAACGGCCCGGCGGCGGTGATGGCCTCGGGGCCGTAATCCCACAACTGTTGGGCCACGTCGCGGCGTACATACATGGCGTAAGTGTTCACATAGGGCCAAGAAGTGGTGGGGACGTCGTACTTACGGCTCCAAACCACATCCCAGAACTTTTTACGGGATACCGGGTCTTTGAAGATCTCCCAAAGCTTCTTGGGCGTCCAATCCATGTACCAATCCTGGTTCGGCCACCAGATGAGGCGATATTGTCGCCGGTAGTATTTGTTGCCCAAGAAGGGCTTGACTCCGGCCTCGTTATTGGTGCCGACGAGGACGACTTGGGCGTCAAAAGGCCCGCTGGGCTTTTTGCCGTAAAACTGGGCGTTGGTAAAGTTACGCAGGTACCAAACGAAAGGCCAGCTCACCTCGTCATCATAAGCCACCTTCATGCTCAAATCGCCCACCAGCCGCCGCGACATATTCTCCAGCTCACGGGTTACAAGGGCATTATCCGGGGTGCCCTGGGCATAAACGAGGAATTCGGTGGCCATGGCAGCGTTGATGAAAGTG
The DNA here is from genome assembly GCA_034436315.1 of Anaerolineae bacterium. Classification (GTDB taxonomy): domain Bacteria; phylum Chloroflexota; class Anaerolineae; order UBA1429; family UBA1429; genus DAOTVR01. The sequence continues at coordinate 14,538 of DAOTVR010000043.1, forward strand.
ACCATCCAGGCGAAGCGAATCGTCGCCGCCGTGAGGAGGGTCACAAGCGACAAGGCCAACATCCGCCAGCTATCTTTGCTGCTCAGCCTGGAGAGGATGCGCCAGATCAGCACCAGCATGATCACCGCGATCACCAGCGAGAGGATCCAGGCCATCGTCTGCTGCAACTCCTGGGTGGTTGTGCCCGCGGTGGGCCGTCCCCTGCCCAGGGTGATCAGCGCATAGACGAAAAGGGGCACCACGAGCAACAGCCACAGCGCGCCCTTGGCGCGTAGCTCCTTCCAATCGGCATCCAGGAGGCGGGTCAGCGCCCAGCCGGCTAACAGATCCAAGGGGACAACGAGATGCTGCGTCAGCCAGGGCATCTTTTCACCGGCGATGGTGTAACCGATAAAGGCCAGGGCGCTCCAGTAAATCACATAGGGCACAAAGGGCAGGCCCTGATGGTCCAGCTCCTTGGGCTGGCCGAGCTCAACTTTTCCCTTGGCCGCAGGGGATGGAGGATCCGCCACCTTGGGCTCGCCGCGTAGGAGGTAGTAGATCGTCCCCCCGATGCCCAGCACGCTGGGCAGGAACTCGTACAGCGACATAAGCATCAGGTAATAGTGTGGTGGTTGAGAGCCGCGTCGGACGGACTGTTGCGTCAGCCAATAACCCAACATGCCCACCATGCCGGTGGCGAAACCGTTGCCGTTGGTGAACAGGGTGGTGAACAGGGGGATAAAGATACCGTAGAAGATGCCCGCACACACCAGCCAACGCCGCCAATTCCACCAAATCCCGATGGCCGCGCCGATGATCAGCAAGACGACAAAGATCGCCCCCGAGAAGATGATCCCCTGCTGGCTATAGTCCACCGGGTTTCTGCCGAGTATGGAGACCGGGATGGGGGTAGCCATGGGCAGGGTTAAGGTGGCCAGGACGAGCATGAGGTCAAAGAGGGGCGAGTCATTCCACGCATGGCGATGTTCACGTAACCACCGCCAGAGATAGACGCCGAACATAAAGGTCCACAGGATCGCCAGGGTGATGAAGGTCGTGGACTTGCCCGTATAGCCGAGCACCAGGCCGGCCACGGCCAAGTAGAGGTCACGGGGCTTGCGCTCCTCGGCGTAACGCAGGATGGCGATAAACATGATCAGGTTGAAGGCGATGGCCCACTGATCGTGCCAGATATAGCGCGAGCGGGCCATCAACACCGGCGAGATGGCCATCAAAGCCGTGGTCACGAGGACGCCCTTCTTGCCCAGCCACTTGCGCAAGAAGAGGGGCATGAGGGTGATGGCGATGCCCCCCAGTACCGCGCCCAAGCGCCCGGTAAAGTCGTTATCGCCGAAGAGGAGAAAGATCAATGCGGTGAGGTGATAAAGGAAAGGCCCGTGATAAACGGGATCATGGCGATAGCCCTGCCCGGTGGCCAGCTTCCAGGATTCCCAGGCATGGATACTCTCGTCGTGCTCGTAGCCGCGCGCGCCCAGCGCCCACAGTCGCGTGCAAAGGATAAAGACGAGGATGGCCGCGTACAGGACGTGCCACCAGGTTACCTCCCAGACTCCAAAGACGGGCTGATCCAGAAAGCTGGCACCTTGCTCTGAAGTCCTCTCTCTCATAGCCTATCCCTTCTCCCGATCTTAGAAATCACCGCCTTTTGCACAGCTTGCCTGAAAACGCCCCGCCACAGTTTTTAACCACGGCGATGATCTGCCGCTACTGCATAGGCGGGCGCACCCATAATTGGACCTCTGCCGAGGCCCTGGCCATCCCCACAGGTTCCCGGTAGATGAGCCAGCGCAGTCGCTCGCGCGAGGATAACTCCCCCTCATCAAAGACCTCTTGCCAGCGAAAACGCTGCCCCATATAGCCCGCAGGGCGCTCCTCTCGGGAGCGTGCCCAGGTGAGGAGGGCTGTCGCCTGAGGCTGAGCGCCGACGGAAGCCACCGCTCGGGCGCGGGGGTAATCGCGCAAATACCAGGCCGCCCAAGGCTCTAGGGAACGCTCGTAATCGATATCCATCCACAGCGGATCGCCGATCTGACGACTGGACAAGCTCGCCACGAGAGCCTCCAAATCCCGCAATTGCACCGAAGCCGGTCGGTAGGTGAGACCCTCGCGCGGGTCCCGCGCCGTCTGGTAAGCGACGGCGGTGGTGAGGCGCACCGAACGGCAGATCATCAAGGCCAATAGCAGGGCCGCGCCCACGCGCAGGGCCGAGAGGCGTTCGCCCCAGAATAGATAAACCACCCAGGCAACGAGGAGCAAGCCCCAGGTGACCAAGGCATGGTCGAGATAGGCGCTCTGACCGGTCTGTAGGTAGGCAAAGAGCCTCACGAACCCGACGGCGACAGCCAGTCCGGCCAGGAGGAAGATCAGCCCATCCACGAGGGCACTACCGGGCACCAGGGCATCCCAGAGGCGCTCCAAGCCCCGCGCGGCGAGGATGACCAGCGGCAACAGCACGTCCGTGAGCCAGAGCGGCTCACGGTGCCCCAAGGCTATGGCCAACACCAAAGCCAGGCCCACCCAGAAAATCAGGAAGACATCTAGGGTTTCCCGGCGGCGCAGACCGTTTACGGCCCCAACGATCGCCAGGGCAACCGTCAAAAGCTCGTAATCCAACAACATACGCGGATAAGCCCACCATGGCAGGCCGCTCGTGCCGGGCGCGAGCCCTCCCGCCCAGCGCCCTAATAACTCCACGCTGGCCCCGATTCCCCCTAGATTGACTAGAAAGCCGGAAGCAAAGAAAAGGAACAGCCCACCCCCCCATAAGAGATGCTCTCGTCTGGCCAGATCGGCGAGTAAGCCGCGCAGGTTGAGGGGTTGTTCCTGGCCGCTCGAGCGCCACCAAAGGATCAGCCCAAAGACCAGCATGGCGAACACCGTGGTATAGATCCCCGGACCAGCGGTTAGCCCCAAAGCCAAAGCCATGATCCCCAGGCGCAAATCGCGCACCCGCTTGCTTGCCAAATAGCGATACAAGGCGAGCAACAGGAGCGCGCTGGCCGCCGCAGTCAGGATGGACCCCTCGGCCTGGCGCGAAAAGTACACCCAGGTGGGAGCAAAGGCCAGTAGCAGCGCGGCAGCCAAGGCTCCCTTGTGCCCTAGGATATCACGGGCAAAGTAGGGGAGAAAGATCAACCCCGATCCGACCAGGGCGGGGAGGAGCCGCGCCGCCGCATCGGAAGCCCGCGTCAGCCCGAAGAGGACGAGGTGAGCATCGTACAGCAGAGGCACATACTCCAGTGGCCGCCAAGTTGATCCGCGCAGTGTGCGCCAGGCGGCCAGCGCGGTATTGGCCTCGCTCTCTTGTAAGGGCCAGCGGCCCAACGCTGCCAAGCGCACCGCTAGCCCGGCGAGGAGGATCAGGGAATACAAAGCGACTTCAAAGGTCAGCCAAGGTAGAGGCACTTGAGTAGGGCCGTTCAATTGAACGGCCCTACGACCATCATCTCGCACTTGGTCCATGCTCTGAACCACCCAATCCTTTCATGCTGGTATCTTCTGGACACCCTGCAGTAAGCGCCCCTTCGCGGCGACGCCGCGCCTACGCAGCTTTTGGCGCAGCCGATTATACCACAAAGCCGCCGCTTAGCGAGAGCGGGCAAAGATCGTCACCGAGCCGTTCTCATAGGCGCGAACCATCAGGCGCTCGAACTTGCGGATCATCGGTTGGCTTAGGCGGTACTTTTCCCGTTCCAAGCGCCCCACGTAAACGTACTCAATGCCGTACTTGTCCAGGAGCGCCTCAACGCGGGCTAGGTCGGTCTCCCGATAGATGGCCTCAATATCGGGCTCACGCCGGCCCGGCTCGTTATAATTGCCGCGCCATTGCAGCTCGTGCCCGCCCCAGCCGAGGAGGGTGGGGATCCCCGTGTGCGCCGAGACCCAGTTATACTCCGAATAGGATCCCCCTGGGGCCTCCAACATCACCGCCTCCAAAGGCGCGTGCTCGCGCAGCCACCGGATGGCCTCGTAATCGTCGGGACGATAGAGCTTGACATAGCGAGTACCGTCCAGCGTGGGCTGGCCCTGGAAACCGTTGGCCTTGCTGACCGTCGCCATCACGGTGTAAGTCAGTCCTGTACAGACCAGGGCGGCGGCAACAAGCCCCCAAAGGACGAGCCCGGCACGCGCTAAACCCCTAGAAGCCTTCAGCCTCCGCGCTATATAGAAGGTGCCGTAGGCACTGGCGATCCCGCAGAGCACCCAGGCCTGATAATAGAACTTGAAGACCGTATTCATGCGGTTGTCAAAGGTGTCGCGCAAATAGACAAACTCCACGCTGGCCGTGAGCCCTAGCCCCACGATGGCCGCAAGCAGGGCGAAGAGCGTGCTGGGCTCCAGGCGCGTCACAGGGCGCCCTTCCTGCGCCTGTAGGCGGCCGCCCCAAACGAGCAAAGCGACGGCAAAGCTCAAAGTAGCCAGGATCCCGGCAGCGGTCCACCAGCCCTTAGCCAGGGCGAACAGGCCACACAGGGCCAACGCCGCGCCCGCGATCCAAGCCAAGGGCGGAAGGCGGCGCTCCTCACGGGAAAAGCCCGCGTAGCGGACCATCAGGGCCACAAGCAGGCTGAGAAACAAGTAGACAAAGACCCCCAGCATCAAAAGATACTGATGCCAGCGGGTCTTGACCAGCCCCACTAGGCCCAGGCCCCCGGCCTGGGAGCGAAAGCCCAAATAGAAGGGGAAGTAGAACAAAAGCCCCAAGGCCAACAGTACGACGCCCATTTGAATGACATCCAAGACCCAGCCCAAGCCCAGCCGCTCATACTCCGCTTGGCGGCGGATGGCATAGACGAGCACAAAGATCCCCAGATAGATGGGATAATCCCAGGTATTCAAGAACCCCAAGCTGCCCAGAAGCAGCGCCCAGAGGAACAGATCGAACGGCCCGCCGGCCCACATCTCACGCACCGCTCCCAGCGCCCTGGCCCACAACCACAAGCCGCTCTCCCGCGGTTCAGCCAAAGGCGCCGGCTCGGGCTTCTCCAAGCTCAAGAGGAGGTTAAGCGCCAACGCCAAAGCCAGGAAAACGAAGGGCAACGCCAGCACGTGAGGGTGATTATCCCCCAAAAGGAAGCTGAAGAAGGGGAATTCGTCGATCACCTCCACGGATTGCCCGGCGGCGTTGCGGTCGTGGATGACGCGCGAGGCGCGCCACCACCACCAACCATCGTCAGGGTACCAGGTAGCGCTGGGAGGGGTAGCGTGCAGGTCCTTGACGTCCAGCCAGCGCCAAAGCGCCTCGGAGCCACCGCCCCGGGCGCGGATGAGCTCAAAGATGCCCTCCAGGTTACCCATGAGGGCCACCAGCAGCGCACCGAAAAGCCCCGTCAAGACGCCGGCCCAGGAGACGAGGGCCTCCTTCGCCCGGGCGAGCTGCGCTTGCCACTCAAGATGAGCCTGCACCAGGTTATAGACCAGGCTGAAGGCCCCGTTCACGGTGAGGGCAAAGAGGGTGATCCCCGCCAAGTTGAAGGTAATGTCGCTGGGCAACCCCGAAAGGCGGGTGAGCATGGCCACGATCACGTAGCCGAAATAGTAGTAGCTGATGGAATACCCCGAAAGCCAGGGGTCGCGCGGGGGGAAGGTACGGCTGCGCAGGATGGCGTTGATGAAACCAAACTCCATCGGCTTCTCCGTGGCAGCGATCTCCGGATTGTAGGCACGAAAGAGGGCGAAAAAGACAAAGGAAAGGAAAAAGAGAACCTCGGTAGCCACGATAAGCCGCCTGCGCTCGCGCAAAGCAGCGAGCATTTCCCGACCCTCTCGCACCCACAAGAGGCCCGAAGCACTCCCCACAAGCATCAGCACCACGACGATGGAGGCAGTGGTATTCTGGAGGATGCCTAGGGAGACCAGCATCCAGAAGAGGTATCCACTGAGCAATAACCCCGCCTGCCGGGCAAAGCCATAGCCCCTATCGGGCAAGAAGCGTAACAACTTTAACACCAACGGCAGAGCGAGAAGCCCGATCACCTGGAGAAGAAGCCACCAAATCAGCACGGCAAACATCGCTCGCTATTCCCTTCTAGACGGTATATGGCCAAATCCGGGTTCTATTACGGGCGAATGGAACGGAGGCCAAAGGCCCGCTACATCGCATGACCCGGTAGTATAGCGCCTTGTGTGCGCGTTCTCAGTTTCCCGCGCTCGGCTTGATCAAGGGCCTAACAAGACCTCATAGATATCCACCCGCTCATTGTGAAAGACGTGCGCCAAGGTCCCATCTTGTACGAGCCGGTCGAACTTGTCCAATCCAGGGCCGGGATAAGCCACGCGCTCCAATTGGCCGACATAGATGTAGCGGACGCGGTAACGCTCCAGGATGGTCCGGGCTTGATCCACATCCGTCGTGGTGTAAAGCGCCGCCGCGTCCTCCTCGCGTGGTCCCACCTGATCCCAGGGCCGCTGTTCGCGCTCGTGGGCGCCCACGATAGTGGGCAGCCCCGTATAAGAGGCCACACGCAAGCCCCCCTCACGATAGAAGGCCAAGGGTGCTTCGGCGATGACCGGAGTGCCCTCCACATGGTGCCACAGCCACTCAATGGCCTCCCGGTCGTACTTGAGCTCAATGGGATGTTCCGCATCGGGCCAGTAGTAGATGGCCGTGGTCATATAGGCCGTGCCATCTAGGGTGCCCCTTGGCGGCCAGGCGCTGGGGAAGCGCTCATTGACGCGCACGGGTATGGCCATGACGGTATAAACCAACGATCCGCCCAGGAGCAAGATCAGCAACCCTCGCCAGGCAAGACCGCCCATATGGAGGCGAGCTTCAGACCTGCCCCCAAAGAACCGCCACAACGCGGGCAAGGCGCTCCCCGCAGCCAGGCCCAAAAGAACCCAGGCCTGGATATAGAACTTGAAGACGGTGTTCATCCGCCGCCATTCGGAGCCGGCGAGGAAATCCCGAAGATAGATGACCTCCACGCCCCAGAGGATGCCAAGGCCGGCGAAGGCCAATGTCCTCTGTAGAAAAGCCGCCGCATCTCGGCCGCTCCAGAGCAGGAGGACACCTGTCACCACAACGAGCGGCGCCAGTATCCCCATGACCCAGGCTCCCCTCAGGCACCAGAAAAGGCCCAGCCCCGCTCCCATAGCGACAACCACCAGGCTCACCTCGCCGGCGCCCACACCGATCCTCCCAAGCATCCAACGTGGGCCCGAGGCTGCCGGGCGGCTCTGTATCCCCCACAGGGCTATCATAGAGACTAACAGAAAGAGAAAGAACCCCCAAATGACCAGAAAATGGGGCAAGGGCGATCGCTCGGCGGGGGAGACCAGGGCAATCCCCACATCTTGGGCGCGGTAGTGGGCATAGAAAGGAGCATAGAGCAGTAGCGAGGCCAGCGCCAGGATCCAAAAGCCGATCACTCCCTCGACCAAGCCGCGCCCTTTGTTGCGCTGATAGCCCCAATAGAGGAGCACACATCCCAAGATCCCCAAGTAAGTTGGCAGATCCCAGGTGTTGATGACCCCCAAGGCCCCCACCGCGATGGCCAACAAACTCCAGCGCAAAGCTGCCCGGCGGAGGTCGCTCGCCCCATCACGGGCCAAGGCCAGGCCCAGAGCGGGCATGAGCATGGTGAAGGGGATACCGATCATATGCGGGTGCAGGTCGGCAAAAAGGAAGCTGAAGAAGGGAAACTCGTTGATCGTATAGGGGATGATGCGCGTGCCCCGATACCAATACTCAAAAGGGGGCAAGCTGGCTTTCCCCGATAGGACCTGTGCCAGGCCGGGAAGGATGCGCGCCAGGTCGCCCCAGGCGACGCGATCGCCCGCGAAGGTCGCCCCGCCGGCGCGGGCCAGTTGCTCCAGGAGCTGCAACACGCCGCTGAGGTTGCCGATGACGGCCACCAGGACCGCCGCTCCGGCCCCCGCCCAGAGGCCGGCCGGCGAAAGGCCCTCGCCGTGGCCCTCTCCCTCGCGGGGCGAGGGTGGCGCAGCTAGTTGATAGCCCAAGCCAAAGGCATGGGAAACGGTCAGGGCGAAGAAGGTGGGCACGGCCAAGTTAAAGGCCACCTCGGGCACCAGCCCGGTGAGTTTGACGAGCAGGGCGACGAGGAACTGGCCGTAGTAATAATAATTGAGATACCCGCCGGCGAAATAGGGATCATACGGCGGGAAGTAAGCCGATTTGGTGATGGCGTTGAGGAAGGCGATCTCCATCATCTTCTCTCCGCCAAACCAAGGCTGCCAGAGGTCGGGGTTCAAGATGCGAAGGCCGACGAACGCCAGAAAGGCCGCCGAGAAGAGGCCCTCCTCCAGAAGGATCAGATGGGTAGGGACGTTCAATTGAACGTCCCTACCATGGCGTCGTCGGCCCAAGAGAAAAAAAGAGCACCCCCCTAGGAGCACCACAGCCCCCCAGGCCACCGGCGGGCTGTTGGCCACCAGGCGCAAGCTAGCCCCGATCCACACCAGATAGCCGCTCAATAATAGGCCGATACCCTTGGTCAGCGCATAGCCGCCATCGGCGAAACCCGCAAAGACCCGGCGCACCAATGGCCAGGCGGCTAGGCCGAGCACCTCTAAGGCCAGCCACCAGACGGCGATGGCAACAAGCGTGCGCCCCGAGGCGAGCTTATTCCAGCCCCGATCCCTGAGCACGGGCAATTGCTCCACTGGCTTATCCAACATCAAGGGAAGCTTGGTCGGTTCGGCGGGGGCTGGCGAGGGCTTTTCCGGCCCCTCGGCCCGCACCGCACCTCCGATCCAGTGGCGGGCGATCCAAGCCCGGAGGTCGCCCGGCTCAAGCCCACGAGATCGGCCCGACTGGCTTGGGGCAATAGCCTCAGAGCCGATGACGTGATAGATGGTCACCGGCCCCTGGCGGTACACTACCTCTAGGGCCGAGCCGACCATCTCCTCAAACTTGGCCAGGCCCTGGGGATCATAATACGCCTGCTCCAGCTCGCCCACGTAGATGTAGCTCACCTGATAGCGCTGCAGGATCTTGAGGGCCGTCTCTATGCTCGGCGTGTTGTAGAGCGTGCTTAGATCCTCCAGCCGCCAATCCACCACCTGGCCACTCACCGCCGCGCGTTGCTGCTTCTGGTGCCAATCCCAGCCGATGATCGTCGGCAGGCCGGTGTAGATTGAGATGCGGCTGCCCCAGCGATAGAGAGGGGTATTCGCCTCGGCGATGACCGGAGAGCCCTCAATGTGATCCAGGATCCAGAGGATGGCCTGGCGATCATATTCCAACGTGAGCTCGCGGTTGTTATCGTAATAACGGGCGGTGGTCATATAGGCCATCCCATCCAGACCACCCGGAAGGTTCGGGTCCCAACGGTCGCGCACCTTGCCGTACGTGGCGAAAACGGGATAAAGGGCGGCACAGAAGAGAAGCACTCCCAGGATCGTGTTCCAGGCCTTGCGCGCAGTCTGTGACCACTGACGTTGCCTGTGGGCCAGGTGAGCCAGGGCCACGGCGGAGGCGATGCCCCATAGGATCCACACTTGTAGATAGCATTTGAAGACCGTATTCATGCGCCCGATATCGCCCTTGAGGACGATATATTCCACTCCTAGCGTTAGCGCCAGGCCCACGGCGATCAAGAGCGTCTGCAGGCGGCGCTCAGGGGGCGCATCGCGTTCCAAGGTCGGGGCGATGGCCAGAATCAAGAAGGGCAGGGTCAACAAGGGAATCCAGGCCTTGGCTAATAGCAACAACACAAGCAACAAGCCGAAAAAGATCAGGCCGGTCCAAGCGAGGTCGTAACCCAAGCTCGGGCAGCGCACCAAAAGCCCGTAGAGGTACCAAGCTCGCCCCCGACGGCGACGCAAAAGGAGCACACGCACGGCACGGGCGATGGCCCCCCGCGAGCCTCGGCCAAAGGCTACCACCAGAAGGTAAGTAAAGAGGATGAAAAGCATCGTGCCGTGGATGATCAGATAGGCATCCAAGGAGGTGCGCTCGCCCTTCCACGGCTCCACGCTGGTATAGGCGGAGCCAAAGTGGCGGTGATAGGGCCAGAAGAACAGCCTGCTGAGCGCGAGGAAATACACAGCGCGCCAGACGAACCGGGTCAGCGTCTGGAAATCAAGCCGCTTGCGCTCGGCATAGACGCCTATGGCGATGGCCGCCAGCGCCACCCCCGCATAGGTGGGAAAATCCCAGGTGTTGTTGCACCACAGCTCGCCCACAGCCAAAGCCAAGAGGGTTAGTTGAAGCCCTAGTGCCCAATCTATCCTACGCCACCAGCCAACGAAACGCTTCCACCTGTCGGCCACGAGGCCGGGAGACAAAGGATGGGGGTCAGGGGCCGGGCTGATCCCCTGCCGCTGATCGCTGATCCCGGCCCTCACTAAAAGGCCGCTCGCCAGGCCCAGAGATAGAAGGGCAAAGGGCATGGCGATCAAATGCGCGTGAAGGTCGGCGTAGAGGAAGGTGAAGAAGGGGAACTCGTTGATCTCCCCGTGCGTCATCACCCGGCTGGCGT
>DAOTVR010000044.1:0-12323 GCA_034436315.1 Anaerolineae bacterium
ATCGGCTATGCCCAATTACTACAGAGGCAGGAGGGCATGCCCCAACAGGCGATGGAGGATTTGAAAATCATCGTCGCGGAGGGTGAACGGGCCGCGCATTTGGTTCGCCAGATACTTGACTTCAGTCGCAAGTCCATTATCCAGCGCCGTCCCTTTGACCTATTTACTTTCCTTAAAGAAAGCATCAAATTCCTCCAGCGGACCATTCCTGAGAACATCCATATTAGCCTGGAGATAGACGGCAATAGCGATTGTGATTATACCGTCTCCTCAGATCCTGCCATGATGCGCCAAGTCGTTGCTAATCTGGCCGCGAACGCTTACGATGCTATGCCCGACGGTGGGGAGTTGCGGTTTCGCTTATCTCGTCTCACCCTTAAACCCAGCGATCCGGCGCCTCTTACGGATATGCAGCCGGGGGAGTGGGTCGCTCTATCCGTCGTGGACACCGGTGTGGGCATTTCTAAGGAGGACTTGCCGCATCTTTTCGAGCCCTTCTTCACAACGAAAGAGGTGGGCAAAGGCACGGGGCTGGGATTAGCTCAGGTGTACGGCATCGTCAAGCAACACGAGGGCCACATTGCGGTAAAGAGCGAGCAAGGCAAGGGTACAACCTTCACTATCTACTTGCCCGCCTTGTCCGGGCCCAAGGCGCCAAGGGAAGGAAACACAGAGAAAATGCGCCGGGGCCGCGGGGAAACGATCTTGGTGGTGGAAGATGAGCGGGTCGTATTAGAGGCGATCAGAGGGATGCTGGAACAGGCAAACTACCACGTCTTGGCAGCCTCTAACGTCTACGAGGCGCTGGACCTTTACGATCAGCATCAAGGAGAGATCGCCCTAGTATTGACCGATATGGTGATGCCCGGACTAGGGGGCAAAGACTTGATCCAAATCCTGAGAGCACGGGACCCCAAGATCAGGATAATAGCCATGAGTGGATACCCGTTGAAAGAAAGAGGGTTTTCTCTGCTGGGTGAAGAAACCGTAGAGTGGATCACAAAGCCGGTCACCATGGCTCAATTGTCTCGGATCGTGGACCGTGCACTCAATGAAGCCTAAAGGCCAAGAGAGCAACTTATTGCATGCTCAGTGGCGCGTTGAGTGCCCTGGCCTCGATCTCCGCACGATAGGCGGCCATGTCCACTATACTCCCCTCAAGACGCGCCCGTTCAGCAGCAAAAGCCATCAAATGGCTCTCCAACGAGGCGCGGGCGCTGGTTAGAGGCTCCCGACCAGGCTCGCGCAGAGTGGCTACGAAGGCGTTCATCACCCCTGTATCCCCACCTCCGTGGCCTCCCATCACAGCACCTGGCCGGATCCGCTCCTCATTGCCGGTAAGGTGGTCATAGAGGATGATCTCATCGGTTGCCTCGCTGGCCCGCAAGGTCGCCCGGGTGCCATCATAGCGCACGGTGCGCACGTTGTCGTGGGAATGGCCATGCATGGTAAAAGCGATCGTGATCCCATCCTCGCACTCCATGTTAACCACTTGATGGTCCACTACGTCGTTGTCACAACGGTATACACAACGACCATACGGCCCCTCACGTAACGCCTTTAGTCGCCCCTCCATACTCAAATCATCCGAGATCACGTTGACGGGCCAGCCCGTCAGGTCCTCACGAAGGTAGAGGCGCGGGGCGTAAAAAGGACATTCTTCCTGGACGGGACAACCGTCCGTACAGCGCTCCGGCGCTCCCTTGGGAGCTTGATCGGCGCGAAAATGGCTCAGCCGTCCAAAGGAAGAGAGCCGCCGCACGGGAGAACCCAGGTTCCAGTACAGGATGTCCATATCGTGGCAACACTTGGCCAAGATCATGGGCGCGCTTGAAGCCGCGCTGCGCCAATTGCCGCGCACAAAGCTGTGCGCCATATGCCAGTATGCCACGTTCTCACGATGATTGACGGTGACCACTTGTCCCAATCGCCCCGATCGGATAAGGTCATGCAAGATACTCCAAAAGCGCGTATAACGCAACACATGGCACACTTGGAGGATGCGTCCCGTTCGCTCCGCTGCTTGTACGAGACGCACACAATCCTCCGGCGTGGTGGCCATGGGCTTCTCCAAAAGCACATGATACCCGGCGGATAGAGCCGCTAAAGTTGAGGCAACATGAGTCTGATCCATCGTAGCATTCAGCAGTGCCTCGGCAAGCTGTGGCCGGGCAACCAGATCCTCCCAAGAGGAAAAGCAGCGCTCTGGCGGGATGCGATGTTCCTTAGCGAAACGCTCCCGCCTTGTAGGATCAGGTTCTGCCACGGCGACGAAACGCACCATGTGCGGATTCAGCTTAGCGTAAGCGCCATAGGCAAAAGTTCCACGATTGCCGGCGCCAAGCAGTGCCATTTCTACAGGTTTCATACAAGTAGCCTCCCCTTGAGTTTCACCCTCCTACAAACTGGCCCAGCCAGATCTTCCGATTATAACGTGGCCTGAATCCCAAACACAAATAAAGCCGCTACTCCCTATCGCCGTTCCACAGGGAAACTTCCCCTGACAAGGCTTTGATATCCACCGGAAGCCCGGCAATGAGCAACAGCACATGATCGGCGCGCCTGGCGACCCTCTGGTTAGCCCTGCCTAGCAGATCGCGGTAATAGCGGCCCAAAGGATAGGGAGGCACCACGCCCATACCCACCTCATTGGAGACCATTATCAGCGTGACGCCAGCGGCCTCGCATAGGGTAAATATCTCGTCCAGCTCCGCTAGCAGCGCAGCCTCTGCCAGATCAGGCCGTCTCTCATAGCGCAATAAGATGTTGGAGGCAAGCAGGGTTAAACAGTCTATGAGCACCACATCATAGCCCCCTATGCCCTCGCGCAAGGCCGCCGCCACGCCCAGGGGTACTTCCAGCGTGTCCCATCTTGCCGGGCGAGAGGCGCGGTGGCGCACAATGCGCTCGGCCATCTCCTCATCCTGAGCCGTGGCTGTGGCCACGTACAGGACGTTAGAGGAGAGCTTGGCTGCGAGGGATTGGGCATAATCGCTCTTTCCACTGCGCGCCCCGCCCAAGATCAAGATCGTTCGCCGTTGTTTTGGTGTCTTGTCGTCCACTTGAGCACCAGTTGTCGAGATGGGAAAAAGTCCTCTACAGAAAAGACCTCTAGCGTCAACACACCCGCAAAGCCCGTGGACGCTAAAGCCTCCAGAACCGCGTGCAACTGTTGCCTAGGAACGCATGACAACGATCGATGATCGCGTTCGGCAACCCCATGCAAGTGTACGACGCGCATTCGGGGTGCCAGACGTTCAATACATGGAACCGGATCCAGCCGCTGAAGCCATAAATGCCCGATATCCAAACAAAAGCTAACCGGGATTCGTTCCAAGATGGGCAGCATCTCTTCATAGGGCCAGCGCTCCAAGTTCTCTATACAGAGCCGTTCCATGCCTCCCACAGCGCGCCCCAGATCCTCCAAGCCCCTCGTAGAGCTCTCTCGCCAGGGCTCCCACCGACCGGTCTGCAGGGCCTCTTGGGCGTCCAGGTGCACGATATACGCAAAGGGCTCCAGAGGGCGCGTTAGCTCAACGATCCTGTGTGCGAGCAACAGGGAACGTTCACCAGGCGCCACCTTAAGGTCAAGGGGCAGATGCACGGTATAGGTCAAATCATGAATAGCGGCCTGGCGCTGGAGCTCAGTTACCACTGCCTGATCCGGAAGATTGCCATAACCGTCCGATTCGAACAACACCAACTCCACATCGTCAACAAACGGACCGAGTTGGCGTACGTTGGGCAAGATATCATCCCAGTAAACATAGGAAGTGGACCCCAGGCGAAAACCCCTCTTCGTCAATGGAGCGCCCCCAGGATAAGCAATGCGACGATCTCGTTCACCTCACATTCCATCCCATACACATCGCCGGTAATCCCCGTGCCCAGTTGCTTGTGCGCCCATCGTGCTGAAAGCCAGGCGGCGAGCCAACTCCCTGCCAGGGCAATAAGGCCCTGCCAGCGCATGAAAGCTAACGCTAGCCCCAAAGTCATGAAACTCGCCAACAAGAACTCTTGCCACGTTAGGCCATCCTTAAACATCTTCCCCAATCCGTCTGACCGCGCATAAGGGAAGCGCCAGATCACATAGGCCATCGCCCAGCGCCCTATAATGGGAGCGATGACCAAGGCGGACCAGGGCGCTTTGCTGACGGCTAGCCACTTGAGGAGAAGAAGCACGATGGCCCCAACGAGGCCATACGTTCCCACATGCACGTCTCTCAAGATCTCCAGCCGTCTCTGAGCAGGGACCACAGCTACTAGTGCATCACAGCAATCTACAAAACCATCTAGATGGAGGCTTCCTGTTACTATCGCCCAAAGGGCCACAGATAGCGCAGCGGCCAACTCCACCGGCCAAAACCAAGACGCGAGATAACGCGCTCCCGCGACCAGCAAACCGATCAACAAACCCACTACAGGAAACCAAGCCACAGAATGCGCCCACACTTCTTCCGCAGGCTTATGCCGCAAGGGAAGGGGTATACGCGTCAGAAATTGAACGGCCAGGAGAATGGCCGCGAGGTTAAAGCTTTTCAGAAACATGCGCAGAATCAAAGGTTGCCATCTCATTGAGGACACGACAAGCCGCATCCACCAGTTGCATGGCCAGCACAGCTCCCGTGCCCTCGCCCAAACGAAGCCCCAGATCAAGCAAAGGCTCAAGCCCCAAATACGTCCACATAGCCCGATGCCCGACCTCCGCCGAGTTGTGCGAGGCGATGCAGTAATCTTTAACGAGCGGGCATAGCCCTGCGGCAATGAGTGCGCCGGCCGTAGAGATGAATCCATCAACGACGATGGGCACGCGGTGCGCCGCTGCCGCAAGGATGATGCCAGCGATCGCGCCGATCTCGTACCCTCCCACCTTGGTCAGCACATCCAGTGGATCCTTTGGGTCCGGCCGGTTGATGGCCAATGCGCGTTCAATGACCTTGATCTTACGGGTCATGCCCGTATCATCCAAGCCAGTACCACGCCCGGCCACCTGGACAACCGGCAGCCCAGTGATGGCAGACACAATCGCCGTAGCTGGGGTCGTATTGGCGATTCCCATCTCACCCGTAGCAACGATGTCCAGCCCTATGGCGAGCTCGGATTCAAACACGGCGATGCCCGCCTCAATAGCCTGGGTAGCCTCTTCGCGCGTCATAGCCGGCCCTTGGGCCATATTTCGAGTGCCAAACGCGATCTTGAACTCATACAGATCAGGATGCGCCGGCAGATGAGCCGCCACCCCAACATCAATCACCTTGACTCGCGCTCCCGCCTGACGGGAGAGCACACTGATCGCTGCTCCACCATTCAGGATATTGAGCACCATCTGCGCGGTAACGGCCTGCGGGTAGGCACTAACCCCCTCGGCCGCCACCCCATGGTCTCCAGAGCAGCACAAGACGACTTTGTGTACAATCCGAGGACAGGGATCGCCCTTGATACCCGCGACCTGAATGGACAACGCTTCCAGGCGGCCCAGGCTGCCGGCCGGCTTTGTGAGCCGATCCTGGCGCGCCTTGGCGATAGCCATAGCTTTCTCGTCTAAAGGACGAATCTCCGCCATAAGGTGGGGAAATCTCATGGAGTAACCCCCTAAAGTTATGTTAATGAAGGCTTTGCCGCTTCCGAAGATAAACGGCACAGCCGATCAGAAGCAGCAGGAACAAAGCGAGGCCCACAAAGGCGCCGTACTGGCTTCCTGCCGAGCGCTGTTGACTCGTCTCCAGCTCGTTACGGCCGGATGGTTGCACCCCGGATATACTTGTTGGAGAAAGCGAGGGAGATCCAGATGACGCCTCAGGCGAGACCGTCAAAGTTGCTTCAGGGGTAGAGGTAGGGAGCGGTGTCAAAGTGGGGGGCCTAGTTGGGCTGCACGTAGCCGTCGCGGAGCAAAACTCTAAAGGCGTGTTGGTCCGCTGAGCAGCTTGCGTCGCCGTGGGTAACAGCGTACCAGTTGCTGCCACTTGGGGAGTAGGAGTTATCTTCGGCGTTGGCGTCAGCGGGCGTTTTGTCGCGGTAGGAGCAGGCACCCCAAGGGACGCGCAGGAACCTTCAAACCGGGGCATTGGGGGCTTTGCTTTCCCATCACCCCAAACCCAAGCGTCAATGTCGCCATCGTGCACCTTGCGGCTACCCGCCCCCTTACCCGAATAGACCCAGGTTCCCTTCTCCCAGTACCAGTAACTCCAATACGCACAGGGCGTCCCCGAACATTGACAAAAGCACTCTTCACCGGGGAAGTCGCACCCAACGGCCCCGATCTTACAAATCGCCTCCCCCATGCCCGGCGAGGCCGCCCCAATCACCCGCAAGCCGGCGCGGCGCAAGAGGTCAACGCCCGTCAGCTCGGGCTCATTGAAAGTGACACAGACAGAGTAAACATCATCCGGCGCATAGACCACGATCAAGCCAGCACGATGCGGCCCCTCAGCGCGAGCCGGGTGAGGCCAGAGTACGAAACATAGCAAAACGCTAAGGACGAAGAATTTACGTGGGCGTTGCCCCATTGCTCCTCCCCAGATTGCCGGCCTCTAAGCTTTCCTATCGCTTAAGGAAAGCTTAGAGGCCAAAGTTCCTCAACACATGGCCTATCGTACCCCTGACACACCTGGGGCGGGCTTTACCGGCTAAGGGTAAAGCGAAGGGCTAGGCCCTCAATGTAGTTATAAATCTGAATGAGGTAATCGCCAGCGACCCGAGAGGAGAAAGTTGCCTCACGAACGCCCGGGCTCGTGCTCTGGCCAATGATCGCTTCCCCCGACGGGCTATAGATCACCAAACCGATCCCTCTCGCTGTAACAGGATCATCCGGTGATAGAGTCGCCCTCACAGTGACGAGCGAGCCATCGCCCGGGTAGGAGAGCTTGTAAAAGGCATACGCTCCAGCGCGAGCGCCTATCAAAGTGCCCGACGTAGGGCCCTCCAGGGCGATCGCACTGGCCGCATCCACGTTGGTCAGACGAGCGCTTGGAGCCCCCTTGACGACCTCTGGAAGCCCTGTGGCAACCACAGAATAGGTGACGGGATGTTGAGGCAAGTAGTTATACACTTGCACCAGCCAACGGGCGCGCCGAGCGCTGCTTGCGTGGAGCTCCAAGTATCCCGCACCATCTGCTGCCGGCACCCCTTTGCCAATAAGCTGCCCTCCTGGCGCGTACACGCAGAAGCCAAAGCCGGCGCGCGTCACCGGATCGGCGGGAGTATAGCTCAGTTTGATCGTCACCGTGCGAGCATCACCCGGGTAATCCAGCGCATAGAAGGCATATGCTCCGGCGCTATCGCCCAACAATTTGCTCTCTAGAGAAAGGTTATTACCCAGTATTTTGGGATGATCGGCATCGGCGCCCAGATCTAACATGCGCGGAACAGGGAGGATGACCTTGCCCAGTAACGCCGGTATGGCCTGAGCCGTAGCCAAAAGGTTCGCCCCTTGCGTCGGTTGCCATTCAAAGGCTCCATTGGGGAGCTGCAGGCGCAGCAAATCGTCTATGGCCGAAGAGCCGTCTTTGCGCCATTTGGGCGAATCCGGGTTCTGTCCCAAGGCGATCAGGGCCTGCAAAACATAAGCTGTGGAATTGGCATCGGCAGTCATGCCCCACTGAGCGGAATATGTGAAGCCTCCCGTCGGGCTCTGTTGCGCAGCCAGATAGCTCAAGCCTTTGCTGATAGCCTGATGATCCGCCTTCACGCCGGCGGCAACAAGGGCCTGCAAAACCAGGGCCGTTGTGTTAGAGTCAGTGCCCCATCCGGGAGCCCCTTCCCAGCCTCCATCCGCTTGCTGGGCGCTGATCAACACAGACGTAGCTCCCCTAGGCAAGGTTTGGCCTGCGGCAAGCAAGCCCAAGACGGCCCAAACCTGACTGAGCGTCGTTGTACCGTAAGCGCCACGGCCATCATGATAGTTTTGCAAACGGGCGACGAGATCACGCCCCACAAAGTCCTTGGGGTCATAGCCCGCAGCAACAAGGGCCACGATTAGCTTGCCGGTGGAGGCCGCATCTACGGCGTATCGCTCTAGGTTCGTCGCCAAATAGTCTACAGGAGACAGGCCACTCTCCAGAGCGCGCCAAGTGGAGACGTCCTGTCCTCCAGCAGCTACCGCCAAGACCACTTCTAGGGTCATGCCGACACTGGAGCCAAACGCTCCGTCCCTCTCTTGCAGAGTGCGCAGCCAAGCCAATGCTCGGTTTGCTGCCTCAATGCGCGCAGCCATGCTGACAGAATGGGCTGGGGCACTTGACGCTGCCGAAGCGGGAACGCTGAGAGCCAAAACCAAAACGAAGAGGAAACAAATCAATCGGATACGACGCATGGCAACTCTCCTTTCCATTTTCTCATGAGGTGCTGCAAATCTTGGCGCCGACAACCGGGCCGGGTGGCTTATGAGGCCATGCGCATATCTCTGCCCCCCTTTCTCTGAAAAGCGAGCGGTTCAGAGAAAGGGCAGGCTGGCAAGAAGTGGAGAATCCCAAGCAAACATAAACAAGTTCCGCTACGCCTCACGTTCAACGATGAGGAGCGGAACTTGTCTGGCAGGAAACCCAACCTGATACCCATCCCATCACCTTTCGCTCGAAGGCTCCGGAATGAAGGCTTGGGCAGGCGACCTGGCTTCTCCTTGCGGAGTTACAGTTGCGGGACAGCGCCGGACTCGCACCGGACTTCCCCTATTATGCCTTTGGCCTCACAGCCTCAGGACACCCAAGCCCCTAACAACGAAAGCAATTCTAGCACCCTTCGGAGATCAGGTCAAATGAGGCCCCTCTCGGCTAACTTCCTCGGCAAAGGAGACCAAGTCCTGCACAGCGCGTACGACCAACTCATTCTGGCTGATCCCCAAAAGCTCGGCCACCCGTGCCAGCCGCTCTTTCAGAGAGGCCGGAAAGCGCACCAAAAGCGGTTGCTCTGTCTCCGGCTCGTCCATGATCACGACGCGGTCAGATGTGATCAGACGAGTGGCCTTGGCGTCAAAACCGATCAGGTGGCGCATGAAACGCTCCACAGCGCGTGCCGCAACGGGGGAATCAGGCCAATAGACCTGGGCGATCGTCGCTCCTAGGATCTCTATACGAGGGCCCTCTATCTCGATGCTCTCGCCCACTTTCCGCCAGCGACTGCCCGGATTCTGCTGGACAACCAACTCGGCCAATTGAGCACCTCGACTGCCGCCGGGGATACGTACGATGGCCATCCCTCTCAGACCTCCTGGATTCATTATAGCACGCTCTGGTGACCTGTGCATAAGAGGGCTGACTTGTGGATAACTTTTTGACCCCTATATATCCTATTTTTGATATATGATTATAATATCAAACAATGATATTTCAGGCAAAACAAACTGTCCCTTAACGACCAGCCTCTCGGCGAGCAAGCACGAAAAATCAAAGGCAAGATATATGTTGAGAGTTGAACAATTTGAACAGCAAGATTTCTTGCAAAGTAAGAAAACAAAAAAAGATTACATCGGTCTACTTAAGCGCAAAAAAGCCGAAAGAGGAAAGATCATACGGCGTAGCGTTCGGCCACCTCAACGAGGGCGATAAAGTTCCTCGCCGCAGCCTCACCGTATATTCCCGATGAGGTGCCTCCTAGCATGTAGCCGATGATGCCCACACGCTCAAGAAGCTCGGCTCCAAGCCGTAACACCTCCTCGCGGGGGCGCGTCTCTAGCACTTCCATGTCGTCCAATCCTCCCACGAGGCAAACGCGCCCTCCAATCCGGGCCATAGCTTCGTCCATCCTAATATCGCCATACGGGGGTTGCTCGATGGGATCCAGAGAATCAATGCCCAGATCGGCGATTTTTTCAATGAAACGTCTTATATTCCCATGGTTATGGTAGTGGGCGATGCCCCCATACGAGTGGATCATTTCTACCAGAGGCTTATCGAAAGGCACCACCAACTCATCCCAGGCGCGCGGGCCCATCAATTGGGTGGCATACTCCCCCCCAACGATACGGAAACAATCTACGCCGCCTTTGCAAGCTTCCTCAACCACATTGAAAATGCGCTCGGCAGCGAGGCTGACCATGTGTCGGATCAACTCCGGCTCCGCCGCCCAAAGATAGCTACAGAACTCCGTACCCAACATATCGTTAGGATAGCAGAGGGCATTTCCTACCCCCATAACGGCCAGGCCATCCTCCCCAACTTGCCGTTTAAAGGCCCGAAAAGCCTCCACATCAGGGTGCGGGGCAACATAGGGGATAGCCAGGAGGGCCTCGATATCGGCGACACTCTTACAGAACGGCTCCGTACAGGCAGTCGTCTGGGCCGTCGTTGTCCAGATGGAAACCAGGTCACGCCCTGGCGCGTGTAGCACCCGGCGCAGCATAGTGCCACAGCGCTCCTCCTCAAGGGGAAAGGCCGCGCCGCCGACGGGATCGCAGCCTAGACCGATCTCCAGCCAAGGATCAGTGCGCGCAATCAACTCTGCCGCCAAAGCGCTCTCCCTAGGGATTCGCCCCAAACCCCAAGGAGCCACTGGAACTCGGTCCGGTCGCTCATGATGAATGGCAGCCAACATGCGTTGCCGCGAGGTCATCTTAGCCATCGTACGAGATCCTTTCAATTTGGATAGCTCATTCTAGCCAGGGTGCTGGAAACGGGCAATTGAGCTTTGACAATTCCTCAGGCTTACTCTAGACTGGCTAAATCAATGAGCTTACACGGATCTGATTATGAAACGCGATTGGTTACTACCCGAGCCGGTCGAGGTGCCAACTGCTCTACGTGAGGCCGTGGGTGGCCACCCCTTAGTGGCCAGATTGCTAGCCCAGCGCGGCTTGGTTGACGTGGCACAAGCCAGAGCCTATCTTGACCCCTCGCAGTATACGCCGGCTTCTCCCTTCGCTTTAGAGGGCATGGAAGTCGCCCGACGCCTTCTACAAGCAGCGCTTACCGAAGGAGCCCACGTGCGCATCTGGGGGGACTTTGATGCAGATGGGCAAACATCAACAGCCGTCCTCTACGAGGCACTTATAGCCCTTGGTGCTCGCGTCGATTACCGACTTCCTCGTCGGGATGAGGGACATGGATTACACCCCCGAGCGATAGAGGAGGCCTTGCGTGATGGTGTCGCGTTATTAATCACTTGCGACACGGGCATTGGCGAGGCCGAGGTGGTCGAGCAAGGCGTGGCCTCTGGCTTGACGATCATCATCACCGACCATCACGACCTACCGCCCAGACTGCCCCCTGCTCAAGCGGTGATCGATCCCAATATGCTCCCCGCTAACCATCCCTTGCGCGAGCTCTCCGGCGTGGGCGTAGCTTACATGGTGGCCCGTGCTCTCCTAGAGGGCACCGCTCACGCCTCTCGCTTAGAAGAAATGCTCGATCTCGTAGCCTTGGGATTGGTCGCCGACGTGGCTAAGCAAGTAAATGATGTGCGCTACCTTATCCAACGCGGACTTGAGGCTTTGCGACACACTCGTCGGCCAGGGCTAGAGGCTCTGGTCCGTGCGGCGGGGCTGGATCTGGCTCACCTGAGCGAGCAGGATATTAGTTTCCAACTTGGTCCCCGACTGAACGCTGCCGGGCGCCTGGCCGACTCCGAGATGGCCCTACGACTGCTCCTAACCCGTGACGTAGACGAAGCCCAGCGATTGGCGGAATGGTTAGAGGCTCTAAACCGTGATCGTCAGGCTCGGACGGAGGCGATAGTCGCTGAGATTCAGGAACGCCTAAAGCGCGACCCTGAGCTAGCGAGAAAACCGGTGATCATCCTTGATGGCGAAGGGTGGGAGATCGGTGTGTTGGGCTTGATAGCGACAGACCTGGCCCGCAGGTACGACCGTCCCGCTATTCTCATCGCTCATCGGCAGGGGGAACCCAGCGTAGCCTCGGCACGCTCAGTAGAAGGTATTGATATCCACGAGGCTATCCTGAGCCAACGAGAATACCTCGTTCGCGAGGGCGGACATCCCATGGCCGCTGGCTTTTCCATAGAACGCGAGAATATCCCCGCATTCAAGCGCGGACTGTGGGATTGGGTGTCACGCCAAGCTCCTCCAAGGGCAATCCCCGCGCTCCCGATTGATGCCGAGGTACCTTGGGAGGAGATCAGCCTCACACTGGCCCACGAGTTAGCCCGTCTGGCTCCCTTTGGAGCCGGCAACCCACGCCCAACGCTTGTAACCAGCGGGGGCACTCTGATCCGCATTGAAGACGTCAGCCGCGAGCGCGCGACTCCTCACCGGCGTCTCTTCCTAGACGATGATTCGGGCCATCCTCTACGCTTCATCTGGTTTAACGCCGGCGAAATGCCCGAGATCGGCGAGCGTCTTGACGTCGCCTTTAACCCGTCCATCACCTATTGGC
>DAOTVR010000045.1:0-1501 GCA_034436315.1 Anaerolineae bacterium
TAGGATGGTAGCGGTAGCCGTGGCCTCGGCGGGGCCGGCCAACACGGGCTTACCCGCAGCGTCTGCGGTGAACTGGCAGAGAAGCGCATTTCTAGAACCACCGCCGAGAATATGGATGGTTTTGGTTGGCCGACCCGTCAACCGCTCCAAATCCTCAATCCCCTGGCGATAGCGCAAGGCCAAGCCCTCCAGGAGGGAGCGTACCAAGCTACCAGGAGTCGCAGGGAGCTCCTGGCCGGTGCTTTGACAGTAGTCGGCGATCCTCGCCGTCATCTCTCCAGGATGGAAGAAAGCCGAGTCATCGGGGTTGATAATGGCCGCGAAGGGACGAGCTTGCGCAGCCATCTGAGTGAGCTCGGCGTAGCTCCAGTCGCGCCCTTGGCGGAGCCACTCGCGCCGGCACTCCTGTAAGGGCCATAGGCCCATGCTATTCTGTACAAAGATGATCCGCTCGCAGGCCCCCACCTCATTGAAAAAGTGGCAAGCCAGCGCTTCAGGGGTGAGCAACGGTTGCTCAAGCTCTGTGCCCACCACCGACCAGGTGCCTGAGCTGATGAACGTAGGCCACTCCTCTTGCGTGGGCCCCACGCTCGCAGCAGCGGCGCTATCGTGACAGGCCGTGGCGATGATCGGCACTTGTCCCAAGCCCACCTCCTCGGCCACGGCCGGCAGAAGCCGCCCTAGAACTGTGGCCGTAGGGGTCACCGGGCGCAACAGGCAAGAGGGCAAGTGCAGGTTCTCCAGCAATGTATAGGCCCAATCGTGAGCCTTCAGGTCATAGAATTGGGTCGTGCCAGCGATCGTGGCTTCAATGGCTCGCTCGCCGCTGAGCCAAAAGGTGAAAAGCCCGGAGATCATAAGCAGATCCTGGGCCACGTCCAGCGCCGGGCTTCCCGCCTTGCGCATGGCCGCCAATTGGCAGAGGGTATTCACGGGGGAGAAGGGCAAACCCGTGCGCGCGTACAGCTCCCATTCGGAGATTTGACGGCGTAACTCGTCAATGATCCCCTCGGTGCGCTGATCACGGTAGTGATAGGGAAGCCCCAAGAGAGCACCTTGATGATCCAGCAAGCAAAAATCCACACCCCAGGTATCCAAACCAATCCCCGACAACTCCCCACCACCAGAGGCTTTGGCGCGGACCAGCCCGTTCTTCAACTCCTCCCATAGGCGCAAGACATCCCAATGCAGGCCGCTGATCACTCGGACGGGGGTATTGGCGAAGCGGTGAACTTCTTGAAGCTCCAAGCGATCTCTGGTCAGCGTGCCAAGCATAGCTCGCCCGCTCTCGGCGCCGAGATCAAAAGCGACGTAGGACTCGCTTGCTGGCACAGCTTACCTCTGCGTACGAGATAACCTTAGGGGAGACGAGTTAAACGCCCCCTGGGCGACTCGAACGCCCGCACACGGCTCCGGAGGCCGATGCTCTATCCTCTGAGCTAAGGGGGCAACATACTACCTATAGCCCATAGCAAGTAACCCGACTACTACCCCTAGTAGC
>DAOTVR010000046.1:0-3374 GCA_034436315.1 Anaerolineae bacterium
ACCCCTTGGCATCGTAAGCTGTGGCCGGGGCCACGACCTTCAGCCCGGGGATATGGGTGAAGAAAGCCTCCAGGCTTTGGGCATGTTGTGCCCCGCGCGAGGTGGCCCCCACCGGCGCGCGCATCACCAAGGGCACGGAGACCTGTCCTCCCGACATGTAGCGCATCTTGGCCGCTTGATTGGCCAACTGGTCCATCATACAAAACAGAAAATCGCCGTACTGCACGTCGGCGATGGGGCGCATTCCCGCCATGGCAGCGCCGATGGCCACGCCGGCGATGGCCGTCTCCGAGATGGGTGTATCCAGGATGCGCTCGTGCCCGAACTCCTCTGATAGCCCTTGGGTAACGGTAAAAGCCCCGCCAAAGCCTCCCTTGATCCCAATATCCTCTCCAATGCAAAAGACGCGCTCATCGCGGCGCATCTCCTCGCGGATAGCCTGGCGCAAGGCCTCGGCGATGCTCATCTGAACCATAACTCACTCCTTGAATACGTCGGTGTAAAGATCCGCCGGTTGCGGGTCAGGGCTGGATTCGGCAAAGGCAATAGCCTCGGCGATGGTCTGTTCCACCCCCTTCTCGAGCTCATCAAGATCCTTTGGGCTACAAATCGCCTGGGCCAAAAGCCACTTGCGGAAATTAGGGATAGGGTCACGCTCGCGCCAGGCAGCCTCCTCCTCGCGAGAGCGATAGGTACGTGGGTCAGAGCGAGAATGGCCACACTGGCGATAGGTCTTGCATTCAATGAGCGTGGGGCCATCCCCCCTGCGGGCCCGCTCCACCGCCGCCCGGGTCACCTCATACACGGCCAAGACATCGTTTCCATCCACAACCACGCCGGGGATACCATAGCCTGGGGCGCGATCGGCAACGTTCTCAATGTTAAAGGCCAGGGAGAACGGCGTGGAGGCAGCGTAGAGGTTGTTCTCGCAGACAAAGATCACCGGCAGCTTCCAGATAGAGGCGATGTTCAGCCCTTCATGCCAGGCCCCCTCGTTGGCCGCGCCATCGCCGAAGAAGGAGACGGCCACCCGCCGGCTCTTTTGCATCTTGAAGGCTAGTGCCACGCCAGCGGCGATGGGCACATTGGCTCCTACGATGGCGATGGCCGGGTACATCCCCACACGAACGTCGCCCACATGCATGGAGCCACCCTTAGCTTTACAGCAACCCGTCGCCTTGGCGAAAAGCTCGGCCATGATCGCTCGGGGAGCCACGCCCTTGGCCAGAGCGTGGCCATGGGGACGATGGGTGCTGAACACACAATCGTCCTGGTTCAGCGCTGCGCAGACGCCGGTAGCCACGGCCTCCTGGCCAATATAGAGGTGCAAGGTAGAAGGAATGCGTCCCTCCATATAAAGCTCATTGACCCGCTCCTCAAAGCGACGAATCAAAAACATGGTGCGGTACATCCCCTTCAGCCGCTCGGCATCAAGCTCAGGGGGGAGAGTAGAGAGCGTAAATGCTTGATCATCCTTGGCAGGCATAGACCATATTATCTCCGATCAAACTAAAGCACTCGGACCATGAAACGCGCCAAGAAGGGACATCTGGCATACAACCCTGTGACTAGATGTTCTTCGGCGCGAACTTGGGATGAAACTCTTTGCCATAATATCCCCAACGCGTCTTGGGCCGCTCGCGTAAGCCCCACAACTCCAGCGCCGCACGCAGCTCAGGATGATCCTTAGCCGCCTCCGGGAGAGGGATATCGGCCATGGCAGCGTCAATGGCTTGTCGCCAAGCCTTGGCTCCGGCGGTGTAGCCCATAGGATGGCCCAAGATGCCGCCCCCGGCGGGGATGATGATATCCGGCCCATATTCCTGAAGCAACACGGGCACCAACCCCGGATACATCCCCGCTGCGGGCATTGGCCAGGTCTGCTTGATGTGATAGAACGGGGCCAACATCACTTGAGCATTGCGATAGCACTCCTCCGGTGAGACCACGGGGATACTTGACCAGATGGAAGGAGAGAGCATCATATCCGCCCCACATAGACGGCATATCTTGGAAAAGACCGGAAAGCTAATCGTGGGCAAAGTGGCCAGCATATGCGAGACGTGAAGCAGGATCGGGGCCTGACATTGCGGATCTTCGGCCAAGACACGCAGCGCCGAAGGGCCGGCAGAATAAGCCAATAGTAGCCCTGTGGCCCCGTTACGCACCGCCCGCCGCGCCTTTTCGTTGATCTTATCTACCTCGTCGGTGATGGAGATCATGTAGAGGGTTTTGTGGCCTGTCTCCTTCTCCGCCCGCTCTAAGGCCCTCAACACGGCCTCAAGGCGGGCGTCAAAGGGACAATTGGCCAGCTCGCTGCACATCTCATCATCTTTCACGAGATCAACGCCGCCCAAGGCGGTCTGATAGACCTGGTTGGCCGTCTCCTCGGGGGTCATGCCCATCTTGGGTTTGATGATCTGCAGTACCAGAGGACGGTCATAGACGCCCAGGAGCTTGCGGATCCCCTCAATGCCGTATTTAGGCCCCTGGAACATGGCCGCGATCCTCTTGGGGATAAAGAGGTCTAACAGGCGGATCTTGGTGGGAAAGGCGAAACAGTTGCCGGCGATGGAAAGAAGCAACATGGGCACATTGACGTTCTGATCCCAAGCAGCGGTAGGGAATCCCAGCTGGATCACCGCCTTCTTACTTCCCGCAGGCGCGGGCACTTCAAAGTAGCCCAACACCTTGCTGGTCAGCCGTTCGCGCACCTCAGGCGTCTCCTCGCGCACCTCCACCCAGGTGGCCGTAGAGCCCTCTAAAGCCAACCGCTCCACCTGAGCCAGGTGGTCAATAAAATCGCTGTCTGTCACGACATCTTCAACATAGTAGGTTGCTACCACATAGTAATCCTGGTCTATGCTCTCCCAGGTGTAATTAAACATGTGGGGGTCAAAAAGTTGCTTCATTCAAGTTCCCTTTCGGCATCAAATAGTCTGTAAGCGACATCTACTGGTCGGTTCCCAAGCCGGCGAGCCGCCGAAACCTCACATAAGCCTCGTCCCAGGCATCAGACGGATGGGGATCATAGTAGAGGAGCGCCGAAGACCTGGCCACTACCTCTCTGACCTCAACAAGAGAAGCAAACCGCTTCCTTGCCAGGGCTTGCAATAGGATGGTAGCGGTAGCCGTGGCCTCGGCGGGGCCGGCCAACACGGGCTTACCCGCAGCGTCTGCGGTGAACTGGCAGAGAAGCGCATTTCTAGAACCACCGCCGAGAATATGGATGGTCTTGGTTGGCCGACCCGTCAACCGCTCCAAATCCTCAATCCCCTGGCGATAGCGCAAGGCCAAGCCCTCCAGGAGGGAGCGTACCAAGTTACCAGGGGTCGCAGGGAGCTCCTGGCCGGTGCTTTGACAGTAGTCGGCGA
>DAOTVR010000047.1:0-4152 GCA_034436315.1 Anaerolineae bacterium
CGACAACCTAGGTGAACTACCTCCTATTTATCTAGGGATGCGCAGTCGCTGACCGACTTGGATTTGATCGCCGGTCAACCCGTTGGCTGCCTTGATTGCCTCCACTGTGGTTTGGTAGCGCCGGGCAATAGAGTATAAAGTGTCGCCGCGACGCACCGTATATATAGTATACTCAGTATCTTGACTGGGGGTCACTGTAGGCGATGATACAGCAGGCGTTGGAGAGAGATTTGGGGAAGGAGCTTGCGTTGCGGTAGGGGTGGCTCTTGTATCGGGAGGCCAGGGCTCGTTCGTGGGCCAATTCGTGGGACGCACCAAGCCGGGACGTACGCTGGCGACCGGGCTTGGTTGTGGAGAAGAGGTGGGCCTCCTGATAGCTATGGGCGAGATGGCGCACCCATACTCCACCACGTGGGCCGATGTGTAAAAGGCGATGTCCATGGTAAGGGTGTAGTGGCCCTCGGCTTCGGTGATACTGACATGAGATAGGGAGCAGTTTTTAAGAGAGGCTTCCTTGATCCGCGATATGAAATCCAACAGCTTGGGTATATCCCCGCGCGCCTGAAGACGAAAGCTCCTGACCTCATAGACCTGCCGCGGTTCCAGGGGCAAAGGACTGGGCTGGGGCGGTGGGGTCGGCAAAGGACTGGCCGTAGGAGTCGGGGCTGCCTTAGCCTTCTTGCCCCCCTCAGTCGGGCTGGCTGCGGGCAGCGGCGGTAAGGGGGTGGGCGGCGGTGAAGTCGGCTGAAGTTGAGACGGCGCTTGAGGCGTGGATAGGGCCTGCAAGTCCAGGATCTCGATGCCGCTCTCAGCAGCGTATTGATATAATCTATCCAAAATGCTGGCTGCTTGAGCGTCGCTTAGAAAAGCGCATAGGGAATCACTGAGCATGGCTTGTGCTGTGGCGACTTGGATACTAACCTGCGTGGGGCGTTGCCCTTGAAGCGTCTCGGCCTCTTTGAGCTCTTTTCTGGCCGCGGCTAAATTGGAGACGAGCTCTTCTCGTGCCCGTACGCGGGGCATGATCGAGAGCCTTATGAAGAAGAAATAGCCGATGATCAGGCCGATGATCAACACGATGGCCAAAAGGGCCCACCGCGTCGCTCCACCGGGCAGTTTTAGGTTACCTAGTTGATTCATCGCGGTTTTGCCTTGAGTTCAAGGACGATCACGAATTCCACAGCCTTCGCGGGAGCTTCTAGAATCCTTTTATCTTCCCCGTTCCAGGCCGATATACCCCGATCCTCATCCGCATACAAGCGATGGACAAGTTGGAAAGCCGCCGTCAGGGACAAGTCGGACCTCATGGCAGCTAAGCCCAGACCCCTTGAAGCCCGAGGAGGCCTGGGCCCAGGTGTTGGGGTTGGCGGGGTGAACTCTTCCACGGTGATCTGATAACGCTTATCGGGAGCAAATTGGCCCCGGTTAGCGATCTCTACCACCGCATCCACATCGCTTCCCGCTCCGTTGCGAAACTCGATCCATGAACTTGGGTCGCCAAGCGTGCGGTCATCGTTGACAAAGCTACCATAAACGGTGCCCCCTGAAGTCAGGGTTACGGTCAAGAGCGTGTCTACTCCTGCGGTCAGCCCTGAGGTGAAGACCCGATACCAGCGGCCTGCCTTGGCGAGGAAAACGACCCGATCTATATCAGCCTGAGGGTAGAAGCTGTGTGTCTGCGTCTCACCGACGGCGATAGGCCTTGGCGTCACGTCATCAGGTTCGTATATATCGGAAAGCTCTTCCGCCGTGAGCGTATAGAGCTTATCCGATCCGAATGCACCGCGGTTGCGTACTTCCACGATGGCGTACACATCCGCGCCGGAGGAATTGCCGAAAAGCACCTCGGAGCTTAGATCGCCGGCGTGACGATCGTCGCTGGTGTAGACAACGCTGCCAACGGCGACGGTGAGAATGGTATCAACGCCCGTGGCCAGCCCTGACGTGCTCACCCGATAGAAATGCCCTGCTTTGGCTAGGAACCTGACTCTATCTATGTCGTTTGAGGGATAAAAGTTATGTAACTGTGGTTGGCCGAAAAAGATATCCGGCGGCGGATCGTGGTCATCTGGCTCATAGTTGTCGCGTAGATCGGGTGTTGCGGTGAGTGTGGGCACCGGGGTAGGGGCGATCTCCTCGGCGACGAGAAGATATGTTTTATCGGGCCCATCTTGGCCGCGGTTCATCACGTTGACGATGGCTTCTAGATCGTTACTGGAGCCGACGAAAAAAGTGATCTCTGAGCTGTGATCGTTGGGGTCGTGGCCAGGGCGATCATCGTTCGTATAAGTGGCTCCTCCGACCCAGATGGTCAGTGCCGTATCAACACCCGGGGCAAGGTTCGTGGTATAGACCCTATAGTAGCGTCCTGCCTTGGCCAGGAACTTGACCCGATCCACGTCTCCTGGAGGGTAAAAGTTGTGCGTCTGCGGTTGGCCTAAAACAATGGGCTTAGGCTCGTCGTCGGGCTCAAAGGCATCACGAAGGTCGGGCGTCGCCGTGGCCGTTGCCGTCGGGGTAGGCGTGGGGCTCACGGCAGGCGTTGCCGTCGGCGTAGGGAGGATCTCCTGGGCGGTGAGATTATACCACTTATCGGGGCCATATTGGCCACGGTTGAGCACCTCGACGATAACCCAAAGGTCACGGCCGAGAGGTGCCCGAAAGAGGATCTCGGAGCTTAGGTCACCGGGCTGGCGAGCGTCGTTTCGGTAAACGATGCCATCCATCCAGACGGTCAAAGAAGTATCTACCCCTGGCTGCAGTTCCGAGGTAAACACCCGGTAGTAACGCCCCGCCTTGGCCAGGAACTTGACCTTGTCTACATCGCCTGCAGGGTAAAAGTTATGTGCTTGAGGCTGGTCAAAGGCGATATCCTTGGGCTCTACATCGTCCACCTCGTACGCGTCGCGCGGATCTGGGGTGGGCGTGATCGTCGCCGTCGGCGTCAAGGTCACGGTCGGCGTCATAGAGGTGGATGCCGCCTGAGGCGTGGCTGACGTCGGCAAAATCGTTGCGGTAGCGAAGGGGGTCTCAACACTGCGGATAGATTGTACGACGACGCGTGAGAACAGCTTGCATTCCTCCAATGCACGGGCATAGGCGACAACTGCAGGATCGTTTATGGCTCGGCCCCGGAGAGTGATGAGGTTGTCTGCCTCTGTAAGAGAAGTTAGCATGATCTGGCGCGGATCATATCTACTGATGCAGGAGATCAAAGCGGGCCAATCGGTATGGTTGGCAGCAGTACTAGCTACGGCTGTCCTCGCGGCTGCAGAGAGGCTCTGCATATGGGTTAGAGTTTTGAGCTTCTCCTGCGTATCGGGGGCTGGCTTGGCCAGGCTTGTCAAAGTCGCTTGAACAGGTGAGAGCTCGCTTCTTAGACGGCCGACGTCGCTGAGAATGCCGGCCGAGACGAGGTAGAGAGGCACAAAAAACACAACCAGGCTCAAGACAACCAGCCATAGAGCGATCGTTCCTATAGGCAATCGCCGTAGGCTGCTTTCTTTTGGGGCACTTTCGGGTTCGGCATCCACCGACATGAAATTCGGCGCTCCCGCTCTATAGGCTCGGTTCAAGAACTATGCTAGCATATAGTCATCCTTTTAGCAAGTGCTTCTCTCTGGGAACTCAGCCGGTGTAGAGATGGGCGGTAGTGTCCACATTCACTCTAATGATCAGAAAGGCATCGCTCTCCTTCATAGAGGCAACAGCGGCTTGGCCGCCCCGGTGATTAGCTTGGCAACCCAAACACGAATCTCAGGCATGGCCTGTGCCAATTGCACCGTGGAGATCTTTTCCGATATGGCCGACGAAGGGGCCATCTATGAGGGCACAACCATAGCCGACGCTAGCGGCCGGTGGAGCTTGAGCAAGCCCGCCGGCTTTGCCAGACCCAACCTGACGGCCACAGCCACCGATGTGGCTGGCAACACCTCCGAGTTCTCGCCGCCGTTCGCCGTTGCCAACGAGAAGCGCAGACTTTACCTGCCGCTGGCCTTTAACAGGTACTTACAATAATATTCACGATCGCCAGCACCCTGGACGCGGATGCTGGCTCCCGGGACGTTGCCTAGGTCTTGATGGCCTCTCGCTCGGCAAGGCGATCGGTGCGATCCGGGTCGTAGCGATGTATATCCTCTACGGGCTTTTCAG